>NZ_JAGYGG010000048.1:0-38665 GCF_019947335.1 Pseudomonas sp. BF-R-24
GTGCTGGGGGCGGTGATAGCGGCGTCCCTGATCGGGTTGCTGATAACCCCGGTGTTCTCGCGTATCACCAAGTTCTTCCCGCCACTGGTGACCGGCATCGTGATTACCACCATCGGCCTGACGCTGATGCCGGTAGCCGCGCGCTGGGCAATGGGCGGCAATAGCCATGCGCCGGACTTCGGCAGCACGGCGAACATCGGTCTGGCGGCGGTAACGCTGGTGCTGGTACTGCTGCTGAGCAAAATCGGCAGTGCGACCATCTCTCGCCTGTCGATTCTGTTGGCCATGGTCATTGGTACGGTGATCGCGGTGTTCCTTGGCATGGCGGATTTCTCGTCCGTAACCCAGGGCCCGATGTTCGGCTTCCCGACGCCGTTCCACTTCGGCATGCCGACCTTTCACTTTGCTGCGATCCTGTCGATGTGCATCGTGGTGATGGTGACGCTGGTGGAGACCTCGGCGGACATTCTGGCCGTCGGTGAGATCATCGGCACCAAGGTTGACTCCAAGCGCCTGGGCAACGGTCTGCGCGCCGACATGCTGTCGAGCATGTTCGCGCCGATCTTCGGTTCCTTCACCCAGAGCGCCTTCGCCCAGAACGTCGGTCTGGTGGCCGTCACCGGCATCAAGAGCCGCTACGTGGTGGCAACCGGCGGTCTGTTCCTGGTGATCCTCGGTCTGCTGCCCTTCATGGGCCGAGTCATCGCCGCCGTACCGACCTCCGTGCTGGGTGGCGCTGGCATCGTGCTGTTCGGTACCGTCGCGGCCAGCGGCATTCGGACCTTGTCCAAGGTCGACTACCGCAACAACGTCAACCTGATCATCGTCGCGACCTCGATTGGCTTCGGCATGATCCCGATCGCGGCACCTAGCTTCTACGATCACTTCCCGAGCTGGTTTGCGACCATTTTCCATTCGGGCATCAGTTCTTCGGCAATCATGGCCATCGTGCTGAACCTGACCTTCAACCATCTGACTGCCGGTAACTCCGACCAGCAATCGGTGTTTGCGGCCGGTACCGAGCGGGTGTTGCGTTATCAGGATCTGGCGGCGTTGCGTGAAGGGGACTACTTCAGTGACGGTAAACTGCATGATTGCGACGGCAAGGAGATTCCGGTGCTGGAATCGGAACATGGCGTGGCAGAACCACGGGCGGTCCACACGAAAAGCAGTGAGCATGTCTGACGTTCACGGCAACTGAAAAAGCCGATCTGTCGAATAGACAGATCGGCTTTTTGCTTTTCAGGCGTTGGCTTTTCAATCGACCACAAAAAAGCCCCTGGATCTTTCGATTCAGGGGCTTTTCGATGTTGCTGTCTGGCTCCACGACCTGGACTCGAACCAGGGACCCAGTGATTAACAGTCACTTGCTCTACCAACTGAGCTATCGCGGAATGGCGCGTATCTTACTGATTCAAAAAGAGAAGTCAAGCACCGAATAACAATTGGAGCGAATCAGCGGGGCGGGCGGTGGTTTAGCGGCGATTGGCGGTTACCAGGATCGCCCCAGAGGTCTACCATGGCTGCCCGGAAGTGGTGACACGCGCTGCCGGCCATTCGCCGAAAAGGTACGCGCCATGAATCATTTGACCCTCACACCTCGACACCACGGGATGCACCCATGAGCATCTCTCAGATCAGCCTGCCCAAAGGTGTCGGCCCCCACGCCGAAAAGTTGTTCGACGCCATCACTCAGGCCGGCACCGCTGAAGCATTGAACCGTGCCGGCGGCAAGGCCGAAGGTTTTGTCCTGGGCCTGGAAAGCACTAAAGCGATCAAGAGCCAGGTCGCTGAATCGCTGTATGTCGCCTACGACGACGCTGCCAGCCAGCGCGCGACCGAACTGGTTTAACCGCCGAAGGTAATCGTGCCAAGCATCAGTTTGGCGTAGAGCGCCGTGGCACCCAATTGCACCAGCCACAGGGCCAGGCCGCCGAGAAACACACCGGCGGCCACTTGCATCACCAGGTTGTTGCCGCGTTTTGCCGGGGCGCGGGGGGTGAAGTGATCCAGGTCATCCAGGTCATCGCGGTCGGCGCGCAGGTCATCGTTTTTCATATGGGTTCTCGGGAATGCTTAGTACATAAATCCTGTGGGAGCGGGCTTGCTCGCGAAAGCGGTGGTTCAGGTTGTACAAGTATTGAATGTACTGCCGTCTTCGCGAGCAAGCCCGCTCCCACATTTTGACTTGTGTGGAGTTTAGAGGGCTGGGTCGTTGCGTTGAGAATAATCTGTGACAAATAAAAAACGGGAAGCACCATGGCTTCCCGTTTTTCATTTCAAGGTGTCATCAGATGACTTGGACGATAGCGTCCGTCACAACCTTGATGTTGCTCTGGTTCAACGCGGCCACGCAGATGCGGCCGGTGTCCAGGGCGTAGATGCCGAACTCGTTGCGCAGGCGGTGAACTTGCTCAACCGTCAGGCCGGAGTAGGAGAACATGCCGCACTGACGACCGACGAAGCTGAAATCGCGCTGAGGCGCTTTTTGTGCCAGCAGGTCGACCATCTGGGTACGCATGCCACGAATGCGCAGGCGCATTTCGGCCAGTTCGGCTTCCCACTGGGCGCGCAGTTCCGGGCTGTTCAGCACTGCAGCGACAACGCTGGCACCGTGGGTCGGCGGGTTGGAGTAGTTGGTGCGGATCACGCGTTTGACTTGCGACAACACGCGTGCGCTTTCTTCTTTCGATTCGCTGACGATCGACAGGGCACCCACGCGCTCGCCGTACAGCGAGAACGACTTGGAGAAGGAGCTGGAGGCGAAGAAAGTCAGGCCCGACTCGGCAAACAGGCGTACGGCAGCGGCGTCTTCGTCGATGCCATCGCCGAAGCCCTGGTAGGCCATGTCGAGGAACGGCACGTGGCCTTTGGCTTTGACCACGTCCAGGACGTTTTTCCAATCCGCCGGGCTCAGGTCCACGCCGGTCGGGTTGTGGCAGCAGGCGTGCAGCACGATGATCGAGCCGTTTGGCAGCGCGTTCAGGTCTTCCAGCATGCCGGTACGGTTCACGTCGTGGGTCGCGGCGTCGTAGTAACGGTAGTTCTGCACCGGGAAACCGGCGGTTTCGAACAGCGCGCGGTGGTTTTCCCAGCTCGGGTCGCTGATCGCTACAACGGCGTTCGGCAGCAGTTGCTTGAGGAAATCGGCACCGATTTTCAGGGCGCCAGTACCGCCAACGGCCTGGGTGGTGATTACACGGCCGGCAGCGATCAGTGGCGAGTCATTGCCGAACAGCAGCTTTTGCACGGCCTGGTCGTAGGCGGCGATGCCGTCGATTGGCAGGTAGCCACGGGAAACGTGTTGAGCGGCGCGAATGGTTTCGGCTTCGACAACGGCGCGCAGGAGTGGAATTCGCCCCTCCTCGTTGCAGTAAACACCGACCCCCAGGTTGACTTTGTTGGTCCGGGTATCGGCGTTGAATGCTTCGTTGAGGCCCAGGATTGGATCGCGTGGTGCCATTTCGACAGCGGAGAACAGGCTCATTATTGCGGCGGCTCTGAATGGAGAGTGGAGGGACGTGTCGCGCTCCAGCCGAATGCACTAGAGCGGTGCACAAACGGGGAGCTAGTATAGAGGCCATCCGCGATCAATGGCGACAGGCTATTCGGCTTTTAAGGTAAGTTTTTCCGATTATTTTGCGACCGTTAGTCGAAAGGCGTCGGCAAAGGTTTTGCGCGATGTAGGACGTTTGCCTTGAAAGCGCTGGCAATCGGCTCCACATTGAGCACAATCCAGTTTTTTCTTCGGGCGACATCGGTCGTTTGCGGTCTTTCTCGTTCGTGCCGGTTTTGCCGGCAAGAGTGATCCAGAGGTATTTCATGTCTGAATTCCAGCTAGTCACCCGTTTCGAGCCCGCCGGCGATCAGCTGGAAGCCATCCGTCTGATGGTCGAGGGCATCGAAGCCGGGCTGGCGCACCAGACGCTGCTCGGTGTGACCGGCTCGGGCAAGACCTTCAGCATCGCCAACGTGATCGCCCAGGTGCAGCGCCCGACCCTGGTGCTGGCGCCGAACAAGACCCTGGCGGCGCAGTTGTACGGGGAGTTCAAGGCGTTCTTCCCGAACAACGCGGTGGAATATTTCGTTTCCTACTACGACTACTACCAGCCGGAAGCCTATGTGCCGTCCTCGGACACCTTCATCGAGAAGGATGCGTCGATCAACGACCACATCGAGCAGATGCGTTTGTCGGCGACCAAGGCGTTGCTCGAGCGCAAGGACGCGATCATCGTCACCACGGTGTCGTGCATCTACGGTCTGGGCAGCCCGGAAACCTATTTGAAAATGGTGTTGCACGTGGATCGCGGCGACCGGCTCGACCAGCGCGAATTGCTGCGACGCCTGGCTGACCTGCAATACACCCGCAACGACATGGATTTTGCCCGTGCGACCTTCCGCGTGCGTGGCGATGTGATCGATATCCACCCGGCGGAATCCGACTTCGAGGCGATCCGCATCGAGCTGTTCGACGATGAAGTGGAAAGCCTGTCGGCGTTCGATCCGCTCACCGGCGAAGTCATTCGCAAACTGCCGCGCTTCACCTTCTACCCGAAGAGCCACTACGTGACGCCACGGGAAACCCTGATGGGCGCGGTCGAGGGCATCAAGGTCGAGTTGCAGGAGCGTCTGGAGTACCTGCGCTCCAACAACAAACTGGTGGAAGCCCAGCGCCTGGAGCAGCGTACCCGTTTCGACCTGGAGATGATCCTCGAGCTGGGTTATTGCAACGGCATCGAAAACTACTCGCGCTATCTGTCCGGCCGCGAAGCCGGCGCGGCACCACCGACCCTTTACGATTACCTGCCTGCCGATGCCTTGCTGGTGATCGACGAATCCCATGTCAGCGTTCCGCAGGTCGGTGCGATGTACAAAGGTGACCGTTCGCGTAAAGAGACGCTGGTGGAATACGGTTTCCGCCTGCCTTCGGCGCTGGATAACCGGCCGATGCGTTTCGATGAGTGGGAAAGCATCAGCCCGCAGACGATTTTCGTCTCGGCGACCCCGGGCAACTACGAAGCCGAACACGCTGGCCGCGTCATTGACATGGTGGTGCGCCCGACCGGGCTGGTGGACCCACAAATCGAGATTCGCCCGGCACTGACCCAGGTCGACGACTTGCTGTCGGAAATCACCAAGCGCGTCGCTCTGGAAGAGCGGGTGCTGGTCACGACGCTGACCAAGCGCATGGCCGAAGACTTGACTGACTATTTGGCCGATCATGGCGTGCGCGTGCGCTATTTGCACTCGGACATCGACACCGTGGAGCGGGTCGAGATCATCCGTGATCTGCGCCTGGGTACTTTCGATGTGCTGGTGGGGATCAACCTGCTGCGCGAAGGCCTGGATATGCCGGAAGTGTCGCTGGTGGCGATCCTCGATGCCGACAAGGAAGGTTTCCTGCGTTCCGAGCGCTCACTGATCCAGACCATCGGGCGTGCGGCACGTAACCTTAATGGCCGGGCGATTCTGTATGCCGACCGGATTACCGGTTCCATGGAGCGCGCGATCGGCGAAACCGAGCGCCGTCGCGACAAGCAGATCGCCTTCAACCTGGCCAACGGCATCACCCCCAAAGGTGTGTTCAAGGACGTTGCCGACATCATGGAAGGCGCCACCGTGCCGGGTTCGCGCAGCAAGAAGCGCAAGGGCATGGCCAAGGCGGCGGAAGAGAACGCCAAATACGAAGCGGAATTGCGCTCGCCGGGCGAGATCGCCAAGCGTATCAAGGCCCTGGAAGAGAAGATGTATGCGTTGGCGCGCGATCTGGAGTTTGAAGCGGCGGCGCAGATGCGTGATGAGATTGGCAAGTTGCGCGAGCGGTTGATTACTGTCTGAGATTTGCGGTGAATGTACGGGCCTCTTCGCGAGCAAGCCCGCTCCCACAAGGTTCGGTGTGATCCCTGTGGGAGCGAGCTTGCTCGCGATGAGGCCGGTCAGGGCGCTGCAAGTATCAATTAGTGTGCTTCCCCAGCCTTCAACCCCTCCGGCAACTTTTTGGTCAGCAACACCGCCACCATGCTGATCCCCAACGCAATCCCGACAAAATGAAACGCATCGTTGTAGGCCATGATCGATGCCTGTTGGTGGGCGATCTCGCTGAGTTTGCCCAGGGCTGCCGTTTCATTGCCCAGCCGGTCAGCCAGTGAGGCGATCCGTTCAGCGACCTGCGGATTGCTCGGCACGATGGATTCACGCAGGTAATCAAAGTAAACCTTGGTCCGCGCATCCAGCAGCGTGGCGAGCAGGGCGATGCCGATGGCGCCGCCGAGGTTGCGCAGGATGTTGAACAGGCTCGAGGCCGATCCCGCATCCTGGGGCAGGATGTAGGCGGTGGCGATCAGCGAGATGGTGACCATGATCAGTGGTTGGCCCAGGGCGCGGATGATCTGGATCTGATTGAACTGCGGCCCGGCAAAGTCCGGGTTCAACACGCCCGAAGAGAAACTCGCCAACCCGAATAGCCCGAAGCCCAGTGTGCACAGCCATTTGGGCGAGACGTATTTCATCAATTTGGGCACCAGGGGAATCAGAAACAGCTGCGGCACACCCATCCACATGATCACTTCGCCGATCTGCAAGGCGTTGTAGTTCTGGATCTGCGCCAGGTACAGCGGCAACAGGTATATCGAGCCGTACAGCCCGACCCCCATCCCGACACTGGAAATGCTTGATAAGCCAAAGTTGCGATTGCGCAGGATGCCGAGGTTGATCAGCGGATTGGGTTTGGAGGTCTGCACGATCACAAAGCTGATCAGGCTGACCAGTGCGATGCTGCCCAGGGTTACGATCAGGCTCGATTCCAGCCAGTCCTTGCGATGGCCTTCCTCCAGAAACACCTGCAAGCAACCGAGCCCGACGCCGAGGGTGAGAATGCCGGCGTAGTCGGTGCTTTTCAGCAACTCCCAGTGGGCTTCTTTCTTCTCCAGACCGTACATCAGGCCGGCGATCATGATCAGGCCGGGCGGGATGTTGATGTAGAAAATGTATTCCCAGCCCCAGTTTTCCGTCAGCCAGCCGCCGAGGGTCGGGCCGATGGAGGGCGCGAAGGTAGCGGTCATGGCGAACATGGCCATGCCTTTGGCGCGGTGGTGTTCCGGGAGCTTGATCAGGGTCAGGGTGAACGCCAGCGGAATCAGCGCGCCACCGGTAAAGCCTTGCAGGGCGCGGAACACAATCATGCTTTCCAGGCTCCACGCCATGGAGCAGAGCAAGGACGCGACCAGGAATCCGAGGGACACCCACACCGCCAGGCGCCGGGCTGACAGCAACTGCACGAGCCAGGCGGTGAGCGGGATCATGATGATTTCCGCCACCAGGTACGAGGTGGAAATCCACGAACCTTCTTCCAGGGTCGCCGACAGTGCACCCTGGATGTCCTTGAGCGAGGAGTTGGTGATCTGGATGTCCAGCACCGCCATGAACGCACCGAGCATCACGCTCATCACCGCAATCCAGTCCCGCCGGGTCGGTTCGCCGACCGGGCGGATCAGTTGATCACCGGCCATCGTCAGGGGCGTCTTTGTGGCTCACTTTGGGGGTGATTTCTTCAGGGGTGTCCTTGATGTTCACCTTGGCGGTGACCGACATGCCCGGGCGGATCTTGCCGCGTAGCGGATTGTCCGCGGCGAAGGTCAGTTTGACGGGAATCCGTTGTACGACTTTGGTGAAGTTGCCCGTGGCATTGTCCGGCGGCAACAGGCTGAACTGCGCGCCCGAGGCGGCGAACAGGCTGTCGACCCGGGCTTTGATCGGGGTGTCGCTGTAGGCGTCGAAGGTCAGTTCGGCTTCCTGGCCGGGCTGCATGTGGCCAATCTGGGTTTCCTTGAAATTGGCCTGAATCCAGATGTCTTCGTCCGGCACGATCGACAACAAGTAAGCGCCGGCCTGCACATATTGGCCTTCGCGGGCTGCACGCTGGCCGATCAGGCCGCTGATGGGGGCATGGATTTCGCTGCGGGTCAGATTCAGTTCGGCCTGGGCCAGGTCGGTTTTGGCGTTGGCGATCTGCGCGTCGAGGCGTTTGATCTCTGCATTCAACGCATTGACCTGCTGGCGCTGGCTTTGCGCGTCGGCCTGGGCCTTGGCCACTTGCGAGCGTGCGATGTGGTTGTCGGCGGAGAGGGTGGTCACCCGTTCTTCCGAGATATAGCCGGGTTTGCGCAAGGTCTCGGCACGGGTCAGGTCGATCTGCGAGCGACCCAGGCTGGCCTGGCTGGACGCGACCTGCGCTTCGCTGGCGGCAATCAGGCTGGCCTGCTGGGTCAGTTTACTCTGGGCTTGCAGGCGTTCGGCCTGGCGGGTGGCCAGGGCGGCATTGGCGCGGTCGACAGCGAGGCGGAAGTCGTCGCCTTCGAGTTTGACCAGCAACTGGCCTTTCTCGACATGCTGGTTGTCCTGCACCAGCACCTGATCGATACGCGCGCCCAATTGGCTCGACACGCGGGTGATCTCGCCCTGGACATAAGCGTTGTCGGTGCTTTCATAAAAGCGCCCCTTCAAGAGCCAATGGGCAAACAGGCCCCCGGCAACCAACAGGACAATCAGCAGGAACGAGAAGAGGCGACGCTTGAGTTGGGCAGGCATGGGGCAAACTGTAGTCGAGAAATTGTAAGAGAAGTTATCAGCGGGCAAATCTGGCATACAGCCGATAAGCGGTAAATGCTGTCGGCTGATTTTCGGCCATTCACCTCCCTATACGGGCGTTACAGACGCAACCTTGGCTTAAATGCCCTGTTCACTGGAGCCGGGCGGGTGTCGCCTGTTACCATTCGCGCCTTGTTTGAACTTCGCTTTTATTCTTTTCGAGACATGCCATGACCACCGTCCGCACTCGCATCGCGCCATCGCCTACCGGGGATCCCCACGTAGGTACCGCCTATATCGCCCTGTTCAACTACTGCTTTGCCAAGCAGCACGGCGGTGAGTTCATCCTGCGGATCGAAGACACTGACCAGCTGCGTTCGACCCGCGAGTCCGAACAGCAGATTTTCGACGCCTTGCGCTGGCTCGGGATCGACTGGAGCGAAGGCCCGGATGTCGGCGGCCCGCACGGTCCGTACCGTCAAAGCGAGCGCGGCGACATTTACCAGAAGTATTGCCAGCAACTGGTCGAAATGGGCCATGCCTTCCCGTGCTTCTGCACCGCCGAAGAGCTGGACCAGATGCGCGCCGAGCAGATGGCTCGCGGCGAAACCCCGCGTTATGACGGCCGCGCGCTGCTGCTGTCCAAGGAAGAAGTCGACCGTCGCCTGGCCGCTGGCGAGCCTCACGTTATCCGCATGAAAGTACCGAGCGAAGGCGTCTGCGTGGTGCCGGACATGCTCCGTGGCGACGTTGAAATCCCGTGGGACCGCATGGACATGCAAGTCCTGATGAAGACCGACGGCCTGCCGACCTACTTCCTGGCCAACGTGGTCGACGACCACCTGATGGGCATCACCCACGTATTGCGTGGCGAAGAGTGGCTGCCATCGGCACCGAAGCTGATCCTGCTTTACGAATACTTCGGCTGGGAACAGCCGGAGCTGTGCTACATGCCGCTGCTGCGTAACCCGGACAAGAGCAAGCTGTCCAAGCGCAAGAACCCGACCTCGGTGACCTTCTACGAGCGCATGGGCTTCATGCCCGAAGCGATGCTCAACTACCTGGGTCGCATGGGCTGGTCGATGCCGGACGAGCGTGAGAAGTTCTCGCTGCAGGAAATGGTCGACAACTTCGACCTCAAGCGCGTGTCCCTCGGCGGGCCGATCTTCGACATCGAGAAGCTGTCGTGGCTCAACGGCCAGTGGCTGCGCGACCTGCCGGTGGAAGAGTTCGCCGCGCGCGTGCAGAAGTGGGCGTTCAATTCCGAATACATGATGAAGATCGCACCGCACGTACAGGGCCGGGTCGAAACCTTCAGCCAGGTCGCACCGCTGGCCGGGTTCTTCTTTGCCGGTGGCGTGAACCCGGATGCGAAGTTGTTCGAATCGAAGAAACTGTCGGGTGATCAGGTTCGTCAGTTGATGCAGTTGATCCTGTGGAAGCTCGAAAGCCTGCGTCAGTGGGAAAAGGACAGCATCACCGCGACCATTCAGGCGGTGGTCGAATCCCTGGAGCTGAAGCTGCGTGATGCCATGCCGCTGATGTTCGCTGCGATCACTGGCCAGGCCAGCTCGGTGTCGGTGCTCGATGCGATGGAAATCCTCGGGCCGGACCTGACCCGTTTCCGTCTGCGCCAGGCCATTGACCTGCTGGGCGGCGTGTCGAAGAAAGAAAACAAGGAGTGGGAAAAGCTGTTGGGCGCGATTGCCTGACACGCTTGATGAAGGGCTGATGGCCATTGTGTGTGCCCGTCGTTGGGCGCGCAGTGGTCCTCAGACCCCGATTTTTCGGGGGGGAGGGCGGTAAGTGATTGTTATGTCGGCAAAAAATTTTAATTTTTTTGAAAAATAAGTTTGACAGGCTTTCGATACGCCCTTAAGATTCGCCCCGTCCTCAGCGATGACATCAACGATGAGGGGCTATAGCTCAGCTGGGAGAGCGCTTGCATGGCATGCAAGAGGTCGACGGTTCGATCCCGTCTAGCTCCACCAATTTACACTTCAAGGTCTGGCCACACCGGCCTTGAAGCGATCAGATCTCAGCACTGATCAGTTGTATAGAAGGGTTTGCGTCCCCTTCGTCTAGTGGCCTAGGACACCGCCCTTTCACGGCGGTAACAGGGGTTCGAGTCCCCTAGGGGACGCCAGTTTTACAGAAGCGATGTTGCAAGATGTCGCTCCGCCGCGAGGCGAAAAATCCGGGGCTATAGCTCAGCTGGGAGAGCGCCTGCATGGCATGCAGGAGGTCAGCGGTTCGATCCCGCTTAGCTCCACCAATTTTACAGTTCAAGGTCTGGCCACACCGGCCTTGAATCGATCAGCACTCAGCACTGATCAGTTGTATAGAAGGGTTTGTGTCCCCTTCGTCTAGTGGCCTAGGACACCGCCCTTTCACGGCGGTAACAGGGGTTCGAGTCCCCTAGGGGACGCCACGATTACCCGCTCTGCGGGATTTATAAGGGTCATTCAATTATTGAATGGCCCTTTTGTTTGTCTGGCGTTTGGCCAAATTCCTCCATTTCCAAAATTTCCAAAAAAACTGTTCTTCAGACCAGCGGTCATGCCCATGACTTGCTAAAATTTATTATGAGAATAATATTTCAATCGTAATATTCGGAGGCAACGATGAACGATAAAAAAGCCCAAACCCGCGAACGCATCCTCAAGGCTGCCAGCGCAGCGCTGATTCAGCGCGGCCCGGCCGAGCCAAGCGTGGGCGAAGTGATGGGCGCGGCGGGCCTGACGGTCGGCGGCTTCTACGCCCACTTCGAAAGCAAGGACGCGATGATGCTGGAGGCGTTCAGGCAATTGCTCGGTCACCGCCGTGACCTGATTGCCGACATGGACGCGGAGTTGACCGGCGAAGAGCGCCGTGCGCTGGTGGCGGCGTTCTATCTGTCGCGCAAGCACCGTGATTCCTCCGAATCGGCCTGTCCGATCCCGGCATCGGTCGGCGAACTGGGGCGGCTGCCGGAAGCGTTTCGTGTCGCGCTCAATGAGCATGTGGAATTGATGGTCGCGCAGTTGGCGGCCAGCCCTGAAGAAACCGAAAAAGCCCTGGCCGACATGGCCTTGATGGTGGGTGGGCTGGCTCTGGCGCGGGCGCTGGGGCCAGGAGAGTTGTCCGATCGATTACTGCGCGCCGCCAAATCGGCGGTGCGTTGACCTGAAGGCTGCGGCCTGAGGAGAATGCGATGAGCACGTTAAAGTGGGTTCGTGGCGTTAATGGCACCTTGGGCTGGTTCGCCCCGAAACTGGTCGCAAGCAAAATGCGACAGGCGTTCATGACGCCACGGGATCTGCCGCTGCGTGACTGGGAGCTGCCACTGTTGGCCAAGTCCGAGCGGGTCACCCTGCGTTTCGGTCTCTCGGCCTTGCGTTGGGGTCAGGGCCCGGCAGTATTGCTGATGCATGGCTGGGAAGGGCGGCCGACGCAGTTTGCCAGCCTCATCACCGCGCTGGTCGATGCCGGTTACTCGGTCGTGGCCCTGGATGGTCCGGCCCACGGCCGCTCACCGGGCAGTGAGGCGAATGTGGTGCTGTTCGCCCGCGCCATGCTGGAAGCGGCCGCCGAACTGCCACCGCTGCAAGCGGTCATCGGCCACTCCATGGGTGGCGCCAGTGCGATGCTCGCGGTCCAGTTGGGCCTGCGCACCGAAACCCTGGTCAGCATTGCTGCCCCGGCGCGGATTCTCGGTGTGTTGCGTGGTTTTGCCCGCTATGTCGGGCTGCCACCGAAGGCCCGCTCGGCGTTCATTCGCCAGGTCGAGCAAGATGTCGGCATGCGAGCCGCGACGCTGGATGTCGCGCACTATCAACTCGACATGCCCGGCCTGATTGTCCATGCCGAAGACGACAACTTTGTCTCTGTGAAGGAATCCCAGCTGATCCATGAAGCCTGGTTCGACAGCCGCTTGTTGCGTTTGAAAGACGGTGGTCATCAGCGAGTGTTGGCCGACCCTCGGGTGATTGATGGCGTGTTATCACTGCTGGCCGGGCGCAGTCTGCAATCACGCCAATCCGCCTGAGCTTCCGTTACACTGCCCCGGTCGAAATTATCTGACCAGGGAGTCGGGCATGGGCTGGGATCGGGAAACGCCATTCATCATTGATCTGCAAGTGAGCGCCGAGGACATTGACGGGTTGGGGCACGCGAACAACGCGGTCTACGTGACCTGGCTCGAACGCTGTGCCTGGCGCCACTCCCAGCGTCTTGGCCTGGACCTGGTCGAGTATCGGCGGCTGGACCGGGCGATGGCGGTGGTGCGGCACGAGATCGATTACCTGGCGGCAGCCTATGAGGACGATGAGTTGCAATTGGCGACCTGGATCGTCGATTGGGATCAGCGCCTTAAAATGACCCGGCACTTCCAGTTGGTCCGCCCCAGCGATAATTCGACGTTGCTGCGGGCGCAGACCACCTTCGTCTGCATCGAACTGTCCACGGGCAAGCCCAAGCGCATGCCGGCGGAGTTCATCGAGGGTTATGGCCCGGCGTTGCTATCGCAAAATCTGGAATCCGCCAAAATCTGAATGTGGGAGCGGGCTTGCTCGCGAAAGCGGTGTGCCAGTCAATATCAATGTTGAATGTTAAATCGCATTCGCGAGCAAGCCCGCTCCCACAAGGGATCTGCGGTTTCTCGCGCAATCCAGTAAACTGCTGCACGTTTTTCCTCGAGTGTGTTTTTCATGCAAATTGCTTTGGCGCCCATGGAGGGGTTGGTCGACGACATCCTGCGCGACGTGCTGACCCGTGTGGGTGGTATTGACTGGTGCGTGACCGAGTTCATCCGGGTCAACGACCAGTTGCTCACACCTGCCTATTTCCACAAGTTCGGTCCGGAGTTGCTCAACGGTGCCCGGACGGCCTCCGGTGTGCCGCTGCGTGTGCAACTGCTCGGTTCCGATCCTGTGTGCCTGGCGGAAAATGCCGCGCTGGCCTGCGAGCTGGGCTCCGAAGTGATCGACCTGAACTTCGGCTGTCCGGCCAAGACCGTCAACAAATCCCGTGGTGGTGCGGTATTGCTCAAGGAACCCGAGCTGCTCAACCAGATCGTCGAGCACGTCCGTCGTGCCGTCCCCGCGCACATTCCAGTCACCGCCAAGATGCGCCTGGGCTTCGACAGCCCGGACGGCTCGCTGGTGTGTGCCACGGCCCTGGCCGAAGGCGGCGCCGAACACATCGTGGTGCATGCGCGGACCAAGGTCGACGGCTACAAGCCGCCGGCACACTGGGAGTGGATTCCGCGGGTGCAGGACGTGGTCAAGGTGCCGGTGTTCGCCAATGGCGACATCTGGAGCGTCGAAGACTGGCGTCGTTGCCGCGAGATCAGCGGCGTGGAAGACATCATGCTCGGTCGCGGCCTGGTTTCGCGTCCGGATCTCGCCCGGCAGATCGCCGCGGCGCGGGCCGGTGAAGAGGTGGTCGAGATGACCTGGGCCGAGTTGTTGCCGCTGATCCAGGACTTCTGGCTGCAAGCCAAGGCACAAATGACGCCACGCCAGTCGCCGGGTCGTCTGAAGCAATGGCTGGCGATGCTGACCCGCAATTATCCCGAGGCGGTAGAGCTCTTTACCGTGCTGCGTCGTGAGACCGAGCTGGATAACGTCTCGCGTTTGCTGGGGCTGCCGGTGGCGGAAGCGGCCTGAAATTTTTTGTAAAAAAAGCAAAAAACAATCTCTTGAAATGCAATCAGCGGTCCCTATTTAAGGATTACGCGATGCCGAATTCGGGTCGCGGAGACAAAAAACCTTGCTGATTGTTTTCAGGAGATTTGCATCATGGCTACTACATTATCCTTGGCCCCACTGTTCCGTTCCTCGGTAGGTTTCGACCGTTTCAACGACCTGTTCGAGACCGCCCTGCGCAACGAGCCAGGCAGCAGCTATCCACCCTATAACGTGGAGAAACACGGCGACGATCAATACCGCATCGTGATTGCCGCGGCCGGTTTCCAGGAAGAAGATCTGGAGCTCGAAGTCGAGAAAGGTGTGCTGACCATCAGTGGCGGTAAACGCGACGCGAACGAAGACGTCACTTATCTGTATCAGGGCATTGCGCAGCGTGCGTTCAAGCTGTCCTTCCGTCTGGCGGACCACATCGAGATCAAGGCTGCCGGCCTGAGCAACGGTCTGTTGAGCATCGACCTGCTACGGGTGATTCCGGAAGAGGCGAAAGCCAAGCGCATCCCGATCAACGGAACGCAAAAGCCGGCTCTGCAACACTGAGTCGGAGCAAGAAGAAGGGCGCCATTGGCGCCCTTTTTTGTGCCTGTCACTTCAGCAGTTTTTGAAACTCCTCCACCGGCAACGGCTGGCTGTGCAAATACCCTTGGTAGAAGTGACACTCCAGTCCCTGCAGGAACTCAAGCTGCTCCGCCGTTTCCACCCCTTCGGCGATCACCTTCAAATCCAGGCTGTGGGCCATGGCGACGATGGCGCGGATGATCTCGGCGTCGTTCGGGTCGCTGGTGGCGTCGCGGATGAAAGACTTGTCGATTTTCAGGGTGTCGACCGGCAAGCGCTTGAGGTAGGTCAGCGAGGAGTAGCCAGTGCCGAAGTCGTCCATGGCGAAGCTCACACCGAGTTTTTTCAGGCGGCGCATTTTGCTGATAGTGTCCTCCAGGTTCTGGATCACGATGCCTTCGGTGATTTCCAGTTTCAACAGGGAGCAGGGCAGGCCATAGGTGTTCAGGCTGTTTTCGACACGTTCGACGAAATCGTTCTGGCGGAACTGGCGCGGGCTGATGTTCACGCACAGGCTGAATTTATACGGATTCACCAGGCCGTCGTCGATCAACCGTTTGAAGGCCTGGCAGGCTTCGTCGAGGATCCAGGTGCCGACCTCCAGAATCAGTCCGCTGTCTTCCAGCACCTTGATGAACTCGGCGGGTGACTGCGGGCCGAGTTCCGGATGATTCCAGCGCACCAGGGCCTCGGCGCCGACGATGCGGTCACCCCGGGCGTCGACCTGGGGTTGGTAATGCACGCGAAACTCGCCCCGGGAAAGGGCCAGGCGCAAGTCGGTTTCCATGCGCAGGCGTTCGCTCGCGGCCTTCTGCATGGTGTTGTGGTACATCTGCGTGGTATTGCGACCCGAGTCCTTGGCGCGATAGAGCGCGATGTCGGCGCGCTTGAGCAGGTCGGTCGGGGTCGAGCCGTGATCGGGGATCAGCGCAATGCCGATGCTGGGTGTCACTTGCAGGCGCTGGCCGTCGAGGAACATCGGTTCGGACAGCAGCTCGCGGATGGTGTCGGCCACTTCGCGAACCTGCTCACTGACCTCGCTGCGCGAGCCTTCGAGGCCGCTGAGCAGCACCACGAATTCGTCACCGCCCAGGCGCGCAACGGTGTCCTCCATGCGCACGCTGGCCTCCAGGCGTGCGGTGATGATTTTCAGCACGGTATCGCCCACCGGGTGCCCGAGGGAGTCGTTGATGTGCTTGAAATGGTCGAGGTCGAGGAACATCAGCGCGCCCCGCAGGTTATGCCGTTTGAGCAGGGCGATCTGCTGGCTCAGGCGGTCCATCAGCAAGGCACGGTTGGGCAGGTTGGTCAGTGGGTCGTGATAGGCCAGGTGGCGGATCTGTGCTTCGGCATTTTTCAGCAGGCTGACGTCGCGCGCGGTCAGCAGCAGGCAGGCGGTTTCATTGAGGGTGATCGGTTCCACCGAGACTTCGACGGTGAGCAGTTCGCCGCGCTTGTTGCGCCCGAGCATTTCCTGATGATGAACCCGTCCCTTGATCTGCAATTCGGCCAGCAGCGCCGAGCGTTGTTTTTCTTCGGCCCAAATCCCGACCTGGTACACCGTGCGGCCCACCACCTCCTCGGCGCGGTAGCCGGTCAGGCGGCAGAAGCCGTCGTTGACCTCCAGATAGCGTCCGGTGTCGCGCTCGGTGATGGTGATGGCGTCGGGGCTGGAGTGGAAGGCCTTGGCGAATTTCTCTTCACTGGCCTTGAGCGCCGCTTCCGAGCGCTGTTGCTGGGTGATATCGCGCAGGGTGGTGACGATGCAGGGCTGGTCGCCGACGCTGATCTGGCGGCTGGAAATCACGCAAGTCAGGGTCTGTCCTTCCTTGTGCTGGACCAGAATGGCCACGTTGTTCAGGCCTTGTTCGCGGATCACTTGTTCGATTCGTCGCAGGCTTTTCGCCGAAGCGTCCCACAGGCCGATTTCGTCGGCGCTGCGGCCGATCACATCGGCGGTGCTCCAGCCGAAGGTCTGGGTGAAGCTGGAGTTGATTTCAATGAACTGGCCGGAGTCCTGGCGGGTGACGCAGATCGGATCGGGGCTGACCTGGAACAGCGTGGCGAATTTCTCTTCGGAGGCCACCAGCCGTTGTTCGCGCTCCACCTGATCAGTGATGTCGAGCAAGGTGCCGGCCATGCGCACCGGCACGCCGTTGTCATCGCGGTAGAGGCGGGCACGGCTTTCCAGATAGCGCGAGGTGCCGTCGGGCAATTGCACGCGGTAGGTCAATTGATAGTTGCCGGCCGGGCCTTCACGCAGACTGCGGTAAGCGTCGCGCATGGTGTCGCGTTCTTCGCCGGGCACGCCTTCGAAGAACTCGTCGAAGGACTCGTGGAAGGGCTTGGCGTCCAGACCGTGCAGTTGGGCGGCCCGTGCCGATCCGTAGAGCATGCCGCTGGGGATGTGCCAGTCCCAGGTGCCGAGTTGCGCCGAGTCCAGTGCCAGGTCGAGGCGTTCCTGGCTGTCCTTTAGGGCCTGTTCGGCGACTTTGCGCTCGGTGGTGTCAAGGAACGTGCTCAGTAGATAGGGCTGGCCTTCGAGCTCGACCTTTTGCGCACTGAGGATGCCGTCGTGGACCTGGCCATTGCTGGCGCGAAACTGCACTTCCATGCTGACCAGGTCGCCTTTGGCTTTGGTGGCCTTGACCAGTTCGGCCCGTTGTTCGGGATGCACCCACAGGCCCAGTTCCAGGGTGGTGCGGCCGATCGCGTTTTGCACCGGCCAGCCGAACAGGCTTTCGAAATACTGGTTGGCTTCGGTGATCAGGCCGTCTTCCTGGCGGGTCAGCAGGACCATGTTGGGGCACAGGTGGAACAGGGTGGCGAAGCGTTTTTCCGAGCTGCTCAACGCCTGTTCGCGCTGGCGCTGGTGGGTAATCTCGCGGATCACACCGATCATCCGTGGCCGGCCGTGCTTGTCCGGTAACAGGCTGCCGCTGATTTCCAGCCAGTGCAGGCTGCCATCGGGCCAGCGGATGCGGTGATGCATCGCTTGCTCCAGCGGTGCGCCAGCGATGACTGCGTGGAACGCGCGAACGGTTTTCGCGCGATCCTCCGGAGGCAGCAAGTCGAGGTATTCCAGATCCGATGGCAACGGTTTGCGGGGATCGAAGCCGAACAGCGCCTGCGTGCCCCGGGACCAACTGATCTTCCCGCGCTCGATGTCCCAATACCACGCACCCAGGCGCGCGCCGTTGAGCGCGGCCAACAATTGCGGGGCACTTTCCCAGCTCTGTTCGGAGCTTTTCGGGTCAAGTGCCTGTATACGCGGCATTGGCGGAATACGGTCAACAGATTTGGGCATTGGCAAGCCTTGGGCTGAATGGGCGTTTGGGGCAGGAATTCGCGGCTCTACAGGATTAGCACAGCTTAGCCTTGAGTCCCTGGCTGATCGAGTTGAGCGTCCAGCAAGGCCATGAAGGCCCGCGCAGCATTCGACAGCGTCCTTTCTGTGTGCAAGATATAGCCTAGCTGGCGAGTGAGCTGTATGCCCGGCAAAGGTATGCGCGCCACCTGGTCATCGAGCATGGTGCGCGGCAAAACGCTCCAGGCCAGGCCGATCGAGACCATCATCTTGATGGTTTCCAGGTAGTTGGTGCTCATGGCGATGTTTGGCGTCAGGCCCTGGGCTTCAAACAGCCGCTGCACAATGTGGTGGGTAAAGGTATTGCCACCGGGGAAGACCGCCGGGTGTCGGGCGATGTCCGCCAGGCTGACCTTGCCGTTATTGAGCAACGAATGCTCCGGGGCAACCACGAAATCCAGCGGGTCGTCCCATACCGGGGTGGCCTTGACCAGCGCATGGGGTTCTGGCGCCAGGGTAATGACCGCCAGTTCGGCGCGGCCATGGAGAATTTCCTCGTAGGCCACTTCCGAATCGAGGAACTGAATATCCAGCGCCACTTGTGGGTAGAGTCGGGTGAACTCCCTCAGCAAGGGCGGCAAACGGTGCAAGCCGATGTGGTGACTGGTGGCCAGGGTCAGACGGCCGGTCACTTCGCCGGTGAGGTTGGTCAGGGCTCGGCGCGTATCATCGAGGACATTGAGAATCTGATAAGCCCGCGGCAGCAGGGCGCGCCCGGCCTCGGTCAGGCCCACTTCACGACCCAGACGGTCGAACAACCGCACCTTCAATTGCTGCTCCAGCCCGGCGATGCGCTTGCTGATGGCCGGCTGGGTCAGGTGCAGCCGTTCCCCGGCGCCGGAGAAGCTTCCGGTCTCGGCGATGGCAATAAAGGCATTGAGGTTGGCCAGGTCCATAGTTGCATTCCAGTTGGTTATCCAAAGCATAAAAAATATGAATTTGAGTTATTTAATGTAACCCCATAGGATCAGCCTCACAAGCCAAGGGGTTATTGAGTCGCTCAAGACCCAGGGCATAGAAACAAGCTGATGAGGAAACCGTCTGATGGCCGGCAAAACGCTCTACGACAAGCTCTGGGATTCGCATTTGGTCAAGCAGCGCGACGATGGCTCTGCGCTGATCTACATCGATCGTCACATCATCCACGAAGTGACCTCGCCGCAAGCCTTCGAAGGCCTGCGTCTGGCCGGGCGCAAGCCATGGCGCATCGATGCCAACATCGCGACCCCGGACCACAACGTACCGACCACGCCGGAGCGCAAGGGCGGCATCGACGCCATCGTTGACCAGGTTTCGCGCCTGCAAGTCCAGACCCTCGATGACAACTGCGATGAATACGGCATTGTCGAGTTCAAGATGAACGACGTTCGCCAGGGCATCGTCCATGTCATCGGCCCGGAGCAAGGCGCAACCTTGCCCGGCATGACCGTGGTCTGCGGCGACTCCCATACCTCGACCCATGGCGCATTCGGCGCATTGGCTCACGGTATCGGCACTTCCGAGGTCGAGCATGTGCTCGCCACCCAGTGCCTGGTCGCCAAGAAAATGAAAAACATGCTGGTGCGCGTCGAAGGCCAATTGCCGTTCGGCGTGACCGCCAAGGACATCGTGCTCGCGGTGATCGGCAAGATCGGCACCGCCGGCGGTAACGGCCACGCCATCGAGTTCGCCGGCAGCGCGATTCGCGACCTGTCCGTCGAAGGCCGCATGACCATCTGCAACATGTCCATCGAGGCCGGCGCTCGCGTAGGCCTGGTGGCTGCGGACGAAAAAACCGTGGCTTACGTCAAGGGCCGTCCATTTGCCCCGAAAGGCGCGGAATGGGACCTGGCCGTTGAAGCCTGGAAAGACCTGGTGTCTGACGCCGATGCCACGTTTGATACGGTTGTCGAGCTCGATGCGACCCAGATCAAGCCGCAAGTCAGCTGGGGTACTTCGCCTGAGATGGTGCTGGCGGTAGACCAGAACGTGCCGGATCCTGCGAAGGAAATGGACCTGGTCAAGCGCGACTCCATCGTCCGTGCCTTGAAGTACATGGGTTTGACCGCCAATCAGGCGATCACCGACATTCAGCTCGACCGTGTGTTCATCGGTTCCTGCACCAACTCGCGGATCGAAGACCTGCGTGCGGCGGCCGTGATCGCCAAGGGCCGTAAAGTGGCCTCGACCATCAAGCAGGCTATCGTGGTGCCGGGCTCGGGCCTGGTTAAAGCCCAGGCTGAATCGGAAGGCCTGGACAAGATTTTCCTCGAAGCCGGTTTCGAATGGCGTGAGCCGGGTTGCTCGATGTGCCTGGCGATGAACCCGGACCGCCTGGAGTCCGGTGAGCATTGCGCCTCGACCTCCAACCGTAACTTCGAAGGCCGTCAGGGTGCCGGTGGTCGTACTCACCTCGTCAGCCCGGCCATGGCCGCGGCCGCTGCTATAAACGGTCGTTTCGTCGACGTCCGTGAATTGATCTGAAGGAGCGCAGCATGAAAGCTTTTACCCAGCACACTGGTCTTGTCGCGCCTTTGGATCGTGCCAACGTCGACACCGACCAGATCATCCCGAAGCAGTTCTTGAAGTCGATCAAGCGCACGGGCTTTGGCCCGAACCTGTTCGATGAATGGCGCTACCTGGATGTGGGCCAGCCTTACCAGGACAACTCCAAGCGTCCGCTGAACAAGGACTTCGTCCTCAACGCCGAACGTTACCAGGGCGCCAGCGTGTTGCTGGCCCGCGAGAACTTCGGTTGCGGCTCCAGCCGTGAACACGCGCCGTGGGCGCTGGAAGAGTACGGTTTCCGCAGCATCATCGCGCCGAGCTATGCCGACATCTTCTTCAACAACAGCTTCAAGAACGGCTTGCTGCCGATCATCTTGAGCGACGCCGAAGTCGACGAACTGTTCCAGCAGGTCGAGGCCAATCCGGGCTATCAGTTGCAGGTTGACCTGCAGGCCCAGACCGTGACCCGTCCGGATGGCAAGGTGTTGAGCTTTGAGATTGATGCGTTTCGCAAGCATTGCCTGTTGAACGGCCTGGACGATATCGGCCTGACCTTGCAGGACGGCGATGCGATTGCGGCATTTGAGGCCAAGCATCGTGCGAGCCAGCCTTGGTTGTTTCGCGACGCTTGAATGATTCGAGATTGATGTAGTCAGGGCCGGCCTCTTCGCGAGCAAGCCCGCTCCCACATTCTGAAATGCATACCAATGTGGGAGCGGGCTTGCTCGCGAAGACGGCAGCCCAGACACCACAAGGCTAAAACCTGAAAAAGGAAGTCCCTCATGACCAGCACCGCCCAGCACAGCCAGGTAGTCCAGAAGCAATTCGGTGAACAGGCCTCGGCCTACCTGAGCAGCGCCGTACACGCTCAAGGCACCGAATTCGCGCTGCTACAGGCCGAACTGGCGGGGCAGGGCGAGGCCAGGGTCCTGGATCTGGGTTGCGGCGCAGGTCACGTGAGTTTTCACGTAGCCTCATTGGTGAAAGAGGTGGTGGCCTACGACCTGTCGCAGCAAATGCTCGACGTGGTCGCTGCCGCTGCTGTCGACCGTGGCTTGAGCAACGTAACCACGGTCAACGGTGCCGCCGAGCGCCTGCCGTTCGCCGATGGCGAATTCGATTTCGTCTTCAGCCGCTATTCGGCGCACCATTGGAGCGACCTGGGCGTGGCCCTGCGGGAGGTGCGTCGAGTCCTGAAGCCGGGCGGTGTGGCGGCGTTCGTCGACGTGTTGTCACCGGGTAGCCCGCTGTTCGACACTTACCTGCAAAGCGTCGAAGTGCTGCGCGATACCAGCCATGTGCGCGATTATTCCGCTGGCGAGTGGTTGCGCCAGGTCAGCGAGGCGGGGCTGCACACCCGCAGTACCACCCGTCAGCGCTTGCGCCTGGAATACAACAGCTGGGTCGAGCGCATGCGCACACCGCAAGTGATGCGCGCGGCGATCCGCGAGTTGCAGCAGTCGATGGGCAATGAAGTACGCGAATATTTTGAGATTGAGGCCGATGGTTCGTTCAGTACGGATGTGCTGGTACTGATGGCCGAGCGATAGAATTTTTCCGGGTGCGCCCAAGGCGCACCGACTGATGACATGAGGAAAGCATGAGCAAGCAGATTCTGATTCTCCCAGGTGACGGTATTGGCCCGGAAATCATGGCCGAAGCGGTCAAGGTGCTGGAATTGGCCAGCGACAAGTTCGCCCTGGGTTTCGAACTGAGCTTTGATGTGATCGGTGGCGCTGCCATCGACAAGCACGGCGTGCCGTTGGCCGACGAGACCCTGGAGCGTGCCCGCGCGGCCGACGCCGTGTTGCTGGGCGCCGTTGGCGGCCCGAAATGGGATGCCATCGAACGTGACATCCGCCCTGAACGCGGTCTGCTGAAAATCCGTGCGCAACTGGGCCTGTTCGGCAACCTGCGTCCGGCGATCCTGTACCCGCAACTGGCCGAGGCTTCCAGCCTGAAGCCGGAAATCGTGGCCGGCCTGGACATCCTGATCGTTCGCGAGCTGACCGGCGGCATCTACTTCGGCGCGCCTCGTGGTACCCGTACCCTGGAAAACGGCGAGCGTCAGTCCTATGACACCCTGCCGTACAGCGAAAGCGAAATCCGCCGCATCGCCCGTGTCGGTTTCGACATGGCCATGGTCCGTGGCAAGAAGCTGTGCTCGGTGGACAAGGCCAACGTACTGGCTTCCAGCCAACTGTGGCGTGAAGTGGTCGAACAAGTGGCCAAGGATTATCCTCAAGTCGAACTGAGCCACATGTACGTCGACAACGCCGCGATGCAGCTGGTGCGCGCACCGAAGCAGTTCGACGTGATCGTTACCGACAACATGTTCGGCGACATCCTGTCCGACCAGGCCTCGATGCTCACCGGTTCCATCGGCATGCTGCCGTCGGCGTCCCTGGACACCAACAACAAGGGCATGTACGAGCCGTGCCACGGTTCGGCCCCGGACATCGCGGGCAAGGGCATCGCCAACCCGCTGGCGACCATTTTGTCGGTGTCGATGATGTTGCGTTACAGCTTCAACCAGCAGGCCGCGGCCGATGCCATCGAGAAAGCCGTCAGCCTGGTGCTGGATCAGGGCTTGCGCACCGGTGACATCTGGTCGGCCGGTTGCACTAAAGTCGGTACGCAGGAAATGGGTGACGCAGTAGTCGCCGCGCTGCGGAATCTGTAATCTCTCGGGCCCGCTGCCAAATTCAAGACAAGGCAGCGGCCCACATTTCAAGAAGGTGTAGTTGCGATGAAACGTGTAGGTCTGATCGGTTGGCGCGGCATGGTCGGTTCCGTGCTCATGCAGCGGATGCTGGAAGAGCAGGATTTCGATCTTATCGAGCCGGTGTTTTTCACCACTTCCAATGTCGGTGGCCAAGGCCCGTCCGTGGGCAAGGACATTGCTCCGCTCAAGGACGCTTACAGCATTGAAGAGCTGAAAACCCTCGACGTGATTCTGACCTGCCAGGGTGGCGACTACACCAGCGAAGTCTTCCCCAAGCTGCGTGAAGCCGGCTGGCAGGGTTACTGGATCGACGCCGCTTCCAGCCTGCGTATGCAGGATGACGCGGTGATCGTTCTGGATCCGGTCAACCGCAAGGTCATCGACCAGCAACTGGACGCGGGCACCAAGAACTACATCGGCGGCAACTGCACCGTCAGCCTGATGCTGATGGGCCTCGGTGGCCTGTTCGAAGCTGGCCTGGTGGAGTGGATGAGCGCCATGACCTATCAGGCGGCCTCCGGTGCCGGCGCGCAGAACATGCGTGAACTGATCAAGCAAATGGGCGCGACCCACGCCGCTGTTGCCGATCAACTGGCCGATCCGGCCAGCGCGATCCTCGACATCGACCGCCGTGTGGCTGAAGCCATGCGCAGCGACGCTTACCCGACTGAAAACTTCGGCGTACCGTTGGCCGGCAGCCTGATCCCGTGGATCGACAAGGAACTGCCGAACGGTCAGAGCCGCGAAGAGTGGAAGGCCCAGGCCGAGACCAACAAGATCCTCGGTCGCTTCAAGAGCCCGATCCCGGTCGATGGCATCTGCGTGCGCATCGGCGCCATGCGCTGCCACAGCCAGGCGCTGACCATCAAGCTGAACAAAGACGTACCGATCGCTGATATCGAAGGTTTGATCAGCCAGCACAACCCTTGGGTCAAGCTGGTGCCGAACAACCGCGAAACCAGCATTCAGGAGCTGAGCCCGAACAAGGTTACCGGCACCCTGAACATCCCGGTTGGTCGTCTGCGCAAGCTGAACATGGGCTCGCAATTTGTCGGCGCGTTCACCGTCGGCGACCAGTTGCTATGGGGCGCGGCCGAACCGCTGCGTCGCATGCTGCGGATCCTGCTCGAGCGTTGATCGGTTGATGCAATGAAAGAACCCGCGCCTTGAAAGAGGCGCGGGTTTTTTTATTCCTGACAGTCTGAAAGTTATTGATTGCCCATACTGGCCTCTTCGCGGGCAAGCCCGCTCCCACAGTGTTCGGTGTCGAGCACAAGGTTTGTGTGCACAACTGAAACCTGTGGGAGCGGGCTTGCCCGCGAAGGGGCCGGTACAGCCGCAGCAAATTTCCGGCAGAATTGCCTGCATGCCCCCCACCCGGTAAAGTGCCGCTCCCCCCGTTTCGCCAGAGGTAAAACCCATGAGCCAGACCATTGATATTGCCGTGATCGGCGCCACCGGTACTGTCGGCGAAACACTTGTGCAGATTCTCGAAGAGCGCGATTTCCCGATCGGTAACCTGCACCTGTTGGCCAGCAGCGAGTCGGCCGGCAGTTCGGTGCCGTTTCGCGGCAAGAACGTGCGGGTGCGGGAAGTCGATCAGTTCGACTTCAGCAAGGTGCAGTTGGCATTCTTTGCCGCCGACCCGGCGGTTTCGTTGAGTTTCGCTTCCCGCGCGACCGATGCCGGTTGCTCGGTTATCGATCTCTCCGGTGCCCTGCCGGCCGAAAAGGCGCCACAGGTTGTGCCTGAAGCCAATGCCCAGGTGTTGGCCGGCTTGAACAAACCCTTTCAGGTCAGCAGTCCAAGCCCGTCGGCCACCACGCTGGCGGTGGTGCTGGCGCCACTGATGGATTTGCTTGATTTGCAGCGCATCAGCCTGACCGCCAGCCTGGCGGTATCGGCCCAGGGCCGCGAAGCCGTGAGTGAGCTCGCCCGGCAAACCGCCGAACTGCTGAATGTGCGGCCGCTGGAGCCGAAATTCTTTGATCGGCAGATGGCCTTCAACCTGTTGGCCCAGGTCGGTAAACCGGATGAGCAAGGTCATACGCTGCTGGAAAAACGCCTGGTGCGTGAGCTGCGCCAGGTCATGGCGCGGCCTTCATTGAAGATTTCCGTCACTTGCATTCAAGCCCCGGTGTTTTTTGGCGATAGCTATAGCGTGACCCTGCAGTCCGCGAGTGAAATCGACCTGGGGAAAATCAATGCGGCCCTGGAAGACGCACCCGGCATCGAACTGGTGGAAGCCGGTGATTACCCGACCCCGGTGGGCGATGCGGTAGGGCAGGATGTGGTCTACGTTGGTCGGGTTCGCCATGGTATTGACGACCCGTCGGAACTTAATCTGTGGCTGACGTCAGATAACGTACGCAAAGGCGCGGCGCTCAACGCTGTGCAGCTGGCCGAGTTGTTGATAAAAGACCTGCTGTAAAAGATACTTTGCAACAATTTGTCGAATGATTCCGCGCGAGCCTATGCTTGCCGGAGTGCTGAAGGCAGAGCCACTCTGCGGGGCTTTGCCGGGCATCAATGAAATGACCGCGCGCGACGACCCTCGCCGTTGCGTGCAATGCCTTACGGCAGCGACTATCAATACCTTCTCGCTGGCCGAGGAATGTTCAAACTAAGGATGAGCTAATGGTTCAAGTTCGCAAACTGGTGTTAGCAATAGCGGCCGCCTCGGCGCTGTCCTCCGGTATGGCGCATGCCCTCGGGCTCGGGGAGTTGACCCTGAAATCGACGCTCAACCAGCCGCTGGTAGCGGAAATCGAGCTGCTAGATGTCAAGGATCTCACCGCCGCCGAAGTGGTACCGAGCCTGGCCTCACCAGACGATTTCGCCAAGGCCGGTGTCGACCGCCAGGCGTTTCTCAACGACTTGACCTTCACCCCGGTGCTCAACGCCAGCGGCAAAAGCATCCTGCGCGTGACCTCCAGCAAGCCACTTTCCGAACCCATGGTGAAGTTCCTGGTTCAGGTCATGTGGCCGAACGGCCGCTTGCTGCGCGACTACAGTGTGCTGCTCGATCCGTCCAAATTCTCGCCGCAAACCGCTGAAGCGGCTGCGCAGCCGACCTCGACGGTTGCCGCGCCCGTCACCGGTGCGACCAAACCGTCCCAATACACCACCACGCCGCGCGATACCCTGTGGGAAATCGCCGCAAAGGCGCGTAATGGCGGTTCGATCCAGCAAACCATGCTGGCCATCCAGGCGTTGAACCCGGATGCCTTTATCGACGGCAACATCAATCGCCTGAAAACCGGCCAGGTGCTGCGCATGCCTGACCAGGCGCAGAGCACTGGCCTGCCGCAAGCCAAGGCCATTGCCGAAGTGGCCGCACAGAACAAGGCCTGGCGCCAGGGTCGCCGCTATGTGGCAAAACCCGGGGCAGGGCAGCAACAGCTCGACGCCACCAATCGCGCTCGTACCGAGGGTGCTCCGGCGCAAGCGGCCACCGACAAGTTGAGCCTGGTGTCTGCCGAGTCCGGCAAGAACCCTGGCAAAGGGGCTGCCGGAGATGCCAAGGCCCTCAGCAACAAGCTGGCGGTGACCCAGGAAAGCCTCGACACCAGTCGTCGTGATAACGCCGAACTGAAAAGCCGCATGGCCGATCTGCAAAGCCAGGTAGACAAGCTGCAGCGCCTGATCGAGTTGAAGAACAACCAACTGGCCAAGTTGCAAACCGAGGGCGCTGCGGCTGCTCCAGCGGCTGCGACCGCGCCGGCAATGTCGGCCGAGCTGGCTGCCAACCCGGAGGCAGCGCCTGCACCGGTTGCCGCTGCGCCTGCCCCTGAGGCAACGCCCGCGCCAGCCGAGAAGCCCGTCGAGGCGACACCGGCGGCATCTGACGATCAGAAGTTCAATGAATTGCTGACCAATCCGCTGCTGCTGGGCCTGGTCGGTGGCGGTGCGGTGATTCTCCTGCTCCTGCTGCTGTTGCTGGCGCGTCGACGCAAAGCCCAGCAAGCAGCCGAGAAACATCTGCGCATGGCCCGTGCCTTGGCCGAAGATCAGCCGTTCTCGGCCGATTTCGACTTGCCGGAAAGCAGCTTCGAAGGCCTGGAAGTTCCGCCGCCGAGCGTGAAGCTGGCGACTGCCCCGACGCCTGCTCCCGCGCCAGCGCCGGTGGTTGCTCCGGTGGTGATGACCACGCCGATCGCCGCACCATTGGTGGCGCCGGCTGCCGAGCGTTCCGACGACGTGCTGGGTCAGGCTCAGTCGCACATCAATGCCGGTCGCCTGAACCAGGCCGCCGCGTTGCTGGAGGACGGCGTCAAGCAAGAGCCCAAGCGCAGCGATCTGCGCTTGAAACTGATGGAAGTCTACGGCCAGCAAGGCGACCGCGATGCGTTCGTCGGCCAGGAGCGTCAGTTGGTGGCTAATGGCGACAACTTCGCCCAGGTTGAAAAACTCAAAAGTCGCTTCCCGGCCATGGCGCTGGTGGCTGCCGGTGGCATCGCCGCGGCCGCCGTTGCTGCCGAGCTGGACGCGCAATACGTCAAGGAGCTGTTGCTCGATGAGCCGCAAGCACCGGCGCCAGAACCAGAACCAGCACCGTTCGAGGATGACCTCGACAGCGCCTTCGACCTGAGCCTGGATGATCTGGACGCGATTACGCCTTTGGCGCCTGCACCTGCACCTGCAGCGGAGCCTGAAGTGGCGGCGTTGCCAGACCTTGGTGAGTTCCCGCTGGACGACGATCTGAGCTTTGAGTCGGTGTTGCAGCAGCAGACTGAAATCAAGGAAAACCTCGACGATCTGTCGGACTTCGACCTCGACCTGGATCTCGGTGCGCAACCGTCGCCGGCGATGCTGGCTGAAGACGATTTTCTGCTGGATCTGGATGAGGGCGTGAAGGATTTCCCGGTTGCCGAAACCCCGGCTGTTCCTGAGGTCGCGCTGGATGATCTGGAGTTGCCGGCCGATTTCGATCTGTCGCTGGCCGAGGAACTGGACGCGCCGGATGCGTTCGCGGCAGAGCTGGATGATGTCAACGCCGAACTGGAGAGCTTGTCCAACAGCATCGGCGAGCCGACCTTTACCGAAGCTGATGCCGCGCTGGATAGCGATGATGACTTCGACTTCCTCTCGGGTACTGACGAAGCCGCTACCAAGCTCGATCTGGCTCAGGCCTATATCGACATGGGCGACAGCGACGGTGCTCGCGACATCCTCAATGAGGTGGTAAGCGAAGGCAGTGCCGAGCAGAAGAGTGAAGCCGCGGAGATGCTTTCGCGCCTGGCTTGATTGATCGGCAGGTTGAAAAAAAGCGGCAGCCCATTGAGGCTGCCGTTTTTGTTTGGCTCATTAATTGATGTTGTTTGCTTGGGCCTCATCGCGGGCAAGCCTGCTCCCACAGAGATTTGTGTCGTTCACAAAACCTGTGGGAGCGGGCTTGCCCGCGATGAGGCCGGGACAGTCAATGGAGAACTCTCTGGCATCCCCGCCCGGCGGCCTTATAATGCCCGCCTTTGGTACATCATCAGGCTGTCCCTCCTTGGCAAATATAGATAACCCGGCCGCCGAAATGGCAGCCGACGGCTTTTTCCGGATCGCGCTGGGCGTCGAATACAAAGGCTCGCGCTACCGCGGCTGGCAGCGCCAGGCGTCCGGGGTGCTCACCGTGCAGGAAACCCTCGAAAACGCCTTGTCCAAAGTCGCCGACTCGCCCGTTTCGCTGATGTGCGCCGGGCGTACCGACGCCGGGGTGCATGCCTGCGGACAAGTGGTGCATTTCGACACTCAGGTCGAGCGCTCGATGAAGGCCTGGACCATGGGCGCCAACATCAACTTGCCCCATGACGTCAGTGTCAGTTGGGCCAAGGTCATGCCGGCGCATTTCCATGCGCGGTTCAAGGCCATTGCCCGGCGTTATCGCTACGTGATCTACAACGATCAGATCCGCCCGGCGCACTTGAACGAAGAGGTGACCTGGAACCACCGTCCGCTGGACGTCGAGCGCATGGCCGAGGCCGCCCAGTACCTGCTTGGCACCCATGATTTCAGCGCTTTTCGCGCCGGTCAGTGCCAGGCCAAGTCGCCGATCAAAGAATTGCATCACCTGCGCGTTACCCGTCACGGCAAGATGATCGTGCTGGATATTCGCGCCAGCGCCTTCCTGCATCATATGGTGCGCAACATTGCCGGTGTGCTGATGACCATTGGCGCCGGAGAGCGGCCGGTGGAGTGGATGAAAGAGGTGCTGGAGAGCCGGATTCGACGGACCGGTGGCGTGACCGCGCATCCATTCGGCTTGTATCTGGTTCAGGTCGAGTACCGTGACGAGTTCGAGTTGCCCGAGCGCTACATCGGTCCGCACTTCCTGACCGGCTTCTCGGAACTTGGCGGCTGACGCCCTCGAACGCTTTTGTTACCATCCGGGACTTTCCCGGATTTGTCTTGGAGTTGTATCGACATGTCAGCCGTTCGCAGCAAGATCTGTGGGATTACCCGCATAGAGGATGCGTTGGCAGCCGTCGAGGCCGGGGCGGATGCCATCGGATTCGTGTTCTACGCCAAAAGCCCCCGTGCGGTGACGGTCCAGCAGGCGCGCTCGATCATCAAGGCGCTGCCGCCGTTCGTGACCACCGTGGGCTTGTTCGTCAATGCCAGCCGTTGCGAGCTGGGGGAAATCCTCGACGCCGTGCCGCTGGACCTGTTGCAGTTCCATGGCGACGAAACCGCCGCTGAGTGCGAAGGCTGGCACCGGCCGTACATCAAGGCATTGCGGGTCAAGGCCGGTGATGACATCGCAGCGGCCTGCGATGCTTATGCCAGCGCCAGCGGAATCTTGCTCGATACCTATGTCGAAGGCGTTCCCGGAGGAACCGGGGAGGCGTTTGACTGGTCACTGATACCGCAAGGCCTGAGCAAGCCGGTCATTCTGGCGGGCGGTCTGACGCCGGATAACGTCGCCGAGGCGGTTGCGCGCGTTCGGCCTTACGCCGTGGATGTCAGTGGCGGGGTGGAGGCGAGCAAGGGCATCAAGGATCACGCAAAGATTCAGGCATTTATCAAAGCGGTACGTGGTAGCACCCGTTGATGTGACGGCTGGCAGTCTGCCGCCGTCCACTGCACTGTACAAAACGGCTGAGGGTTATGGGGTGGTACGCAGGTCACGTTTCGCTGACCCGGCCATTCACTGATCATCGCCGCACACATGAATTTAGCGCTAGGGCATACACGGGGCCGCGAACCAGAGCGTTCGGGCCGCCGGTACTGGAGAAAGAAAGCATGAGCAACTGGTTAGTAGACAAACTGATCCCTTCGATCATGCGTTCCGAGGTCAAGAAGAGCTCGGTGCCTGAAGGTCTTTGGCACAAATGCCCGTCTTGCGAGGCTGTGCTGTATCGTCCGGAGCTGGAAAAGACCCTGGACGTTTGCCCCAAGTGCAACCATCACATGCGTATCGGCGCCCGCGCCCGTATCGACATCTTCCTCGATGTTGAAGGCCGTGCCGAGCTGGGTGCAGACCTGGAACCGGTTGACCGTCTGAAATTCCGCGACGGCAAGAAGTACAAGGACCGCCTGACCGCTGCACAAAAGCAGACTGGCGAAAAAGACGCACTGGTTTCCATGAGCGGCACTTTGCTGGGCATGCCGGTCGTGGTTTCGGCGTTCGAATTTTCCTTCATGGGCGGTTCGATGGGCGCCATCGTCGGTGAGCGTTTCGTTCGCGCCGCCAACTACGCCCTGGAAAAACGTTGCCCGATGATCTGCTTCGCCGCTTCCGGCGGTGCGCGGATGCAGGAAGCGCTGATTTCCCTGATGCAAATGGCCAAGACCTCCGCGGTGCTGGCCCGTCTGCGTGAAGAGGGCATCCCGTTCATCTCCGTGTTGACCGACCCGGTCTACGGCGGCGTTTCCGCCAGTCTGGCGATGCTGGGCGACGTGATTGTCGGCGAGCCGAAGGCGTTGATCGGTTTTGCCGGTCCGCGTGTGATCGAGCAAACCGTGCGCGAGAAACTGCCGGAAGGCTTCCAGCGCAGCGAGTTCCTGCTGGAGCACGGTGCCATCGACATGATCATCGACCGTCAGGAGCTGCGTCCGCGTCTGGGCAACCTGCTGGCGCAAATGATGGGTCTGCCGACGCCGAAGTTCGTTGCTGCCCCTATCGAGCCGATCGTGGTTCCACCGGTACCCGCCAGCCTATGACCCAACGTACCCTTGGCGAATGGCTCGCCTACCTTGAACAGTTGCACCCTTCGGCCATCGACATGGGCCTGGAGCGATCGCAGCAGGTAGCGTCCCGTATGGGACTGGGCAAGCCGGCGCCTCGGGTGATCACGGTCACCGGGACCAACGGCAAGGGTTCCACCTGTGCGTTCGTGGCGTCCTTGCTACGGGCCCAGGGCTTGAAAGTGGGGGTGTACAACTCCCCACACCTGCTGCGTTACAACGAGCGGGTAACCGTCAATGGCGTCGAAGCCACGGATGCCGAGCTGTGCGAGGCCTTTGCCGCGGTAGAGGCCGGGCGCGGCGACACGTCCCTGACTTACTTCGAAATGGGCACCCTGGCGGCATTCTGGCTGTTCCAGCGCTCCGGGCTCGATGCAGTGGTGCTGGAAGTCGGTCTGGGCGGTCGTCTGGACACGGTCAACGTGGTGGACGCCGACATGGCGCTGGTCACCAGTATCGGCGTCGATCATGCGGATTACCTCGGTGATACCCGGGAGTCCGTGGCCTTCGAGAAGGCCGGTATTTTCCGTCAGGGCGCGCCTGCGCTCTGCGGCGATCTGAATCCTCCACAACCTCTGCTGGACAAGGCGCGCGAGCTCAATTGCCCGTTTTTCCTGCGTGGGCGCGATTTTGACCTTGGTGTGACCGATCACAACTGGCAATGGCGCGGTGTCGATGGGCAAGGGCGCGCGGTGGAGCTGCGCGACCTGCCACTGCTCGATCTACCGATGGAAAACGCCGCGCTGGCGTTGCAGGCTTACCTGGTGCTCGGCTTGCCTTGGGCGGATGCGCAGATTATCGAGGCGCTACGGGCCACCCGGGTGGTCGGTCGCCTGGATCGCCGTGAGTTCGAGTGGCAAGGCAAGCGCTTGAATCTATTGCTGGATGTGGGGCATAACCCCCATGCGGCGGAGTATCTGGCTCGTCGCCTGGCCAGTCGCCCGCCGGTCGGCAAGCGTCTGGCGGTGTTCGGGTTGCTGGCGGACAAAGACCTGGGTGGTGTTGTCGGTGAATTGAATGCTAGTGTCCAGCACTGGGCCGTCGCACCTCTGGATTCGCCTCGGGCACGTTCGGTTGCGGATTTGCACGCCGCGTTGCAAGGTCTTGGTGCGTCGGTCACGTCATACGACAGTGTCGCGGCCGCCCTGGAAGGGCAGTGCGCGCAGGCCACGAGCGACGACGAAATCCTGTTGTTCGGATCATTTTATTGTGTCGCCGAGGCCCTTGAGTGGCTGGCCCGGCGCTCCACGGAGGAAGCGGCAAATGGCATTGCTGGATAAGGCATACAAACAGCGCATGGTTGGCGCCCTGGTGTTGGTCGCGCTGGCGGTGATTTTTCTGCCGATGCTGTTTTCCCGCCAGGACGAACAACGCCAGGTGACGGTCGAAGCGCCCGCGGCTCCGCAGGCGCCGGCGATGCCCCAGGTACAGGTCGAGCCCGTGGCGGTGCCTGAGCCGCAAGCCCTGCCTCAGGAACCCGTGCCGAGCGATGACGAAATCGCCCAGCAGGAATCGGCGGTGCCAGCTGTTCCGGTGGCTCCAGCGCCTGCGGTTCCAGCGCCAGCAGTCAAGCCGGCTGCACCCGCGCCGGTCCCGGCTTTGGCGGCTAAGCCTGCAACGGCGCCTGCCCAGCCGATCACCGCGGCACCGGGCAAGCCGGACACCACGCAAAGCCGTGTCGATGCCAATGGTTTGTCTGTCAGCTGGTCGGTGCAACTGGCCAGCCTGTCGAACCGTGAAAGCGCGGAAAAACTGCAGAAAACCCTGCGCAGCCAGGGTTACAACGCCTACATCCGTACCGCCGACGGCAAAAATCGGGTGTTTGTCGGGCCGCTGATCGAGCGTGCCGAAGCCGACCGGCTGCGTGACTTGCTTAACCGCCAACAGAGCCTCAAGGGGTTTGTGGTGCGCTTTCAACCGGAACGTGGCTAAAACTATCGCCCCGATATGAAATGCACTGACAATCGCAGCTTACCGATAAGCATGGGCTCTGCTAAAATGCGCCGCCTTATCCGTCTGTAGGCTGCACTGTGCCATTTACCTGGGTTGACTGGGCGATCGTTGCAATCGTCGCCATCTCCGCATTGATCAGTCTGAGCCGCGGCTTCGTCAAGGAAGCGCTGTCGCTGCTGACCTGGATCATCGCAGGAGTCGTAGCCTGGATGTTCGGTGGCTCACTGTCCGAGTACCTCGGCGGGTACATTCAAACGCCATCGGCACGTATAATAACGGGCTGTGCCATCATGTTTGTCGCCACTTTAATCGTAGGCGCAATGATCAATTATCTTATCGGCGAACTGGTTCGCGTCACCGGGCTCTCCGGGACCGACCGATTCCTCGGCATGGCCTTCGGCGCCGCCCGTGGCGGGTTGCTGGTGGTTATCGCCGTCGGGCTGTTGAGCCTGGGGCCGGTACAGCAGGACGGGTGGTGGAAAGAGTCACAGCTCGTGCCAAAATTTCTATTGGTTGCAGACTGGTCCAAAAACCTGATCCTCGGGTGGAGCAGTCAGTGGCTTGCCAGCGGAATCAGCGTACCCGCTGATATTCCGTTCAAGGAGCAACTCTTGCCGATGGCCAAAACGCCTCAGTGAGTAGTGCTCAGTTCAGATCCATTAAGTAGGGGTTGCGTCGCATGTGTGGCATCGTCGGTATCGTCGGTAAGTCGAACGTCAATCAGGCGCTGTATGACGCGCTAACCGTCCTCCAGCACCGCGGCCAGGACGCTGCCGGTATCGTGACCAGCCATGATGGCCGGTTATTCCTGCGCAAGGACAACGGCCTGGTGCGTGACGTGTTCCAGCAACGTCACATGCAGCGCCTGGTCGGTCACATGGGTATTGGCCATGTGCGTTATCCAACCGCGGGCAGCTCGACGTCGGCTGAAGCTCAACCGTTTTACGTCAACTCGCCTTACGGCATCACCCTGGCGCACAACGGTAACCTGACCAATGTTGAACAACTGGCCAAGGAGATTTACGAATCTGACCTGCGCCACGTCAACACCAGTTCCGATTCGGAAGTACTGCTCAACGTGTTCGCGCACGAGCTGGCCCAGCGCGGCAAGTTGCAGCCGACCGAAGAAGACGTTTTCGCCGCCGTCACCGACGTGCACAACCGTTGCGTCGGTGGTTATGCCGTCGTAGCGATGATCACCGGCTACGGCATCGTCGGTTTCCGCGACCCGCACGGCATCCGCCCGATCGTTTTCGGCCAGCGTCACACCGACGAAGGCGTCGAGTACATGATCGCCTCGGAAAGCGTTTCCCTGGACGTGCTCGGCTTCACCCTGATTCGCGACCTGGCACCGGGCGAAGCGGTCTACATCACTGAAGAGGGCAAGCTGTACACCCGTCAGTGCGCGACCAACCCGTCCCTGACCCCGTGCATCTTCGAACACGTCTACCTGGCGCGTCCGGACTCGATCATCGATGGCGTTTCGGTCTACAAGGCCCGTCTGCGCATGGGCGAGAAACTCGCCGAGAAGATCCTGCGCGAGCGTCCGGATCACGACATCGACGTGGTCATCCCGATTCCGGACACCAGCCGCACCGCGGCCCTGGAGCTGGCGAACCACCTGGGCGTGAAGTTCCGCGAAGGCTTCGTGAAGAACCGCTACATCGGCCGGACCTTCATCATGCCGGGCCAGGCCGCGCGGAAAAAATCCGTACGCCAGAAGCTCAACGCCATCGAGCTGGAATTCCGCGGCAAGAACGTGATGCTGGTGGACGATTCCATCGTTCGCGGTACCACTTGCAAGCAGATCATCCAGATGGCCCGCGAAGCCGGCGCCAAGAACGTCTACTTCTGCTCCGCGGCGCCAGCGGTTCGCTACCCGAACGTCTACGGCATCGACATGCCGAGCGCTCACGAGCTGATCGCCCACAACCGTTCGACCCAGGACGTGGCAGACCTGATCGGTGCCGACTGGCTGATCTATCAGGACTTGCCTGACTTGATCGAAGCGGTCGGGGGCGGCAAGATCAAGATCGACAAGTTCGATTGCGCGGTGTTCGACGGCCAGTACGTCACCGGCGACGTCGACGAGGCTTATCTGAACAAGATCGAGCAGGCACGCAACGATGCCTCCAAGGTCAAGACGCAGGCAGTCAGTGCGATCATCGATCTGTACAACAACTGAGTAACTACCGGCCCTGAGGGGCCGGTTTTGTATCTGGCAAAAAGACTTTTATCTATCAAGAGCAAGGCAAGGAGTGACAGCATGAGTCAGGATTGGGATGCCGGTCGGCTGGACAGCGACCTCGAAGGCGTAGCGTTCGATACCCTGGCCGTACGTGCCGGTCAGCACCGTACGCCGGAAGGTGAACACGGTGATCCGATGTTCTTCACTTCCAGCTATGTATTCCGTACCGCCGCCGATGCCGCCGCGCGTTTTGCCGGCGAAGTGCCGGGCAACGTCTACTCGCGCTACACCAACCCGACTGTGCGTGCCTTTGAAGAGCGCATTGCCGCGCTGGAAAGCGCCGAGCAGGCGGTGGCCACCGCGACCGGCATGGCCGCGATCATGGCGGTGGTGATGAGCCTGTGCAGCGCCGGCGATCACGTGTTGGTGTCGCGCAGCGTGTTTGGCTCGACCATCAGCCTGTTCGAGAAGTATTTCAAGCGTTTCGGTATCGAAGTCGATTACGTGCCCTTGGCGGACTTGTCCGGCTGGGACGCGGCAATCAAGGCCAACACCAAATTGCTGTTCGTCGAATCGCCGTCCAACCCGCTTGCCGAGCTGGTGGACATTGCTGAACTGGCGAAAATCGCTCACGCCAAAGGCGCGATGCTGGTGGTCGATAACTGCTTCTGCACCCCTGCATTGCAGCAACCGCTTAAAATGGGCGCGGACATCGTCGTGCACTCGGCCACCAAATTCATCGACGGCCAGGGTCGTTGCATGGGCGGCGTCGTGGCCGGTGGCGGCGAGCAGATGAAGGAGGTGGTTGGTTTCTTGCGCACCGCCGGGCCGACCCTGAGCCCGTTCAACGCCTGGATCTTCCTCAAGGGCCTGGAAACGTTGAACCTGCGGATGAAGGCCCATTGCGCCAACGCCCAGCAACTGGCCGAGTGGCTGGAGCAGCAGGACGGTATCGAGAAAGTCCATTACGCCGGCCTCAAGAGCCATCCGCAGCACGAATTGGCGCTGCGCCAGCAGAAGGGGTTCGGTGCGGTCGTCAGTTTTGAGGTCAAGGGCGGCAAAGAGGGCGCCTGGCGCTTTATCGACGCCACGCGCCTGATTTCGATCACCGCCAACCTGGGTGACAGCAAAACCACCATCACCCATCCGAGCACCACCTCCCATGGTCGCCTGGCGCCACAAGAGCGTGAAGCGGCGGGCATTCGTGACAGCCTGATCCGCGTTGCGGTCGGCCTGGAAGACGTGGCGGACCTGCAAGCCGATCTGGCACGCGGCCTGGCTGCGTTGTGATCGAGTTGTCTGCGCCGGCCACCGGCTCAAATGGCCGCGTAGCGCTGGTGACCGGTGCTGCGCGGGGCATTGGCCTGGGGATTTCGGCCTGGCTGATCAGCGAAGGCTGGCAAGTCGTGCTGACGGATCTGGATCGGGAGCGGGGTTCGAAAGTGGCGAAAGTGCTGGGCGACAGCGCCTGGTTCATCGCCATGGATGTCTCCAACGAGGGGCAAGTCGCGCTGGGCGTAGCCGAGGTGCTCGGTCAGTTCGGGCGCCTGGATGCGCTGGTATGCAATGCAGCGGTTGCCGATCCGCACAACATCACCCTGGAAAGCCTCGACCTGGCTCACTGGAATCGGGTGTTGGCGGTGAACCTCAGTGGGCCGATGTTGCTGGCCAAGCACTGTGCACCGTATCTGCGCGCTCACAGCGGCGCCATCGTCAATCTGGCCTCGACCCGCGCCGGGCAGTCGGAGCCCGACACAGAGGCCTATGCGGCGAGCAAGGGCGGTTTGTTGGCCCTGACGCATGCGTTGGCCATCAGCCTTGGCCCGGAGATCCGGGTCAATGCCGTCAGTCCTGGCTGGATCGATGCGCGCGACCCCTCGGTGCAACGTGCCGAACCCTTGACCGAGGCCGATCATGCCCAGCATCCGGCGGGCAGGGTGGGGAAGGTCGAGGATGTCGCGGCGATGGTGGCCTGGCTGCTGTCGAGGAATGCCGGATTTGTCACCGGCCAGGAATTCGTGGTCGATGGCGGCATGACCAAGAAGATGATTTACAGCGAGTAATCGGACAAGGAAGCTGTCTTCAGCATTGATGTTGAAAGTGCCGCCGTCTTCGCGAGCAAGCCCGCTCCCACATTGGATCGTGTTGTGTCTGAAAGAACGCGGTCCAATGTGGGAGCGGGCTTGCTCGCGAAAGCGGTCTGACTGCTGTAGGTGCCCTCCCGATTGAAAGAATTTTGTCTTTTTCAGAAAAACTTCAAGCAGGGTATTGACTTAGGTTCGTTACCTGCGTAAATTTCGCGGCCTCGGAGATGCAAACGGGTGATTAGCTCAGCTGGGAGAGCGTCTGCCTTACAAGCAGAATGTCGGCGGTTCGATCCCGTCATCACCCACCACTTCCGAGATACTTGCGAAAGCAAGAGGTAGGCTGAAATGCCTCCACCGACGCGCAGCGGTAGTTCAGTCGGTTAGAATACCGGCCTGTCACGCCGGGGGTCGCGGGTTCGAGTCCCGTCCGCTGCGCCATATTTTCCGAGTCAGGCATGCCTTGATTCGAGATTGAAAGAGAGATTGAAAAGTCTCGGAGCTTTCAGTCAGACAAGTTACTTGAGCGTCAGCTCAAAGCGATACGCAGCGGTAGTTCAGTCGGTTAGAATACCGGCCTGTCACGCCGGGGGTCGCGGGTTCGAGTCCCGTCCGCTGCGCCATATCTGCCCCGAGGCCCACTGAACGCCTTGGAGCTACGAAGAAGCCACTGGTTACTTCGAGTCGATAGCAAAGACCCTGGTCGAAAGACCGGGGTTTTTTGTTTGTGCGCCAGGCATGGCGCGTTGCGCGTAAGCGCAACCAGCTTGGCTGTGGTGGCCTCGCTGGTGACTTGGAGGTGAAAGTCCTCTACACACCCGGCAAGGGGAAGTGTTAGCCAGAGGCAAGGGT
>NZ_JAGYGG010000049.1:0-34877 GCF_019947335.1 Pseudomonas sp. BF-R-24
GCTGCCAAGGGTGCTTTCCCAGAGCTTGGCCAGGGCGAATTGCGGATTGCTCAGCACTTCGACCCGTGCCAGTTGTTCCCAGCCGCGCATGATCAGGGCATCGCCGCCCTCCGGGCGCAGGTCGACCAGGTTGACGAACCAGTCAGGCACACCGCCGATTTTTGTCGTTGCCAAGGCCGCCATTGATCATGTTGTTAGTGTTGTCGCCGGTCAGGGTGTCGTTGAAGTTCGAGCCGATGAGGTTTTCGATACCGCTCAGGGTGTCAGTGCCGGCACCTAGAGTGTTTTGCCCACCCGGCAGGCTGAGGCCGACCGTCACCCCAGCCGTGGCGTGGGCGTAACTGGCCGCGTCGATACCCGTGCCGCCATCAAGGATGTCATTGCCCTGGCCGCTGAAGAGCAGATCATTGCCGGCGCCGCCATGCAGCTCGTTGTTGCCGGAGCCGGCAGTGAGCACATCGTTGCCGTCGCCGGCATTGATGATGTTGTTGCCCGCACCCGCCACCAGTACGTCATCCCCACTGGTGCCGGTGAGGGTATGGCCGTCCTGATAGCTGATGGTCAGGTTGGCCGAGTCGCTGCCGCCGTGGTTGTCGTTGGCGGTGTAGGTGCCGTGGTAGTCCGAGGTGCCGGCCTGTACCCCGGAGTAGTTGATGGTCATGGTCAGCTGATAGTTTTCCGCCGAATTCTCATCGCTGCCACTGGTGTTGGTGATGTTGGTCAGGTGGATCTGGTAAGTGCCTTCCGCGCTTGCGGTGATGGTGCCGCCATCGGCGATGCTTACGAACGCCCCGCCGTTGAGCGAATACTCCATTGTGATGTGCCCAGGGTCCAGATTGTGATCGAGGTTGAGCGTCTCACCCTGTTTCAGTTTGACCGTGATGAGGTCCTCATTGTTGCCATTGGAGTTGTTCGTAGCGCCCAGATAGCCACTGACCACAAGCAGCGCCGTCATGGTCGCCGCGTTGGCCACAAAGGCGTTGCGCACGTTGGCCAGACTCTTGTTGGCGGGGTTGTTATTTTCACCGGCGAAGCCGATCGCGCCGGTGCCGGTGAAGTCCACGTCCTTGGCGATCCAGCCGGTGTTGAACGAAGTCGGTGTTGCCGAGAGTTGATCGCCGTTGGGGTCGGTGTCATTGGCCAGCAACAGTTCGCCCGGCACCACGACAGTGCCCGAGAGCACGTTGGTGATGACGTGGTCGTCCACCGCCACCGGAGGCGCGTTGGGGATCACTTTCACGGTCAGCGTCGAGCTGGCGAGGTCGCCATCGTTGTCGCTGGCGGTGAAGCCGATGTTCTCGGTGATCACCACCGCAGTGGTTTTCTGCGAGGTGTAGTTGTAATCGCCAGTGTCGAGGTTGATCACCAACGTGCCGCTGTTGTTGGTGGCGATGCTCACCGTGTTGTTCACGGTGTTGAAGGTGCCGTGGTTGGTGCCGCCGCTTGACGTCAACGAACCCTGGCCGCTGAGGGCGTTTGGATCGTAAGTGTAGGTAGTGCCGTCGACCACGATGGATTTGATGAAACCGCCATCAGCGCCGAACGTGCCGCCCTCACCCAGCAACGAACCGGTGACCGGTGAGCCGACCACGGTGCCGGACAGCACCGAGTTGAGTTGGTTGAGGTCAGTGACCACCACCGCATTGGTGTTGGTGTGGCTGATGCCGTCGTAGGCCAGCGGATCGAGGTTGGCGTTGCTCACGCCACTGCCCAGGCCGATCGCGTAGTTCTTGATGTTGTTGGCATCGAGGAAGGCTTTCAGCGCGGTTTCGTCGGCGGTGCCGATTTCCTGGCCGGTGGTGGGCTTGCCGTCGGAGAAGAAGTAGCCGACGTTTTGCGCACCGGTCAGTTTGCCCGAGGTGTTGAACGCGGCCTGCATGGTCACCACGGCCGCGTCGTAGTTGGTCCCGCCGTTCGCGGTGAGGCTGGCCAGCAGTGTCTTGGCGGTCGCGACATCGACCCACACAGAGGTCATGTCGGTAGCGCTGCTGCTGAAGGTGACGAGCTGCACTTTCACATCGCCGAGGTCATCGTATTTATCCAGCAAGGCACTGATGGCCTGCTTGGCCAGGGCCAGGCGCGACAGGCCCGACACGCCGGATGGGTCCGCCATGCTGCCGGAGACGTCGAGCACGATCAGCAGGTTGGAATCGATCTCCACCGCCGCCACCGAGCGATCCGTTGCCACCGCCTTGGGCACGTCATCGACAATGTTGACCACGATGGTGCTGGTGCTGCTGTTGCCCAGCGCATCGGTCGCTTTGTAGGTGAAGCTTTCACTCAGGCTGTTCGGCCCGTCGTTGGCATTCGGCAAGGTTTTCGGAGCCGAGGTCAGGGTGTAGGTATAGCTGCCGTCGGGGTTGATCAGGATCTTTCCGTAGGTGCCTGTCGCGCTGCCGACCAGGGTGTAGGTGAGCGCGCCGCTGGCACCCGAGACCGAACCGACCAGGGTCCCGGACGCGGTTTCGCCAGTGTTGCCCGGGTCGCTGCCGGTGACCGTACCGGCGATCAGGTCCAGCCCGTCCTTGCTCAGGTCGAGGGCTTTTTCGTAGACCGTCACGTCGCTATCGGGGTTGGCCTTGATCGTGCTGCTGGCGACGTCGATGGTGATGGTGGTGGTGCTTTCATCGCCATCGGCATCACGCACGGTGTAGGTGAACGTGTCAGTGGCGCCCGGATCGCCGACGGAATCCTGGTTGCTGTGATACACCGCGTTGCCGTTGGCATCGAGGGTCAGGTAGCCATAGGTGCCGTTGATCTGGTTACCCAGTCCGCCGATGGCCGAGGTCGAGGTGTTGCCGCCGGCACGCACGCCGACCACCGTCGCCGGACCATCGGCGCCGCTGGCGTCATTGCCCAGCACACTGATGTTGACGGTGCCGCCCTCCACTACCGACGACGAGTCAGGTTTGGCGCTCGGCAAGTCATCGATGATGTTGACGTTGATCTGCCCGGTCGCCGTGTCGCCATTGCTGTCGGTAGCGACGACGTTGAAGTTCTCGGTCAGGCTGTTGGCGCCGTTGGCGGTTGGATGGGCTTCGTTATCGTTGAGGGTGTAGCTGTAGCTGACCACCCCGCTCGCCGGGTTGTAATCGGTGATGGTCAGGGTGCTGCCCAGTAGCGTAACGGCCGTTTGCGGGAAGCTGGCGGCCACGCCTCCGCTGACGACAGTGATGCCGCCCACGGTCAGGGTCGTTACGCCGTCGAGTGCAGTGACGGTGAAGGTGCCGCTCTGGGTCAGGGCCGATGCGTTGGGGTTGCTGCCGTCGCCGAGATTTTTTTCGTAGACCGTCAGCTCACCGCCATACACGTTGAGGCCGTCGATGGTCACCGGATCGTCGTTGTTGTAGACATTGAGCACCAGGTTGGCGGTGCTGCTGTCGCCGTCCGAATCGGTGATTGTGTAGGTGAAGGTTTCGGTGCCGTCGCCACCACCGTACAGGGCTTTGAAATCCGCATCGCTGGTGTTGAGGGTGTAGGTGTAAGTGCCGTTGGCATTCAGCACCAGGGTGCCGTAGGTGCCGGTGAAGGTACCGGGGGTGATGGGGCCGGCGTTTTCGCCGAGCGGCACGCGGTCAGCACCTTGCACGTCGTTGGTCAGCACGTTGCCGTTGAGGGTCAGTTGGGTTTCCGAAGCCGTTGATGCATTGCTGTCGTACACGCCTTTCGGCAGGTCGTCGACGATATTCACGTCGAGGCTGCCCGTGGCGGTCGTGCCGTTATCATCGACCACGGTCACGGCAAACTGCTCAGGTAATGTGTTGGCGCCGTTAGCGGTTGGGTGGGCTTCATTGTCGTTGAGGGTGTAGCTGTAACTCACCACCCCGCTCGCCGCGTTGAACCCGGTAATGGTCAGGGTGCTGCCCAGCGGGGTGGTGATCGATTGCGGGAAGCCGGCGGCCACGCCAGCGGTGACCACGGCGATGCCGCCGACAGTCAGGGTCGTTACACCGTCGAGTGCAGTGACGGTGAAGGTGCCGCTCTGGGTCAGGGCCGATGCGTTGGGGCTGCTGCCGTCGCCGAGATTTTTTTCGTAGACCGTCAGCTCACCGCCATACACGTTGAGGCCGTCGAGGGTCACCGGATTGTCGTTGTTGGAGACGTTGAGCACCAGGTAGGCGGTACGGCTGTCGCCGTCCGAATCGGTGATTGTGTAGGTGAAGGTTTCGGTGCCGTCGCCACCACCGTGCAGGGCTTTGAAGTCGGCATCGCTGGTGTTGAGGGTGTAGGTGTAAGTGCCGTTGGCATTCAGCACCAGAGTGCCGTAGGTGCCGGTGAAGGTACCGGGAGTAATCGGGCCGGCGTTTTCGCCGAGCGGCACGCGGTCGGCGCCTTGCACGTCGTTGGTCAGCACGTTGCCGTTGAGGGTCAGTTGGGTTTCCGAAGCCGTTGATGCATTGCTGTCGTCCACACCCTTCGGCAAGTCATCGACGATGTTGACGTTGATCTGCCCGGTTGCACTGTCGCCATCGCTGTCGGTAGCGACGACGTTGAAGTTCTCGGTCAGGCTGTTGGCGCCGTTGGCGGTCGGGTGCGCTTCATTGTCGTTGAGGGTGTAGCTGTAACTCACCACGCCAGTGGCGGCGTTGAACCCGGTAATGGTCAGGGTGCTGCCCAACGGCGTGACGGCGGTTTGCGGGAAGCCTGCGGCCACACCACCGCTGACGACAGTGATGCCGCCGACGGTCAGGGTTTGCAAGCCATCGAGGGCGGTGACGGTAAACGTCCCGCTCTGGGTCAGGGCCGATGCGTTGGGGCTGCTGCCGTCGCCGAGATTTTTTTCGTAGACCGTCAGCTCACCGCCATACACGTTGAGGCCGTTGAGGGTCACCGGGTCGTCGTTGTTGTAGACGTTGAGCACCAGGTTGGCGGTACTGCTGTCGCCGTCCGAATCGGTGATTGTGTAGGTGAAGGTTTCGGTGCCGTCGCCACCGCCGTGCAATGCCTTGAAGTCGGCATCGCTGGTGTTGAGGGTGTAGGTGTAAGTGCCGTTGGCATTCAGCACCAGAGTGCCGTAGGTGCCGGTGAAGGTACCGGGGGTAATCGGGCCACTGTTTTCGCCGAGCGTCACCCGGTCAGCACCTTGCACGTCGTTGCTCAGCACGTTGCCGTTGAGGGTCAGCTGGGTTTCCGAGGCAGTGCCATTGCTGTCGCCCACGGCGTTGGGCAGGTCATCGACGATGTTCACGTCGAGTGAACCGGTGGCAGTGGTGCCGTTGTCGTCGACCACAGTCACCGCGAACTGCTCGGGCAATGTGTTGGCGCCGCTGGCGGCCGGGTGAGCTTCGTTGTCCACCAGGGTGTAGCTGTAGCTGATTACCCCGGTCGCCGCGTTGAACCCGGTAATGGTCAGGGTGCTGCCCAATGGAGTGGTGATCGATTGCGGGAAGCCGGCGGCCACGCCAGCGGTGACCACAGCGATGCCGCCGACGGTCAGGGTGGTTACGCCGTCGAGGGCGGCGACGGTGAAGGTGCCGTTCTGGGTCAGGGCAGTGGCATCCGGTGCACTGCCGTCGCTGAGGTTTTTCTCGAAGACGGTCAACTCGCCGCCCTCAGTATTCAAACCGCCAATCGTGATCGGGTCATCGTTGTTGTGGATTTGCAGCACCAGGTTGGCGGTGCTGCTGTCGCCATCGGCGTCTGTCAGCGTATAGGTGAAGGTTTCCGTGCCATTGCCGCCGCCGTGCAACGCCTGGAAGTCGGCATCGCTGGTGTTGAGGGTGTAGGTGTAAGTGCCGTTGGCATTCAGCACCAAAGTGCCGTAGGTGCCGGTGAAGGTACCGGGGGTGATCGGCCCGCTGTTTTCGCCGAGCGTCACCCGGTCCGCGCCTTGCACGTCGTTGCTCAGTACGTTGCCGTTGAGGGTCAGCAGGGTTTCCGAGGCGGTGCCATTGCTGTCGCCCACGGCGTTGGGCAGGTCGTCGACGATATTAACGTCGAGTGAACCGGTGGCAGTGGTGCCGTTGTCGTCGACCACGGTCACGGCGAACTGTTCAGGCAGGGTGTTGGCGCCGCTGGCGGCCGGGTGGGCTTCGTTGTCCACCAGGGTGTAGCTGTAGCTGACCACGCCGGTTACCGCATTGAACCCGGTAATGGTCAGGGTGCTGCCCAGTGGGGTGGTGATCGATTGCGGGAAGCCGGCGGCCACGCCAGCGGTGACCACGGCAATGCCGCCGACGGTCAGGGTGGTTACGCCGTCGAGAGCGGCAATGGTGAAGGTGCCGTTCTGGGTCAGGGCAGTGGCATCCGGTGCACTGCCGTCGCCGAGGTTTTTCTCGAAGACGGTCAACTCACCGCCCCCGGCATTCAAACCGCCAATCGTGATCGGGTCATCGTTGTTGTGGATCTGCAGTACCAGGTTGGCGGTGCTGCTGTCGCCATCGGCGTCTGTCAGCGTATAGGTGAAGGTTTCCGTGCCATTGCCGCCGCCGTGCAACGCCTGGAAGTCGGCATCGCTGGTGTTCAGGGTGTAGGTGTAAGTGCCGTTGGCATTCAGCACCAAAGTGCCGTAGGTGCCGGTGAAGTTACCGGGGGTGATCGGCCCGCTGTTTTCGCCGAGCGGCACCCGGTCCGCGCCTTGCACGTCGTTGCTCAGTACGTTGCCGTTGAGGGTCAGCAGGGTTTCCGAGGCGGTGCCATTGCTGTCATCGACTGCTTGCGGCACGTCGTCGATGATGCTGATATCCAGCGTACCGGTAATGCTGTCGCCATTGCTGTCGCTGGCCACCACGGTGACGTGTTCGGCAAGACTATTGGCACCCTCGCCGCTTGCGTGGGTTTCGGCACGGTTGAGGGTGTAGCTGTAACTGACCACGCCCGTGGCAAGATCGTAACCGGTGATGATCAAGGTACTGCCCAGAGGGGAGGTGATCGACTGCGGAAAACCTGCCGCCACACCGCCGCTGATCAAGTTGATTGCGCCGATGCTGAGGCTGGTCAGCCCGTCTGGCGCATTGATGGTGAAGGTGCCGCTTCGCGTCAGCGAAACTTCGTTCCTCGCCGAACCGTCGGCCAGGTTGGCTTCATTGACAGTCCGCTCGCCGTTCTGCTCCGACAGGCCGACGAAGGTGACCGGATTGTTCGGCACCTGCGGCGGCACCACGGGGGCTTCGTCCGCTACAGCGATGTCCGGATTAACGTTAAGGCGTTCTTCGGGAAATTCGGGAATGCCATTGAACCCGGCAGTGGGGAAGCCGATGACCGGATCGACTCGCCCGCCCACTTCTTCGAGCATGACAAAACTATGGCCACTGCCCGGGATGCCGCCCGGTACTCCGGTAGTCATGGCAGGCCCGGCAGCGGTGGCTTCAGCGGTTTGGGTCGGGTCGTCGCCCGCCGCAATGGCTTTTTGCAGCTGTTCGACATCGGTCAGTTGCGCTTCGCTCGGAGTCACCGCTTCGGTTGAGTCGATATGGGGAATCTGATTGGCGAGCAACTGCGGCGTCATCTGCATGCTGCTGTCGCGCCCGAGGGTCAGTTCCTGGCCATTTTGCAGATGTACCGCCACCGCGCCTTCAGCGCCGGTGCTCAGTCGGTCGCCAGCGAACAGCCGGTCCCCCTCGACCAAAGCACGCCGGGTGCCGTCGCTCGCAACCGCGAACACCTGACCGATGACCTTACTGACGATTCCGATGAGCGTTGCCATGTGCATTTCCTCCGCCGCCAACCGCTGTCGGCACCTTGATTGCGCGAAGAACGTGCTCATGGCTCGAGCGGGTTGTCTGGCGGATCGTGTTCCGGGTGCCGGTTTACTTGAGTAAGCCGTGGCCCCGGCAATGATCTCGCCCAGCCAGTCGCTCACGGCGCTGTTTACGATTTCGGGGAAATCCCTCTGCAATCAATGGCATCGGATCCCTATTCGCAACAACGTTGCCTGTGAGCGATGCGTAACGATCTCGAAGCACTTAAGTGACAAAAAACCGTCGCCACCAGATCGCTCGCATCCCTCCCCTCCAGCACTTCTCCGCTCTATTTCGATAAGTGGATTGGAACTTTACTCAAACCCCGATGAGCGCCCTAGAGCCCATAAAACAAGGGCTTTCTAATTGAACAATGTGCTGGATTTTGCAGAGCGCATAAGTTTTTTTTGGCATATCCGTTATGAAAAAAATTTCTTGGCTACGCTCCAGAATGTTCTTAGCTCTTTTGTTAAAGATGTGAAACAACTTTACCGGTAAATTTCGTCAAATAATTGGCGACAGACAAGCACCATCAGGAATCAGGGAGATGTACATGCGCCTATTAACCCCCGTCTGCAGCGCGGTTCTTTTGGCCATGGCCTGCTCGTCCCAAGCGCAGGCCATAACGCTGACCGAAGCGATCCAGAGCACCATTGCGACCCACCCGGAACTGGCATCCCGGGTGGACAGCCGACTGTCGGCGGATGAGGACGTGAAGGTCGCCAAAGGGGGCTTTTATCCATCGGTTGATTTGAACGCCGCCTACGGGCGCGGGTACAGCGATAACACCAATACCCGGGCGTTCGGCAATCACCACACCGAAATTCTCAATTACACCCAGTCGGAATTGCGCCTGCGGCAAATGCTCTTCGACGGGTTCAACACTTCCAATGAAGTCGAACGCACCAAAGGCGTGGTCAACTCGCGAGCCTATTACGCTCAGGGTACGGCTCAGGATCTGGCCCTGCGCACCACCGAGGTTTACCTCGAAGTCCTCAAGCGCCGCGAACTGGTGACCCTGGCCAAGAACAACCTGCAAGCGCACTTGCGGGTCAACGACCAGATCGGCCTGCGCACCCAGCGCGGCGTGGGCAGCAACGCCGATGCCGACCAGTCCAGCGCTCGCCGGGCACTGGCGGAAAACAACCTCGACACCGCCGAAGTCGATCTGGCCGATGCCGAGTCGAACTTCTATGCCGTTGTGGGGCGCATGCCCGATGAACTCGAAACTCCGCCGTCGATTCGCGGCGAAGTCCCCACCACCCTGCCCGAAGCCCAGCAGAGCATGGTGGAAAACAACCCTTACCTGAAATCCGCCCAGGCCGACGTGCAATCGGCCGAAAGCCAGTACGAAGTCGCCAAGTCGCCGTTCTACCCACGCTTCGACGCCGAGGCGGCGGTGGGCGCGAACAACAACCTGCAGGGTGACGAAGGGCACGACAACGAATGGCGGGTTGGCGTGGTGATGAACTACAACCTGTTCCGTGGCGGCAGCGACAAGGCGCGCCTGGCCTCCGACTCGCACAAGATCAACCAGGCCATGGACATCCGCAACAATGCCCTGCGCCAGCTCAACGAGAACATTCACCTGGCCTGGAACGCCATGGTCAACGCCAAGAAACAAACCCCGACCGCCCGTGAATACGCCGACACCAGTAAGCGCGTGCGCATCGCCTACCAGGATCAGTTCGGCCTCGGCCAACGGACCCTGCTGGACCTGCTCGACAGTGAAAACGAGCTCTACAACGCCAACCGTCGCTATACCGAAGTGCGCTACACCGAAGAGTTCTCGATGTACCGTGTCCTGGCGAACATGGGCCAGTTGCTGAGCAAGCAACGGGTCGTACTGCCTGCCGACGCGATCGCCCAGACCGAAGTGAAAAACGAAGCTCGTCTACCTGATATGAAGTAGTGCACGGGAGGGTTCAATGACCAGCATGGAACCCGGCAACACCGGTGTCGATCCGCGCCTGAGCTTCGATGACCCGCTTCTGGACGGTCTATTGATCCTCTGCAAACTCCACGGCGCGACGGTCAGTCGCGCCAGCCTCAGTGCCGGGCTCCCCATGGCACACCAACGCCTGAGCCTGGACCTGCTGCCCCGTGCAGCGGCCCGGGCCGGTTTGCAGGCGCGCTTGCTGCGCCGAGACCTCAAAGACATCTCCTCGCTCAACCTGCCCGTGCTGCTGCTGCTCAACAACGGCCGCACGGCTGTGCTGCGTCGTTATGGCGAGGACGGCAAGGTGCTGATCCTGCCCAGCGAAGCCGACGGCGGCGAACAATGGCTCAGCCCAGAGGAGCTGGCCGAACACTACAGTGGCCAGGCATTGTTCGCCCGGCCACGTCACGAACTCGAAGACTTGCGATCGCCGCTGGTGCCTCGGGTCCAGGCCTGGTTTCGCGATACGCTGAAGCTGTCGAAATGGCTGTACAGCGATGCGATCCTGGCGAGCTTCCTGATCAACCTGCTGGGACTGATGGTGCCGCTGTTCGTGATGCAGACCTACGATCGCGTGGTGCCGAACCAGGCCACTTCGACCTTGTGGGTGCTGGCGATCGGTTTGCTGATCGGCACGGCTTTCGAACTGGTGCTGCGAGTTGTGCGCGCGCACTTGCTGGATACCGCCGGCAAGAAAACCGATGTGATCCTGTCCGCCACCCTGTTCGAGCGCATCACCGGCATGGCGATGAAAGCACGGCCGGCGACCATCGGTGGCTTCGCCCAAAGCATTCATGACTTCCAGGGCCTGCGGGAATTTCTCACCGCCGTGACCCTCACCAGCCTGATCGACCTGCCCTTCTGCCTGCTGATGCTGCTGGTGATCGGCCTGCTCGGTGGCTGGCTGGTGGTGATCCCGATGCTGGCTTTTCCCATCACCATCATCTTCGCCATGGTGATCCAGGTGCGCCTGCGCGATACCGTGCAAAAAAGCCTCAGCCTGGGCGCCGAACGCCAGGCACTGCTGATCGAAACCCTCAGCGGCCTGGAAACCCTCAAGGCCTGCAGCGCCGAAAGCGAACGCCAGCACAAATGGGAAAGCACCCACGGCGCCCTCACCCGCCTCGACAGCCACGCGCGCAACCTCTCGGCCCTGGCCACTAACGGCACGTTGTTCATCCAGCAACTGTCCGGCATGGCAATCATCGTCGCCGGGGTCTACAGCATCATCGCCGGCAACCTCAGCGTCGGAGCCCTGGTGGCCAGTTACATGCTCGGTAGCCGGGTACTTGCACCACTGGGTCAGATCGCCGGTCTGATCACCCGCTACCAGCAAGCGCAACTGACCATGAAAAGCACCGATGCGCTGATGGGTCTGCCCCAGGAGCGCGACGCCAGACAACGGCCACTGGAGCGCACCCAACTGCAAGGCGCACTGGATGTTGTCGGCGTAACCTTCCACTACAACGGCCAAAGTGCGCCTGCCCTGGCCAATGTCAGCTTCAGTGTGAAACCCGGCGAGCGCGTCGGCATCATTGGCCGCAGCGGCTCAGGCAAAAGTACCCTGGCGCGACTGGTGATGGGCTTCTACGAACCGGATGAAGGCCAGTTGCTGCTCGATGGCCTGGACCTGCGGCAACTGGACGTCGCCGACCTGCGCCATCAAATCGGTTACGTCGCCCACGACCTGCCGCTTTTGGCCGGCAGCCTGCGCGACAACCTGACCCTCGGCGCGCGCTATATCAGCGACTCACGCATGCTCGAAGTGGCAGAGATGGCCGGCGTTACCGAACTGGCCCGGCAACACCCGCAAGGCTTCGACCGGCCCGTGGGTGAACGCGGGCAACTGTTGTCCGGCGGCCAGCGCCAGGCCGTATTGATGGCCCGGGCGATGTTGCTCGACCCGCCCATCATGCTGCTCGACGAACCCACCAGCGCCATGGACAACAGCAGCGAAGACGTCCTGCGGCAAAAACTTCACGGATGGGTCCAGGGCAAAACCATCCTGCTGGTGACCCACCGCACCTCGATGTTGAGCCTGGTGGACCGGCTGGTGGTACTGGACAACGGACGGATCGTCGCCGACGGTCCGAAAGACGCGGTCATCGATGCACTGCGCAAGGGCCGTGTCGGCTCTGCGGCCGTCTAGGAGTCGCCCATGTCTGCCGATCCAGGTTCCCGTGGCTACTTCGACAGTTTCAACAAAAGTGCCGAAACCGAGTACATGCCGGAAACCGCCGGCGCCTCCTTGCAGGACTCACCGCGCTGGTCGCGGATCACCGTGTGGCTGGCGGCCGCGCTGTTGGTCTGTGCACTGGTCTGGGCCAAATTCGCCGTGTTGCAGGAAGTGACCATGGGCGAAGGCAAGGCGATTCCGTCAAGCAAGGTCCAGGTGATCCAGAATCTGGAGGGCGGCATCGTCACTGAAATTTTCGTCCGTGAAGGACAGATGGTGAACAAGGGCGACACCTTGCTGCGCCTGGATGACACCCGCTACCTGTCGAACAAGGGCGAAAGCGAAGCTGATCGCTTTGCCTTGACCGCGCAGGTCGAACGGCTTTCGGCCGAAGCCGAAGGCCGGCCGTTCAAGCTGTCGGAAGAAGTGATCGCCAAAGCCCCGCAAGTGGCTGAAGACGAGCGTTCGTTGTACGAACAGCGGCAACGGCGACTGGCCAGCGAGCAGCGCACCCTGAGCGAACAACTTCGGCAAAAAACCCAGGAGTTAGCGGAGTTCCGCTCGAAACAGGGTCAATTCAGTTCAAGCCTGGCGTTGTTGCAACAAGAGATGAACATGTCCGCGCCGCTGGTGGGCACGGGGGCGGTGTCACCGGTGGAAATCCTGCGGCTCAAACGCAGCGCGGTGGAGATTCGCGGCTCATTGAACGCCACCACACTGGCGATTCCCCGGGCGGAATCGGCGATCAACGAAATCAAAAGCAAGATCGACGAGTCGGAGCAAACCTTCCGCTCGGAAGCCGCCAAAGAGCTGAACGAGAAACGCACTGACCTGTCGAAAATCACGGCCTCGAGCATCGCCATCGACGACCGCGTGACCCGTACCACCGTGGTCTCGCCAGTGCACGGCATCATCAAGGTGTTGAAGGTCAACACCATCGGCGGCGTGGTCCAGCCCGGCAGTGACATGGTGGAAATCGTGCCGCTGGAAGACAACCTGCTGATCGAAGCCAAGGTACGCCCACAGGACGTTGCATTCCTGCATCCGGGCCAGAAAGCCATGGTCAAGTTCAGTGCCTACGACTACACCATTTACGGCGGTCTGAGCGCCAAGCTGGAGTTGATCGGGGCTGACACCATCACCGACGATAAGGGCAACAGCTTCTATCTGATTCAGGTGCGAACCGACAAAAACCATTTGGGCGGGGATGTGAAACCACTGCTGATCATCCCGGGGATGGTGGCGACGGTGGACATTATTACCGGGGAGAAAACGGTGCTGGATTATCTGCTCAAGCCGGTGTTGAAGGCACGGACCGAGGCGATGCGGGAAAGGTAGAACTGGTTGGAAATTTCTGTGACTGTTCTGCCGTCTTCGCGAGCAAGCCCGCTCCCACACGGATCACGCTGAACCTGTGGGAGCGGGCTTGCTCGCAAAGGGGCCGTCATTGACGACGCCTACTTCGGCCCATGATTACGCTGAAAAACCTCCTCCCCCATCGCCGCAATCTGCCCCTCGATCAACGCTTCGAATGGCTTTAACAACGGCGCAAACGAAGTCGGCGCTTCGAGGGTTTCCAGCGCCTGCACAATCGCCTCCACCGTCGACAACGCCCCCGGTCCCGGTGCCTTGCGCAACCGATAGCGGGACACACCGCCCTCGGCCAGGGTCACCCTTGGCAACGCCGCCAGCAGCGGATTGAGGTGCAGCATCTTGCGTGCCTTGCGCCAGGTACCGTCCGGGACCACCAGCAGCAAGGGTTCGTCTGTCGCGGCACAAGCCTGCATCGGTTGGGCATCTTCGCCGGGAAACAGCAACCGCGCCCGATACCCCGGCTGATTCAACAGCACTGGCAAATCCTCAAACACCTCGCCGACGATCAACTCGGCATTCTTCAACCCGAGCGCCGCCAGACGCGCGGTGTTCAACGCATGATTCACTTCGCTCGGATGCTGCAACAACAGTACCCGGGTGCGGCTGTCGAGGCTGGGAATCAGCGGGCACAGGCAATGAGTTTGCGGGCGCAGACAACGCGGACATTGAACTCTGGACATCGTCTTTACGCCTGATTCAGTTGAGCTTTAAGCAAGTCGCGGAATGTCTGGATCAGCGGCTCGCGGCTACGGCCCCGCCGCACGATCATCGAGAACGGCGCTTGATAACCGAAGGTCGCCGGCAGCAGCACCCGCAAGTCACCCTTGTCGGCCCAGGCCTGGGCGTAGTGCTCCGGCAGGTAACCGATGTAGGCGCCGGACAGCACCAGGATCAACTGGGCCTCCATACTTTCTACCGTCGCGGCACTGTGCTTGAAACCGTGGCGCGCCAGTTCGGCCTGGCTCCAATAACCACGACCTACCATGCGCTGCTGGGTGATGACTTGCTCGGGAATGCGCCGCTCGTTGAACAGCGGATGCCGCGTGCTGCAATACAACCAGTGTTGTTCACGGTACAGCGGCATGTACACCAGGCCGCTCATGCGCGTGGAAAACGCACCGATGGCCAGGTCGAGACGGTTGTCCTGCACGCCGAGTTGCAATTCGTAAGGGCTCATCACCGACAGGTGCAAGTGCACGGCCGGGTGTTCCTGGCTGTAGGCGCCGATGGCTTCGGCGAACGGCAGAGCCTTGTCGCTGACGGTGGAGTCGATCACCCCCAGGTTCAAGGTACCGCGCAACTCGCCCTTGAGGGCGGCGGCGTACTGCTCGAAGCCTTCGAGTTCGCCCAACAGACGCAGGGTTTCCTGATGGAACAGCTCACCCTTGCTGGTCAGGCTGAAACCGCCACGGCCGCGATGGCACAGCACCAGGCCAAGGGCTGCTTCGAGCTGGCTCATGTAGGTGCTGATGGCCGACGTCGAGAGATTGAGCTCCTGCTGGGCGTTGGCGAACCCCTGATGGCGCACCACGCTGACGAAGATGCGCAATAGTTTCAGGTCGGGTAAAGCGTTGGCCATGGAAATGCTCCGATCTCGGGGTGACGCGCAATGCTCGAATCAATGCAAATCCTTGTGGGAGCGAGCTTGCTCGCGATGAGGGCGTAACAGCCAACATCAATGTTGACTGACCCACCGCTATCGCGAGCAAGCTCGCTCCCACCAGGTTTGTTCCCGGCATTGGGTTTTGCGTATGGGGTGAAGTCTAACGCCGCCACTTCCATTAGTTTAGAAAAATCTGAACTAAGTATTTGCCCGTAGCGATTCTTCCCGGCCACTACATTTCGCAGAATCGGCGCCACAAGGTGCGCTCGTCCCTTCCGTGAACGGCGCAACCGACATAAATAAAACAACGACGATGAGGCCCTACCCGTGGACAAGATTCTTCACCAACCACTGGGCGGCAACGAAATGCCGCGCTTCGGCGGCATCGCCACCATGATGCGACTCCCCCATTTGAATACCGCTGCCGGCCTGGACGCTGCCTTCGTAGGCGTGCCCCTGGACATCGGTACCTCCCTGCGCCCCGGCACCCGCTTCGGGCCTCGCGAAATCCGCGCTGAATCGGTAATGATTCGCCCGTACAACATGGCCACCGGTGCTGCGCCGTTCGACTCGCTGTCGGTTGCCGACATTGGCGACATCGCGATCAACACCTTCAACCTGCTGGATGCCGTACGGATCATTGAAGAGTCCTACGACAACATCCTCGAACACGACGTGATCCCGCTGACCCTGGGCGGCGACCACACCATCACCCTGCCGATCCTGCGTGCCATCCATAAAAAGCACGGCAAGGTCGGCCTGGTGCACATCGATGCCCACGCCGATGTGAACGATCACATGTTCGGCGAGAAAATCGCCCACGGCACCACCTTCCGTCGCGCCGTTGAAGAAGGCCTGCTGGACCCGGACCGTGTCGTGCAGATCGGCCTGCGCGCCCAGGGCTACACCGCTGACGACTTCAACTGGAGCCGCAACCAGGGCTTCCGTGTGGTTCAGGCTGAAGAGTGCTGGCACAAATCGCTGGAGCCCTTGATGGCTGAAGTCCGCGAAAAAGTCGGCGGCGGTCCTGTTTACCTGAGCTTCGACATCGACGGCATCGACCCGGCCTGGGCACCTGGCACCGGTACCCCGGAAATCGGCGGTCTGACGACCATTCAGGCAATCGAGATCGTTCGTGGCTGCCAAGGCCTCGACCTGGTCGGTTGCGATCTGGTAGAAGTCTCGCCCGCTTACGACACCACCGGCAACACCTCGCTGCTGGCCGCCAACCTGCTGTACGAAATGCTCTGCGTACTGCCTGGCGTAGTCCACCGCTGAGGATCGGTCATGAGCGAACGTGATCAGGTTCTCAAAGCCGCCGCCGATCTGGTGTCCGCTTTTGCCCGTAACGATCGCGAAGCCTACTTCGGCGCGTTCAGCGCCGATGCCAGCTTCGTCTTCTACCCCCTCGAACAGCCCCTGCTGTCGCGCGACGCCTATCAGGCGTTGTGGGACGGCTGGCGCTCTGAGGATGGCTTCGAGGTGCTCTCGTGCACTTCAAGCAACGCTTTCGTCAGCCTGCAGGGTGACGTGGCGATTTTCATCCATGACGTGGCCACCGAGTTGCGCATGCAAGGGGAGCAACACTTCAGCCAGGAGCGCGAGACGATTGTTTTCAAGAAACAAGCGTCTGGCCAAGAACAACAAGGCCTATGGCTGGCCTGCCACGAACATTTATCCGCGATGCCGGAAGGGCTGCCACCCCCTTAGCCAACACAGGTGACGCTCACGCACGATGAGCGCGCCTTTATGATCGGAGCTGATCATGAATAACAAAAACAACGAAAAAAGCCTTAGCAGCATCGAAACAAACGGGGTCGAACAGATCCCGGACAATGAGCGTGACGCCAAGCCCAGCGATCTGTTTCGCCTGATCTTCGGCGGCGCCAACACCTTTGCCACCGCCGTGCTCGGCAGTTTCCCGGTGCTGTTCGGCCTGTCCTTTCAGGCTGGCGTCTGGGCGATTGTGCTGGGCGTGGTACTCGGTGCGCTGATCCTGGCGCCGATGGGCCTGTTCGGACCCATCAACGGCACCAACAACGCCGTCTCTTCCGGTGCGCACTTCGGCGTGCACGGGCGAATCGTCGGTTCGTTCCTGTCGCTGCTGACCGCTATCGCGTTTTTCTCGCTCTCCGTATGGAGTTCGGGCGATGCACTGGTGGGCGGTGCCAAACGCCTGATCGATCTACCGGAAACCGATCTGACCCTGGGCCTGGCCTACGGTCTGTTCGCGCTGCTGGTATTGACCGTGTGCATCTATGGTTTCCGCTTCATGCTGTGGGTCAACCGCATTGCGGTGTGGGCGGCCAGCCTGCTGTTCCTGCTGGGCGTTTTCGCTTTCGCCCCTGCATTCGACAGTCAGTACGCCGGCACCGTAGCCATGGGCCAGGCCGGATTCTGGGCTGCGTTCATCGGGGCAGCATTGGTCGCCATGAGCAACCCGATCTCCTTTGGTGCGTTCCTCGGTGACTGGTCGCGCTACATCCCCCGTGATACGCCCAAAGGCCGGATCATGGTGTCGGTGATTGCCGCGCAACTCGCCACGCTGATTCCGTTCCTGTTCGGCCTCGTCACCGCCACTATCGTAGCGGTCAAGGCACCGGACTACATCGCGGCCAACAACTACGTCGGCGGCCTGCTGGCGGTATCGCCGAGCTGGTTCTTCCTGCCGGTGTGCCTGATCGCGGTCATCGGCGGCATGTCCACCGGCACCACTTCGCTGTACGGCACCGGCCTGGACATGTCCAGCGTGTTCCCTCGGGTGCTGTCGCGGGTCAAGGCCACGCTGCTGATCGGTGTGATGTCGATTGCCTTCATCTTCATCGGGCGCTTCGCGGCCAACCTGGTACAGAGCGTGTCGACCTTCGCCGTGCTGATCATCACCTGCACCACCCCGTGGATGGTGATCATGATCATCGGCCTGCTGGTGCGTCGCGGCTTCTACTGCCCGGATGACCTGCAAGTGTTCACCCGCGGCGAGAAAGGTGGCCGCTACTGGTTCACCCACGGCTGGAACTGGCGAGGCCTGGGTGCCTGGATCCCGAGCGCGGCCGTTGGCCTGTGCTTCGTGAACCTGCCGGGTCAGTTTGTCGGGCCGCTGGGCGAAATGGCCGGTGGTATCGACATCAGCCTGCCGGTGACCCTGGGCCTGGCCTCGGTGGTGTACCTGGTTCTGCTGAGCCTGTTCCCGGAATCGAGCGCAGTGTTCGGTCCAAACGACCCTCGCAGCAAGAGCACGGATTCGCTCGCTAAACCGGCGATGCGTCAAGCCGCCTGATTCAACGCGTTCCCCCTGTGGGAGCGGGCTTGCTCGCGAAAGCGATCGGTCAGTCACATCAATGTTGAATGTGCCGCCGTCTTCGCGAGCAAGCCCGCTCCCACAAGGGATTGATTTTCAGCCTCACATAAAAAAGACAATCGGAGACACGCCACAATGGCTTTGGATTTATTCGTCGTACTCATCTACGCCGCCGCGATGCTGATACTCGGCTACTACGGCATGCGCAAGGCCAAGACCAACGAAGACTTTTTGGTCGCCGGTCGTAACCTCGGCCCAAGCCTGTACATGGGCACCATGGCTGCCACCGTCCTGGGCGGTGCGTCCACCGTGGGCACCGTGCGTCTGGGCTACGTGCATGGCATCTCCGGCTTCTGGCTGTGTGCCGCACTGGGTTGCGGGATCGTGGCGCTGAACCTGTTCCTCGCCAAACCGCTGCTGAAACTGAAGATCTACACCGTTACCCAGGTCCTGGAAAAACGCTACAACCCGATGGCCCGCTCCGCGAGCGCGGTGATCATGCTGGCCTACGCGCTGATGATCGGCGTGACCTCGATCCTGGCGATCGGCACTGTGCTGCAAGTGCTGTTCGGCCTGCCGTTCTGGATCTCGGTCCTGCTCGGCGGCGGCGTCGTGGTGATCTACTCGGCCATTGGCGGCATGTGGTCCCTGACCCTGACCGACATCGTTCAGTTCGTGATCAAGACTGTCGGCCTGATGTTCATCCTGTTGCCGATCTGCCTGTACCGCGTTGGCGGTTGGGATGAGTTGGTAATGAAACTGCCGGCGGCGAGCTTCAGCTTCACCACCATCGGCTGGGACACCATCATCACCTACTTCATGATCTACTTCTTCGGCATCCTGATCGGTCAGGACATCTGGCAACGGGTGTTCACCGTCAAGACCGCCAAAGTGGCTCAGGTTGCCGGTACCGCTGCCGGTATCTACTGCATCCTCTACGGCCTGGCCTGCGCCCTGATCGGCATGGCTGCACACGTACTGATCCCGGATCTCGACAACGTCAACAACGCCTTCGCTGCGATCGTGAAACTGTCCCTGCCGGACGGTATCCGTGGTCTGGTGATCGCTGCCGCACTGGCCGCCATGATGTCCACCGCCAGCGCCGGCCTGCTGGCCGCCGCCACCACCCTGACCGAAGACCTGCTGCCGAAACTGCGTGGCGGTAAACAGTCGAGCCTGGCGATCAACCGCCTGTTCACCCTGTTGACCGGCATCGTGGTACTGGGCATCGCTCTGATCGTGAACGACGTGATCAGCGCCCTGACCCTGGCCTACAACCTGTTGGTAGGCGGCATGCTGATCCCGCTGATGGGTGCGATTTTCTGGAAGCGCGCTACCACCGCCGGCGCTATCGCCAGCATGGGCATGGGCTTCGCCACCGCGCTGCTGTTCATGTTCAAGGACGGTCTGGACGCCAACACCCCGATCTACTACAGCCTCGGTGTAGGCCTGGTGAGTTTCGTGGTGGTGAGCTTGACGTCCCGCCGCACGGCAGCAGTGGCCAGCGCTGCCTAAGCTGAACATAACGACTTGATGCTTTCTTCGACGAGTGTGGCGTCGGTTGCCACACTCGTTTTTTTTCGTCTGGAGAAAACGTTCATGAAGATTGTTTCTCGTGACCAGTGGTTCGAGGTGAAATCGCTCAGCGACGGCATCCGCCTGATCCACGAGCCGTACATCCGGCCTTTCTACCGCTGCAACCTCTGGTACATCCAGGGCCGTGACAAAGACCTGCTGCTCGACAGCGGTTCAGGCTTGGTCAGTCTGCGCGAGCAACTGCCGTGGATCACCGAACGGCCGCTGGTGGCTGTTGCCAGCCACTGCCATTTCGATCACATCGCCGGTCATCACGAATTCGCTGAACGGCTGGTGCATCCGGCCGAGGCGGACATTCTCGCGGCACCCGATGGCAACAACGACCTGAGCAAAGCCTTTGTCGGCGACGACATGTTCGAGGCGCACCCCGATTGCCCGCTGTGCTACGCCGAATACCGGGTCAAGGCCGCACCGGCCACGGGGTTTGTCGAAGATGGCGATGTGCTGGACCTGGGCAACCGGGTGTTGCAGGTCGTGCACACACCGGGACACTCGCCCGGTGGCATCTGCCTGTACGAAGCCGCCACAGAGACCTTGTTCAGCGGCGACATCATCTACGACGGCCCGTTGATCGAAGATGCCTACCACTCCAATCTCGATGACTACGCCCGCAGCCTGCAACGTTTGCGCACGCTATCGATCCGCACGGTGCATGGCGGGCACTTCGGCAGTTTTTCCGGGGAGCATTTGCGTAGCATGATCGACCAATGGCAGCGCTCACACGGCTAAAGCCTGCTGTACTCAACGGCAGGAACTGCACCGGCAGGGAGAACTGAACCCACCTCCTCGAAGAACGATCATGAAAGAAGCTGCCCTTCGTGCTGTCGTACATCGCTACATCAGCCGCCTGCTGGAAGGTCGGGATGACTTCGACGACAACGCCAGCCTGGCGCAGTTGGGATTGGATAAAAATGATATCGAAGAACTGATCTTCCATCTGGAAGATGAGCTGGGTGTCACGGCGTTTACCGTGGAAGAAGACCGGATGCTCAAGACCGCCAGGACGGCGAATGATTTGAGCAGGTTCTTGCTGGAGATCGAACGGTACTAAGTCTGGTAATCAAACGTACACGAAGCGGCAAGGGAGCTTGCTCCCTCGCCACGGGAAAACCTTTCACCTGTCAGAAGTTATCTGCCATTACCGGCGCCGCTGCTGGCGCCGACGTTGTTCGTCGTCAGTACGAACAGGAACGGGTTGCAGAGGCGGCTCGATCAAACCGAGAGCAACGCCCAAGTCATGCAGCCAGTTTTGGATTTTCTCTTTCATGGTGCCCCCTTCAGGGTAGTGCCGAGCGGCCAAAGTACTGTAGCCCCTTCGTACAGATAATAGTCCGAAGTCCTACGCAATGCTCGCGCAAAGTCACAATGATCTGTTACTGAATCCATCAAAATCAGCCTGCGTTCAGGCAATGTCCTGCACCCGTACATGTGCCGGTGGAAAAACCACCTGTTGCTGCTCGATCCAGGCATTCAGGTTGGCCCCGACCATGCCCTTGCGCCACATCAGCCAGGTAGTAGCACTGGCGAACGGTTCGGCCAAAGGATGTACGGCCACACTCTCACGGCCCGGCAGACTGGCGAGCATCGACTCCGACATCAGCGCCACACCGGAACCGGCAATTACACACGCCAACATTCCCGGATAGGACTCGATCTCCATCGCCCGGCCCATGGCCGCATGATCATGGGCGAACCAGGCTTCCAGGCGCATGCGGTAGGAGCAGCCCTGGCGAAAGGTGAACACCGAGCGACCTTGCACATCCAGCGCGCTGCGCACGGGCGGATGGTCGGCCTCGCTGATCAGCACCAGGCGCTCGTCGCACAAGGGCACCCCGTCGAGTCCGGCCAGTTCCAGCGGGCCATCCACCAGCGCCGCATCGAGTCGACCGGTGAGCAGGCCTTCGAGCAGTTCACCGCTGGGGCCGGATTGTACTTGCAGGTTCACCGCCGGATACAAACGGTGGTAATGCGCCAATAGTCCCGGAAGGTGAATCGCCGCCGTGCTGTACATGGTGCCGAGCACGAAGTCTCCCGCCGGTTGCCCGCCCTGCACCGCCGCGCTGGCTTCATCGCGCAAGGCAAACAGCCTGGCGGTGTAGTCCAGCAGGACTTTTCCCGCAGGCGACAACTGCAAGCGCTGACGTTCGCGCAGGAACAGTTCGACACCCAATTGCTCTTCCAGCTGTTTGAGCCGGGTCGACAGGTTCGACGGCACTCGATGTAGCCGTTCGGCGGCACGGGTTATGGATCCTTCCTCTGCCACCGCCTGGAAGATGCGCAATTGGCTGAACTCCACGACATTCTCCAAAAAAGAACAAGTTACTCACTATTATTCATTTTTAAAGAAAGTCAATCAGTCCTAGCCTGACGGTCATTGATCCTCCAGACGGACTCCAGACCATGTCTCCCCTGATCCGCTTATCCGCCAGCTTCGTTGCCCTGATGATGGCCATGGGCATCGGCCGTTTTGCCCTGACACCACAACTGCCGCACCTGCTCAGCGAAGGCCAGATCGACCTGACTGCCGCCGGGCTGATCGCCGCCGCCAACTACCTCGGTTATTTCATCGGCGCAGTGGATGCCATGTTTTCCCGGCGTCCGGCACAAGTGCGCCGACGCTTGTTCGGCGGATTGTGGCTGTGCGTGCTGCTGACCCTGGCGTCGTTCTGGGCCAATGGTTTCTGGTCGCACCTGTTGCTGCGCTTCGGCACCGGCGTGGCCAGCGCCTGGGTGTTGGTGATGATTACCGCCCTGAGCCAACCCCTCGCGGCAGCGGCCGGTCGTCCTCGGCTCGGAGCCCTGGTCTTCGCCGGACCCGGTTTGGGGATTTTTCTGACAGGTCTGTTGGCCCTGGGCTCGAATCTGCTGGGCCAGACTTCCGCCACCTTGTGGCTGGTGTACGCCGCCACGGGGCTGGCGATGCTGCTGGGGATCCTGCCGTTCCTGCCACAACCGAGTGTCACCGAGACTGCTGCACCCGGCGCCAGCGCCTCGGGCAATCAAGGCATCGGTCGTCTTGGCTGGATCTATGCCTTGTACGGATTGGGCTACATCATTCCGGCGACCTTTTTGTCGCAAATGGCCAACGCGCAATTCCATGGCCAATGGCAGGCCGACCTGTTCTGGCCGTGCTTTGGTCTTGCCGCTGCCATGGGGGTGGTGCTAGTGAGTCTGCGTGGGCAAAAACCTGGCGCCACGGGTCACTGGCTGATGGCGACGTTATGGCTGCAAGCCGCTGGCGTGTTCGCTTGCCTGCTGGGCAACGGTCCAGGCCTGGCGTTGGGTGTGATCCTGTGCGGCACGCCGTTCCTGGCCTGTATGCAACTGGTGATGCAACGCTCCCGGGAACTGGCGCCCCATGCCACCCAGCGCAATGCCGGCCTGCTGACAGCCTGCTTTGCCGTGGGCCAGCTCAGCGGGCCATTGCTGGCGGCGCTGAGTAGTCATTTCAGTGGCGGTTTACAGCCGGCACTGGTGGTCGCCGGCTGCGGCTTGTTGATCGCCGGCGGTCTATTGCTCGCGCCGGTCAATGCTGCCCGAGGGCTTTGCGCAAACGACGGCGCAACCACTGCTCGGCGCTGACAAAAGTGATGCCCGCCAATACCAGCACGGCACCGATGACAAAGTTCAGGCTCAGTTCCTCGCCGAGCAGTACCACACCGAAGGTGACGCCGAACAACGGCGTCATGAACGAAAACACCGCAAGGTTGGCCGCCAGGTAACGGCGCAGCAGCCAGAACCAGACCAGGTAACTGAAGAACGACACGACCACGCCCTGAAACAGCACACTGGCCACCGCCACATGGGTCAGGCTGACATGGGTAATCTGGCCGCTGAGCAGCGCAATCAACAACAAACCGAAGAAGCCGACAATCAACTGATAGAACAGCGTCAGGGTCACCGGCGCTTCCGACAAGCGCGAGGCGCGCACCACCACCGTGGTCGCGCCCCAGGCGGCACCCGCCAGCACACCCAAGGCATCGCCCATCAACATGCGGTAATCAAGGTTGTCCCAGGACACCCCGCCGGCAAACGCGATGGCAATCCCGATAAACGCCAGGACAATCCCCAGCCATTGCAAGGGCCGCAATCGCTCACTGGGCAGCAACCAGTGCACCCCCAATGCGGTGAAGATCGGCGCGGTGTAGAGGAACACCGACATGTGCGCCGCCGTGGTCAGTTGCAGGCCTTCGGAAATGAAGAAGAACTCCAGGCCGAACAAGGCACCGGCCAACAGACCGCCGCGCCAGGTCGTACCTACCTGGTTCCAGCCGCCCTTCCAGCAGATCAGCAGCCCGACCAGCAACGCCGACATACCGGAACGTCCGGCCGCCTGCATCACCGGCGCGATATCGGCCGCCGCCCACTTGATCATCACCTGCTGCACGCCCCAGATCAGGCACAACCCGACCATCACTTGCAGGGCAAACCCGTCGGCGCTGCGCCGGGTGGCGCTCACCGGAACACCTCGAAGACACAATCCATGGCAAAGACTCGGCAGAAAAAAAACAAAACCCCGGCCTTCTCGTTGAAAAGAAAACACCGGGGCGAAGAATCATGTTGTCGATTATTAACCAGAAGGCCAGAAAATGCCGCCCGCCAGAGACCTCTACTTCTCTGCTTGCGCCATCCCGGCCCTCTGTCGTGTCAGCGCATCAACTGAGTTCGATACGATCGGCATGAATGACAATCTGGCCGTTCTTGTACAACGCACCGATGGCCTTCTTGAAGTTGCCCTTGCTGACACCGAACAGACTGCTGATCAACGCCGGATCGCTCTTGTCGCTCACCGCCAGGCTGCCGTTGTTTTCGCGCAACTTGGCGAGGATCTTCGAGTTCAGGCTGGTGGCCGCTTCCTGGCCGACCGGTTGCAGGCTCAGGCTGATCTTGCCGTCGGCGCGAACTTCCTTGATGAAGCCCTTTTCTTCTTTACCGGCGCGCATGAACTTGAAGATTTCGTTCTTGTGGATCAGGCCCCAATGCTTGTTGTTGATGATGGCCTTGAAACCCATGTCCGTGGCTTCGGCCACCAGCAGATCCACTTCCTGGCCCGCGGTGTAGTTGGCCGGGGTCTTGTCCAGGTAGCGGTCCAGGCGCGCGGTCGCGGTGATGCGACGGGTGTGCTTGTCGAGATAGACGTGCACCACCACATACTCGCCCGCCGTCATCTGGCGCTTCTCTTCGGAGAACGGCAGCAACAGGTCTTTCGGCAACCCCCAGTCCAGGAATACGCCGATGCTGTTGACTTCAACAACTTTCAAACTGGCGAATTCACCGACTTGAACTTTCGGTTTTTCAGTAGTTGCGATGAGTTTGTCATCGCTGTCCAGATAAATAAAAACGTTGAGCCAGTCTTCATCTTCGGTAGGAATATCTTTTGGAATATAACGATTAGGCAGAAGGATTTCGCCATCCGCGCCACCGTCCAGATATAAACCGAAGTTAGTGTGTTTAACCACTTGCAAACTGTTGTAACGCCCGACTAAAGCCATGTCCAATACCCTCATTGCGTGGGCGGCATTCTACCCGGTTTTAAGCGCCGCGTTCGGCAGCCGGCCCGGTGGTGCGAGAAAATCTCCCTGAAGCCCTTAATTTTCCCGGGTTTTCATCGCACCTCGTCCGCTCGTCAGGCCGTTCCGGGCATTTACGCCATGCCCAGGCAAGCGTGACGCGGTATTTTTCCAGGCAATGTTATTAGTTAAAACAGCGGCTTAGGTGCATATTTCTAATATTGGCCGGGGACTAATTACCCCGAGCTCACGAATATGCCGAGGGGATATTTGCCAAGCAATTATCAGGCAATTCCTGTACGATGCCTGGCCAAGTTAATTTTCTACAGGTTAATGGCCGCCATGCGCGTAAAAGCATCCACCAGCAAAGCAAAGCCAGCTCCAGCCGTCGAAACCAGCGAATCGATCAACAGCCAGATCGCTGCGTTCCTCAAGTCCGGCGGTGAAATCCAGCAAATTGCCAAAGGCGTCAGCGGCCAGACGTTCGGCCCGTCCAAGCAGATCACCCTGGGCAAAAAGTAATCCCCTCGCGTCACCTGGTCCCAAAGCGCTTTGAGCTTCGAAGCGCTTGGACTGGAACCCTCGTTACTCCTCCGGCACTCCCTCAAATCCCGTAGAAATCGACGAACGGCCTTCATTGCCGATTATTCGCCGGTATCCTTGCACACGTCTGGATCAAGCGTTTCAGCGGGTTCACCAGCCTGCCCTCGCAGTTCATGGAGTGACGCATGCTCAAATCTTTCTACCTTTCGGCATTGCTCGGCAGCCTGCTGGCATGCTCCGTAGCACAGGCACAAATCTTTCAGCGTGAGCTGGGGGGCTTCGACCTCAAGCTTGGCACCACCCCCACCCGCAGCATGGCCCAGGGCCTGGTCAAACCCTCGGCCGTCGGCTCGTTTCACGGTGGTCTGGACCTGAGCCACGACAGCGGTTTCTACGTGGGCCAATGGTCGCCCAGCATGGGCATCAGCCCGGGGAAAGACCTCGAGATCGACTCCTACATGGGTTTTAAACAACCCTTCGACCAAACCCTCGGCTACGAAGTGGGCTTGATCCGCTACAGCTACCCCGAAGTCACGACCCCTGACAGCCAGGAACTCTTCGGCGGCCTGACCTTGCTCGGCAGCCGTTTCGGCATCGCCTTCAGCAATGACCCGGACAAACAGAACAACACCCTGTTCGCTGACTTGAGCGGCAATCAACCGTTCGGTGTCGGCATCAGCCTGAAATACACCACCCACCAATTCAATACGCCAGTGGCGGTGGATGGCGGGTATGTAGGCAGTTTTACCGATTGGTCGCTGAAATTGTCCCGCCCGTTCATGGGCATCGACCTTGACCTGATCTACAGTGACTCCAGCCTGAACGGCAGCGGTTGCTCGGCCTATGCCGGGCACAACAGCCAGTGCGACGGGCTGGTGACGCTCAAGGCCGAACACGCGTTCTATTGATCGGCTGAACTGCCGGGCTCCTCCCGGGTTCACATGAGAATCAGACCCCGAAGACTGGCTTTCGCAAGGAATCGCCCATGTCCCGCTGGTTCAAACATTTCGCCGTTGTGTTGACCGTTACCCTCGCCCTCGGCGCGTGCAGCCGCGTGGGCCTGGCCTACCGCAATCTCGATGTGATCATCCCCTGGACGCTCAGCGACTACCTGGACATGAACGGCGAGCAGAAAAGCTGGCTGGACGAGCGCCTGAAGGAACACCTGAGCTGGCACTGCACCACCCAACTGCCCGACTATCTCGACTGGCTGGACCGCCTGCAAACCATGGTCGCTACCAACCAGGTCACCGATGCCGCCTTGCAGGCCCGCGCCCACGAAGCCGAACAGGCGATCGCAGAGACCGCGCGAGAAATCACCCCGTCGGCCATCGAGTTGCTGCAAAGGCTGGATGACAAGCAAGTCGCCGAAATGAACGACGCCTTCGCCAAGGACCGGCGCAAACGCCAGGAGGAATACCTCAAACCCTCCCTCGACCAGCAGATCAAGGAGCGCGGCGCGCGCATGGAGAAGCGCCTGAATGACTGGCTCGGGCCACTGAGCACCACCCAGCAACAGCGGGTAGCCACATGGTCCAGCGCCTTGGGCGATCAGAACACCCAGTGGCTTGCCAACCGGGTCCATTGGCAGAAGCAGTTCAGCGCGGCCGTTGCCCAACGCCAGAGTCCACAATTCCCACAACGAATCGAGACACTTCTGATCAATCGTGAGAAGTTGTGGACACCCGCCTATCGACAGGCATTTGCCAACACCGAAGCCCAGGCGCGTTCACTGTTCGTGGATCTGATGGCTGAAAGCACGCCGAACCAGCGCGCACGTTTGCTGAAGAAAATTGAAGGTGTGAGGAAGGACTTCAACGACTTGAAGTGCCTGAAAGCGGCGAAACAAGACTGACTGCAACACAAGACGCATGTAGGAGCGAGCCTGCTCGCGATTGCGGTGCGTCAGTCAACATCAATACTGAAGCTGAAATCGCTATCGCGAGCCTGCTCGCTCCCACAGGGGATCACACAACATCAGGCAATCTGCGCTTTCGACGCTACCTCATCAAACGTCATCTCATCCAGCGCATCCTCCTGCTCGTCCAGCACCTGCCGCGGGTGATCATTGCCGGGAATACTGCTGTCGATCAGGCTCAACAAACGCGAACCCCGCGCCGTCAGAATGTAATTGGTGCCCGTGCCACCTTCGTCTTCAGGTCGCGGCGCGATATAGCCACGCGACAACAGTAACTTTTCGTACTCTCCAGCCACCGTTTTCAAGTGATCAAGATTTTCAATCGGTTCGCCTTCCGCGGCCTTCTGCGCGGCATGCTGTTCGGCGTAAGGCCGCGGCGTGAAGCTGTGGCCCGCGCTGTTTTGCACTTCATGCAGCAAGCGTTCAATCAAGTCCCAGTTGTAAGTCGTCATCCTGATTCAACCTCCGGTGTCGGTTCGATTGATGCCCGTGCAATTGAACGGGCCTTACAGGTTGTGACCGGTACGCCCGGCCACCGTTCAGCCGGGCGTTTGCAGACGACCGACCGGCGGTATGTCGAAATCCATGCAAGCCAAACGACTAGGCTGTGTAAGTCACCTCCCCGCCCCACGCAGGAGAAAACAACATGAACATTCAGAACCATCCCGTCGTATCGCGGGAAGAATGGGTCGCCGCCCGCAAAGAGCACCTGGCCCACGAAAAAGCCTTCACCAGGGAAAGGGACAGACTCAGCGCCGAACGCCGCGCCCTGCCCTGGGTGAAAATCGACAAGGACTACCACTTCCAGGGACCCGACGGCGAACTGAAACTGGCGGACCTGTTCGGGGGGCGCAGCCAGTTGGTCATCTACCACTTCATGTTCGCCGAGGGCTGGGATGAGGGCTGCCCCGGTTGCTCGTACCTGAGCGATCACATCGACGGCGCTAACCAGCACCTGGCCCACCATGACGTGGCCGTGGTAGCGGTTTCCCACGCACCGTTCGCCGAATTCCAGGCGTTCAAACGGCGCATGGGCTGGAAGTTCGACTGGGTATCGTCCGAAGGCTGCGATTTCAACTACGACTTTGGCGTCACCGCCCGAGCCGAAGACGTCGCCGCCGGAAAGGCTACATACAACTACGAAAAAACCGACGGTGCCGAGGAGGAACTCCCCGGTCTCAGCGTGTTTTATCGCAATGACGCCGGCGAAATTTTCCATACCTACTCCACCTATGCCCGGGGCCTGGACATGCTTGTCGGCGCCTACAACTACCTGGACCTGACGCCCAAGGGTCGCAACGAAGACGAAATCATGGAGTGGGTGCGGCATCATGATCGGTATGAGGAAAAAGCCAACTCTAGCTGTTGCCATGGGGGATGATTCTGCAGGACCGAGGCGCGGCCTTCGCGGGCAAGCCTGGTCCCACAGGGTTCGTGTAGAGCTTGCGATTTGTGGGCATAAAAAAACCGGACATGGGTCCGGTTTTTTTGAGGCTCGCTACGGTACTTTATTCAGCCGCCGGTGCTTCCGGCTTGCGGCGCTTGAGCGGGGCCATGCCGTCCTTGCTGACCAGGGAATCGCTCTTCGGCCGGTTCGCGCTCTTGCGCTTGGTCGGGGTCTTGGCGGCAGTTTTCTTCTTGTCACCCTTGGCGTCGGTCTTTTTCTTCTTCACGCCGACGGCCTTGCCCGAGGCCTTGACCTTTTTAGGTCCGCCGTAGGTGCCTTTGACTTCCTTGATGGTGCGGCGCTCGAAGCTCTGCTTGAGGTAGCGTTCGATGCTCGACATCAGGTTCCAGTCGCCATGGCAGATCAGTGAAATCGCCAGGCCATCGTTACCGGCGCGACCGGTACGACCGATACGGTGCACGTATTCGTCGCCGCTGCGCGGCATGTCGAAGTTGATCACCAGGTCCAGGCCATCTACGTCCAGACCGCGAGCGGCGACGTCGGTGGCCACGAGGATTTTCACGCCGCCCTGCTTAAGGCGGTCGATCGCCAGTTTGCGATCCTTCTGGTCTTTCTCGCCGTGCAGCACGAACGCTTTGTATTCCTGCGCCACCAGGCGGCCGTAGATACGGTCGGCCATGGCCCGGGTGTTGGTGAAGACGATGGCCTTCTGGTAGGTCTCGTTGGCCAGCAGCCAGTTGACGATCTGTTCTTTGTGCTGGTTGTGGTCAGCGGTGATGATCTGCTGGCGGGTGGTGTCGTTCAGCTGGCTGACCGCATTGAGCTGCAAGTGCTCAGGGTTGTTCAGGACTTTGGCGATCATCTCGCGCAGGCCCGAACCACCGGTGGTGGCAGAGAACAGCATGGTCTGCTGACGGTTGGTGCACTCGTCCACCAGACGCTGAACGTCTTCGGCGAAGCCCATGTCGAGCATGCGGTCGGCTTCGTCGAGCACCAGGACTTCAACTTCTTTCAAGTCGAGGTTGCCGGCGTTCAACTGTTCGATCATCCGGCCTGGCGTACCGATCAGGATGTCCGGCACCTTGCGCAACATCGCGGCCTGGACCTTGAAGTCTTCGCCGCCGGTGATCAGGCCGGACTTGATGAAGGTGAACTGCGAGAAGCGTTCAACTTCTTTCAAGGTCTGTTGGGCCAGTTCGCGGGTCGGCAGCAGGATCAGGGTCTTGATGCTGACGCGGATTTTCGCCGGGCCGATCAGACGGTTGAGGATGGGCAAAACGAATGCAGCGGTTTTGCCGCTACCGGTTTGCGCCGTCACCCGCAGGTCACGCCCCTGGAGCGCCAGCGGGATGGCCGCGGCTTGCACAGGCGTTGGCTCGACAAATTTCAGCTCGGCCACGGCTTTGAGCAGGCGTTCGTGCAGGGCGAATTGGGAAAACACGGGTGCTACCTCGAAGAAATGCAAAAAAACAGCTGCATAGGGTAACGGTTTCGAGCGCTCAGGCCGAGTTTCTTTATACAAATGGCGGTAAACAGTTGGTTTTTTGTTGCCTGATTTTTCCCGAAACGTAATACAAAGCGTCTTAAATGCTCTAATCCCCTCTCGCGCCTTACAGAAGAATCGTTTTCGACCATGGATATCAAACAGCTCTGGACCAACGTCCTGGACCTTTGGGGTGCCCTCGACCAGCACCCGCTCGTGCACTCCAGCCTGTCGCTGTTGCTGCTGTTGGCAATTGCGCTGTTCCTCGGACGGGTGGCGCGCTACCTCATTCTGCACGCGGCAAAAATGCTCAGTCGCCAGCCGGCCCTGCACTGGGTCAATGATTTTCTACAGAACAAGGTGTTCCATCGCCTGGCCCAGATCACGCCTTCGCTGGTGATCCAGTTCGGCCTCAATCTGGTGCCGGACCTGAGCAAAACCGGCCTGAATTTCCTCGGCAATGTCGCGCTGTCCTTCACCTTCCTATTTCTGCTGCTGGCGGTCAGCGCCCTGCTCAATGCCCTGCTGGATATCTACGCCCGCACCGAACACGCCCGCACCCGCTCGATCAAGGGCTATGTGCAACTGGCGAATTTGGTGTTGTACGTGTTTGGCGCGATCATCATCGTCGCTACGCTGATCGACCGCTCGCCGCTGTTGCTGCTGTCGGGCCTGGGTGCCATGTCGGCGGTGATTCTGTTGGTCTACAAGGACACGCTGCTGTCGTTCGTCGCCAGCGTGCAATTGACCAGCAATGACATGCTGCGGGTCGGCGACTGGATCGAGATGCCCCAGGTGGGCGCCGACGGCGATGTGGTGGACATCACCTTGCACACGGTCAAGGTGCAGAACTTCGACAAGACCATCGTCTCGATCCCGACCTGGCGCCTGATGTCCGAGTCGTTCAAGAACTGGCGCGGCATGCAGGCGTCCGGCGGTCGCCGGATCAAGCGCAGCCTGTTCATCGATGCTAGCGGCGTACGCTTTCTGCGTGACGACGAGGAGTTGAAACTTTCCCAGGTGCACTTGCTCACCGACTACATGACCCGCAAACAGGCCGAACTCAAGGCCTGGAACGAAGCCCAGGGCAACGTCGCGGCCATGTCGGCCAACCGCCGGCGGATGACCAACATCGGCACGTTCCGCGCCTATGCGCTGGCCTACCTGAAGAGTCACCCGGAGATCCAGCCGAACATGACCTGCATGGTGCGCCAGATGCAGACCACGGCCCTGGGTATTCCGCTGGAAATCTATTGCTTTACCCGCACCACGGCGTGGGCCGACTACGAGCGGATTCAGGGGGATATTTTCGACTACCTGCTGGCGGTGCTGCCGGAGTTCGGGCTGAGCCTTTATCAGCAGCCGAGCGGAACGGATTTGCGGGCCGGGATATTGCCGGCGGTACTGGGCGCAAGCCATCTTCCCGAAGCTGAAAAACGCAGGATGTAACACCACAAAACCTGTGGGAGCGAGCCTGCTCGCGATGAGGGAGTGTCAGTCAACATATGTGTCGTCTGACAGTCCGCAATCGCGAGCAAGCTCGCTCCCACAGGGGTTACATCGTTTTCAGAATTTGCGGGTTACTTGACCTGCCGCTGTGGTGCCTTGTGCACCATGGTGTAGGCGTAATCCACGCCCATGCCGTACGCGCCGCTGTGCTCCAGCACCAGTTCCATCACTGCCTCGTAAGTATCCTTGTGCGCCCAGTCACGCTGGTATTCGAGCAACACTTGTTGCCAGGTCACCGGTACCGCGCCGGCCTGAATCATCCGTTGCACCGACATGTCGTGGGCTTCCTTGCTGGTGCCGCCGGAGGCGTCGGTGACGATGTACACCTCGTAGCCTTCAGCCAGGGCTTCCAGTGCCGGGAAGGTCAGGCAGACCTCGGTCCACAGCGCGGCAATGATCAGCTTCTTGCGACCGGTGGCTTTCACCGCGTCTACCAATGCCTTGTCTTCCCAGGAGTTCATCGAAGTGCGCTCGATCGGCTTTTGCTCCGGGTGCACAGCCAGCAATTCGGGCCAGATGTAACCGCTGAAGCTTTCGGTTTCGACCGAGGTGTAGATGGTCGGCACGTTGAAGATCTTGGCCGCCTTGGCCAGGCCCACGGTGTTGTTCTTCAGGGTCTGGCGATCGATGGACTGAACGCCGAATGCCATTTGCGGCTGATGGTCGATCAGGATCAGGGCGGAGTTGGTTGGGTTGAGCAGTTCACGAATAGACATGGCGCGTTCCTTTTGATGTCGATACTTCGAATGGGTAAGGGGTTAGTCGACGTTGCCTTCTGCGGCGTTGTTGTCGGCTTGGATGTCACTTTAGGGGCTAGCCATAAAAGGGACAATTACCTAAAATCGAGAATCATTGATTCCAAAAAAGGGACAATATGGATCGCATCGAATGCATGCGCGCCTTCGTCGTCACGGTTGGCGAGAACGGCTTCGCCGCAGCCGCCCGGGCCATGGACGTGCCGCGCTCGAAAGTCAGCAAACAGATTCAGGCGCTGGAAGAAGCCATCGGTGTGCAATTGCTGCAACGCACCACCCGCAGCCTGCACCTGACCGAGGCCGGAGCCGAATATTTCGATGCTGCACGGGAAGTGTTGGCGGCGCTGGACGAAGCCGAGCAACGCGCCCGTGACGGCATCGGCGAGTTACGCGGTGTGTTACGGGTCAATGCGCCAATGTCGTTCGGTCTTCGGCGGCTGGGGCCGTTGATTCCGCTGTTTCATGAGCAGAACCCGAACATCGAACTGCAACTGGTGCTCAGCGACCAGCAAGTCGATCCCGTGCGGGGCGGGTTTGACGTGACCATCCGCATCGCCAGCATGCCCGACTCGACGATGATTGCCCGGCAACTGGCGCCCGCGCCGCGCATCATGGTGGCGTCTCCTGCTTATCTCCAGCGCGCGGGCGTCCCGCAGACTCCGCAGGACCTGCGCGCCCATCAATGCCTGAACTACGGGTATCTGCAGAGCGGTGTCAGCCTGCAACTGTGCAATGGCAAGGAAACCCAGCGGGTGAACGTCACCGGCCCACTGCACGCCAACAATGGCGACCTGCTCGCCCAGGCCGCCGAAGCCGGCATGGGCATCGCCCTGCTGCCCGACTTCATCGTCGAGGATGCGCTGGCGGCCGGGCGACTGGTGCCAGTGTTGTGTGAATGGCAGGCTCCGGCGATCACCATCAATGCGGTGTATTCGTCGGCACGGCGGGTGCCGCAGAAGACCCGAGCGTTTATCGGGTTTCTGGTGGATCAATTGGCGCCGAAGTGATTTTTTGAAATCACACAATTTCCTGTAGGAGCGAGCAAGCTCGCTCCTACAAGGTTTAGTGAACGGCCAAAGGCTTGCGTATACCCAACCGACTAATCCACACCGCCAGCAATATCACCGAACCGCCGAGCAACAACCGCCCCAGTTCTTCGTGCTGGTTCCAGATCAGCAAATTGATCAACAACCCTACAGGCACATGCAGGTTGTTCATTACCGCCAGGGTCCCGCCGTTGACCAGACACGCGCCTTTGTTCCACCAGTAGAGCCCCAAAGCGGTCGAGACCAGGCCGAGGAACAGCAGCACACCCCATTGCAACGGCGCTTCGGGCAGGAAGTTCTGTTTGCCGAACAACAGAAACGCCGGCAATGCCACCGCCAGTGCGCCGAGGTAGAAGAAGCCGAAACGCCGGTAATGCGGCAGATCGCTCGGGTGGCGCGCGACCAGATGTTTATAGAGCACCTGCCCGGCGGCGTAGGTGAAGTTGGCCAGTTGCAGCAACATGAACCCCATGAAGAAGTCCGGGTTGATCCGGTCAAAGCGAATCACGGCCGCCCCCGCCACTGCCACCAGTGCCGCGACCAGGGCCCAGGGGTTGAAGCGACGATTCAGTGCATCTTCGATCAGGGTCACGTGCAGCGGCGTGAGGATCGTGAACAGCAACACTTCCGGCACCGTCAGTACGCGAAAGCTCAGGTACAGGCAGACGTAGGTCACGCCGAACTGCAACGCGCCGATCAATAGCATGCCACGCATGAATACCGGCTCTACCGAGCGCCAGCGGGTCAGCGGGATGAACACCAGCCCTGCCAGCAGCACGCGTACCAACACGGCGAAATAACTGTCGACATGACCGGCCAGGTATTCGCCGATCAAACTGAAGGAAAACGCCTGGATCAGCGTGACAAAAAGTAGATAGCCCATGCTCGCCTCATTTCGAATGGCGGCGACGATAGCGGGTTTTGCCTTGAATCGCGATCCCCAAGACCTGTCGGAAAACACGCAAAACCTTGTGGGAGCGGGCTTGCTCGCGAAAGCGGTGTGTCAGGCAACAATGGTATCGACTGACACGACGCTTTCG
>NZ_JAGYGG010000005.1:0-258803 GCF_019947335.1 Pseudomonas sp. BF-R-24
GCGGTGTGTCAGGCGACGTTGATGTCGACTGAAACACCGCTTTCGCGAGCAAGCCCGCTCCCACAGGGTATTGAGGTGCTTGATAGGGCGGGTTACACCAGAATCGAAGTCCCGGTCATTTCCTTGGGCTGCTCAAGGCCCAGCAACTTCAGCATGGTCGGCGCCACGTCCGCCAGCACGCCGCCTTCGCGCACCTTCAGGTCGCGCTTGCCGACATAGATGAACGGTACCGGCTCGGTGGTGTGCGCAGTGTGCGCCTGGCCGGTGGTTTCATCGGACATTTGCTCGACGTTGCCATGGTCAGCGGTGATCAAGGCTTCGCCGCCGACTTTTTCCAGGGCATCGACGATGCGACCCACGCACAGGTCCAGGCATTCAACGGCCTTGACCGCCGCTTCGAACACGCCGCTGTGGCCAACCATGTCGCCGTTGGCGTAGTTGACCACGATCACGTCGTAACGCTGGTTTTCGATGGCGTCGACGATGCGGTCGGTGACTTCCGGTGCGCTCATTTCCGGCTGCAAGTCATAGGTGGCGACTTTTGGCGACGGAATCAGGATGCGTTCTTCGCCCGGGAACGGTTCTTCGCGGCCGCCGGAGAAGAAGAAGGTCACGTGGGCATATTTTTCGGTTTCGGCGATGCGCAGCTGGGTCTTGCCGTTTTTCGCCAGGTAGTCGCCCAGTACGTTTTCCAGGCTGCCGGCCGCGAAAGCCGACGGCGCAGGAATGCTGGCGGCGTATTGGGTCAGCATGACGAAACCGGCCAGTTTCGGCTGGCGGGTGCGCTCGAACTCACTGAAGTTGTCTTCGACGAACACGCGGGTCAGCTCGCGGGCACGGTCGGCGCGGAAGTTCATGAACACCACGGCATCGCCGTCTTCGACTTTTACCGGCTCACCGATGGAGGTGGCCTTGACGAATTCGTCGCTCTCGCCACGCTCGTATGCCGCCTGCAGGCCTTCCTGAGCGGTGGCGGCATTGAATTCACCCAGGCCATCGACAATCAGGTTGTAGGCCTGGGACACGCGGTCCCAACGGTTGTCGCGGTCCATGGCGTAGTAGCGGCCGATGATGCTGGCGATCCGGCCTTTGCCCAGGGCCTGGAAGGTCGCGTCGAGCAGTTCGATCGACGACTGCGCGCTTTTCGGCGGAGTATCGCGGCCGTCGAGGAAAGCGTGCAGGTAGATGTTTTGAGCGCCGCGCTTGAAGGCCAGTTCGGCCATGGCAACCAGGTGATCCTGGTGGCTGTGTACGCCGCCATCGGACAGCAGGCCCATGAAGTGCACGGCTTTGCCGGCGGCGACCGCTTTGTCCACGGCAGCGCAGATGGTCGGATTCTCGAAGAACTCGCCGTCGCGGATCGATTTGGTGACGCGAGTGAAGTCCTGATACACCACGCGGCCGGCGCCCAGGTTCATGTGGCCGACTTCGGAGTTGCCCATCTGGCCGTCCGGCAGGCCGACGTCCATGCCGCTGCCCGAGATCAGGCCGTTCGGCACGGTGGCCCACAAGCGGTCCAGTACGGGCTTCTTCGCGGCGAAGATAGCGTTGGATTCAGGGCTGTCACTGTGACCGAAGCCGTCGAGAATCATCAGGACCAAAGGTTTAGGCGTGGTAGTCATGGAATCCACTCGTGGCTGAGGTAAAAGGGGTAATGGAAAAAGGGAGTCGCAGTTTAAAGCGAAGTTCCGGCCGCGTCACCGCCGGACGGGGTTTGGCCCACCATAGTGGCTGTGTATACTGGCCGACATTTTAACGCCCTGGAACCTCCTTCGATGGTTGCTAACCTGATTCAATTCGCCACTAACCACTACATTCTCGTCGGTATCTTCGTCGTACTGCTGGCGTTGCTGATTGCCTATCAAATGCAGGGCGGCGGCCGTAGCCTGAGCACCGGCGAACTGACCGGGCTGGTCAACAAGGACGCAGGCGTAGTGATCGACATTCGTCCAACCAAGGATTTCGCCGCCGGTCACATTGTCGGCGCGCTGAACATCCCTCAGGACAAACTGACCGCTCGTGTAGGTGAGCTGGAAAAGCACAAGGCCAAGACCATCATCCTGGTCGATGCCATGGGCCAGACCGCCGGCACCCACGCCCGCGAATTGATGAAATCCGGCTTTACCGCCGCCAAGCTGTCCGGCGGTATCTCCAGCTGGAAAGCCGACAATCTGCCGTTGGTGAAGTGATATGAGTAGCGTCGTCGTCTATTCCAGCGATTACTGCCCTTACTGCTCGCGAGCCAAGTACCTGCTCGAGAACAAAGGTGTGGCCTTCGAAGAGATCAAGGTCGATGGCAAGCCGCAGGTGCGCGCTGCGATGGCCCAGAAGGCCGGGCGTACGTCCGTGCCGCAAATCTGGATCGGCAGCACCCATGTGGGCGGTTGTGATGATCTGTTCGCCCTGGACCGCGCCGGCAAGCTCGACGCGCTGCTCAGGGCCTGACGGCAATACCCCAAACAAGCAAACCTAAAAGAACCCTGGATCAAGAAGGATCTGCGATGACTGACCAACAGAACACTGCTGCGAACGAAGAAGAAACTGCACCGCAATTCTCCTTGCAGCGCATTTACGTGCGTGACCTGTCCTTCGAAGCTCCGAAAAGCCCGGCGATCTTCCGCCAGCAGTGGGAGCCGAGCGTCGGTCTGGATCTGAACACCCGTCAGAAGACACTGGAAGCCGACTTCCACGAAGTCGTGCTGACCCTGTCGGTTACCGTGAAAAACGGTGACGAAGTGGCGTTCATCGCTGAAGTGCAACAGGCCGGGATCTTCCTGATCAAGAACCTGGATGACGCTTCGATGAGCCACACCCTGGGTGCGTTCTGCCCGAACATCCTGTTCCCGTACGCTCGCGAAACCCTGGATAGCCTGGTGACCCGCGGTTCGTTCCCGGCACTGATGCTGGCTCCGGTGAACTTCGATGCGCTGTATGCGCAAGAGCTGCAACGCATGCAGGCTGCTGGCGAGACTCCGACCGTTCAGTAAGCCTTTCTGAGCGTCGAAGCAAGTCCAATGTGGGAGCGGGCTTGCTCGCGAAAGCGGTTTTTCAGTCAACATTCTTGTTGAAGCTGATGACCCCTTCGCGAGCAAGCCCGCTCCCACATTTGCTATGCGGTGCTATTTAAAGTCGTTCTGGCGCCACGCTTCGTAAACGGCCACCGCCACGGTATTGGACAGATTCAGGCTGCGGCAGCCCTCGCGCATCGGCAGGCGCAGGCGTTGCTCGCCGGGCAGGGCATCCAGCACTTCGGCGGGCAAGCCACGGCTTTCCGGGCCGAACAGGAATGCGTCGCCCGGGGCGAAGCTGGCATCGTGGAACGGCCGCGAACCCTTGGTGGTGAAGGCGAACAGTCGTGGATGGCCGAGGCTTTCCAGGCAGCTGGCAAGGTCCGCGTGGCGTTGCAGGGTGGCATACTCGTGGTAATCGAGGCCGGCCCGGCGCAGGCGCTTGTCGTCCATCTCGAAGCCCAGCGGTTCGATCAAATGCAGGTGGCAGCCACTGTTGGCGCACAGCCTGATAACGTTGCCGGTATTCGGCGGAATTTCTGGTTGGAAAAGGATGACGTGAAACATGCACGGCTCCGAAGGCAAAGATGACGCGCATTCTACGCCGCCAGAAGGCGTGCGTTCGAAACTATTCCTGCGGGTAATGGGCTCGCTGGCGATTGTCGGGGTGATGGTCGGGATGATGATCGGTCGCCTGACCACGCCAGACCCCAGTCAGTTGCAGCAGGTGGAAGTGACGAACGACGGGCTGGTGGTGTGGTTCAACAATGAACCCAAGACCCACGGCGAAATTGTGGACGGCAGTGTCGCGCTGCTGTTTGGCGCCGAGGGCAAGGCGCAGAAAGGTCAGCTCAAGCTCGGCGGCAAGGACGTGAACTGGCGGGTACGTTTGAGCGATGGGGGGTTGTTGCTGACACTGGTAGCGGCGCGGCCCCTGCGGGGCGAATGGACCGGTAGCGAGGTTGATGACCGCTGGCGGCTGGAGATCCATCTCCGGGAGCAATAAAAGAGGGAATCCCCGGCCTGCCTGTACCAAGGTTCCCGAAACGGGAGGCTCGTCGCGAGTGCGGTGTGAGCCTGGTGTAAAGAAGGAACCCCTGACCTGCCTGTATCAAGGGCCCCAAAACGGCTGGGCTCGTCGCGGGTGCGGTGTGAGCCCGATGTAAAGAGGGGAATCCCCGGCCTGCCTGTACCAAGGTCCCCGAAACCGGGTAGGTGAACTGATTCACTTGAAAGGGTTATTGCAGGGGGCGTGCCAGGTTTTAACAATGCGCAACAAAATAACGCCTCAAAACGCCGAAAGCCCCGTAATCCGGGGCTTTCGTGTTTTTTCGATAGGGGTTCGATTGTGAATGCAGGCAGGGTTTCGGATCGGTTACTGTGCGCGATAGCGGTTCACGGTGCCTTCTGGCGGTGCGCTGGGCTTTAAATGTGGGAGCGGGCTTGCTCGCGAAAGCGGTGTATCAGTCAAAATTGAAGTCGACTGACACATCGTATTCGCGAGCAAGCCCGCTCCCACAGGATCGTGTGCTCAGTGATTACTTAGCCCTCATCCCCCTCATCTTCATCCCCGCCATCAACCTTCATCCCCAATTCCTTGATCTTGCGAGTCAGGGTGTTGCGTCCCCAACCCAGCAAGACGGCGGCATCGCGGCGGCGACCAGCGGTATGCTTGAGGGCGGTCTCGATCATGATCCGCTCGAAGGCCGGTACGGCGCTGTCGAGCAGGCTTGACTGACCACGGGCCAGCGCCTGGTCGGCCCACTGGCGCAGGGCCTGTTCCCAGTTGGTCACGGGCGCCGAGTCCTGAGGCAGGCTCAGCAGCTCCGGCGGCAGGTCGCCGATGTGCACTTCGCGACCCGAAGCCATCACCGTGATCCAGCGGCAGGTGTTCTCCAGCTGACGCACGTTGCCGGGCCACGGCAAGTTCTTCAGGTATTCCTCGGTTTCGCTTTTCAGCAGCTTCGGTTCGACTGCCAGTTCCTGGGCAGCGCGGCCGAGGAAGTGCTTGGCCAGGGTCGGGATATCTTCGCGGCGATCCGACAGGCGCGGGATATGGATGCGGATCACGTTGAGGCGATGGAACAAGTCCTCACGGAATTTCCCGGCATGCACCAGGGTTTCCAGATTCTGGTGAGTCGCGGCGATGATGCGCACATCGACCTTCACCGGCACATGACCGCCGACGCGGTAGAACTCGCCGTCGGCCAGTACCCGTAGCAAGCGGGTCTGGGTGTCAGCGGGCATGTCACCGATTTCGTCGAGGAACAGCGTACCGCCGTCGGCTTGCTCGAAACGCCCGCGACGCAGGTTGGCCGCGCCCGTGAACGCGCCTTTCTCGTGGCCGAACAGTTCGGATTCCATCAGGTCTTTGGGGATCGCCGCCATGTTCAGCGCAATGAACGGCGACGCTGCCCGCGGGCTGTGGCGATGCAGCGCGTGGGCCACCAGTTCTTTACCGGTACCCGATTCACCATTGATCAGCACGGTGATGTTGGAGTGGCTCAAGCGTCCGATGGCGCGAAACACTTCCTGCATCGCCGGCGCTTCGCCGATGATTTCCGGGGTGCGGGTCAGGGTCGGGGCAACTTCCAGGCCTTGTTGTTCCTGAGCGTGCTGGTTGGCGCGCTTGACCAGGGAAACCGCTTCATCAACGTCGAACGGCTTGGGCAGGTACTCGAAGGCGCCGCCCTGATAGGACGCGACAGCGCTGTCCAGATCGGAGTGCGCGGTCATGATGATCACTGGCAGCCGCGGGTGCTGTTCGCGAATCCGCGCCAGAAGCTCCAGACCGCTGGCGCCGGGCATGCGGATGTCGGAAATGATCACGTCCGGCTGCTGGCGCGCCAGACGGCTCATCACGCCATCGGCGCTGTCGAAGCTTTGCGTGGTCATGCCTTCCTGTTGCAAGGCTTTTTCCAGGACCCAACGGATAGAACGGTCGTCATCGACGATCCACACGGTTTCACTACGGCTCATGTCGATGTGGCTCCTTGTTCCAGTGGCAGAAAGATCGAGAAGGTGGTGTGGCCGGGGTGGCTGTCACATTCGATCAGGCCCTGGTGCTGGCTGATGATGTTCTGGGTAATGGCCAGGCCCAGCCCGGTACCGTCCGGGCGACCGCTGACCATGGGGAAGAAAATGGTTTCCTGAAGTTCTGCCGGGATGCCCGGACCGTTGTCGATGATTTCGATCTTGGTCACCAGACGATGGCGCACGTGGCCGATGGTGAACTGGCGCATGGCGCGGGTGCGCAGGCTGATACGCCCCAGGCGCAGTTCGTTCTGGCTGCTGATGGCCTGCATCGCATTGCGCACGATGTTCAGCACGGCCTGAATCATTTGTTCGCGATCGATCAGGACGTCGGGGATGCTTGGATCGTAGTCGCGCACCAAGGTGATGCAGCCCTGGCTTTCAGCCTCCACCAGATGGCAGACACGCTCAAGCACTTCATGGACATTGCACATGGCCAGCGACGGCAGCTTGTTGGAGCCGAGCATGCGATCCACCAGATTACGCAGACGGTCGGCTTCTTCGATGATGACGTTGGTGTAGTCGCGCAGGCTCTCTTCCGGCAGTTCCCGGGCCAGCAATTGTGCCGCGCCGCGAATCCCGCCCAAGGGGTTCTTGATTTCATGGGCAAGGCCGCGCACCAGCATCTTGCTGGTTTCCTGTTTCGACAGCTGTGCTTCTTCCTTGGTGATCCGCAGCAGGCGGTCACGGGGGTGGACTTCGAGCAGCAGCATCGTGTCGCCGTTGCTCAGAATCGGTGTTACCGCGTAGTCGACGGTCAGGGTCTGGCCGGTGAGGGCGGTGAGCATGGCTTCGCGCTTGGTGAACGGGTGCGCCTGTTCGACGGCCTGGCGCAACGAGTTCAGCGCTTCGGTCGATTCGGTAAACAACTCACTGATGAACTGCCCATGGCTGCGCTGACCGCTGATGGCCAGCAGCATCTCCGCCGCCGGGTTCATGTACTCGAGGCGCAGTTCGGCGTCGAGCAGGATGGTGGCAGTGGTGAGGTTGTCGAGTAGCAAACGGTGGAGTGCGTCGCTAATGGTCATCGGGACCTCTTTTAGGGCAGAGCGTGCGTAAAAAAATGCTGATACGGGCAAAATGCAAAAACCAAACCAAGGCTCCGAAAAGAAGCGTTCAGCGCCTGAAACAGGCGTTTGACGCTCGTTTACGTGGCGTTCTGCCAGCTATTGCGGGTACTTTCGAACCAAAATGGGTTGGAGCGTGAGTACGGCGCAAACAATTGCACCAATATAGTGCGTAAGCCTGGACGAGGTTAAAAAAGTCTCAAGAAAGGATTTTTTTCTTCGCCTGGTCTGTCGCTGAGCGGGCATTCCGGCCGCTGGCCGTAGTCTTCGAGAGTGCAGGGTTTGATCCTGCGCTTCTGGGCGAGAGACGTGCGCTGCATGTGGAAAGGTTGGTTGGCGGTGCGTTCGACGATGCGCCCCTGTTCGTCGAGGATTTCCACGGACAGGGTATGGCTGCCGCGATCGATGTTGCTCAGCGGGAACACCGGGCTCAGGCCGGGTTCGGCGGTGGGCTGGCCGTCGAGCAGCAACCGGTAGTGGTGACCGGGTTGCAGGGCCGGTTCGTTGGTGGCGCTGACAATGACTTCGCCAGTGTTGCTGCGGATGGTTGCGTCGGGTTCCGGGATCAGGATACGCAGCACCTCATAGTGGAACAGCGCCTGTACTTCAGGACTGCTTTCGGCGATCAACGGTGCTGCGCTGGTGGGGTTGGCCGCTATTCGATTGCTCTTTGTCAGCGGTACACGCCGGGCGTCGCCGGGTTTTGGCTGGTCGGTGAAAACCCGGTTGCCCTGAACATCGACATACATGAAGACCTCTGCCGAGGCGGGCTGGGCGAACAGGCAGGCGATCAGTAGCCAGGCCTTCAAGGTTTGTGCACCCGCTGTACGGTGAATGTCACCGCAGGGCTCTGCTGCACAACGTTTTCGCCATCGATCACTTGCACGGCGAGGCGGTGTTCGCCGCGATCGATGTTCACCAGTTGCAGGGTCGGCACGTTGCCTGGCTGGCCGTAGGGCTGGCTGTCCAGCAGCAGGCGTAACAGGTGGGGGCCTTGCAGGCGGGGTGTGATCAGTACTGTTACGGTGAACGTGCCGTTGTTGGCGCGCAGGGCTTCGGTGCTGGGCAGGCCTGTCAGCTCCAGCACTTCATAGGTTTTGTGGGGGAGTTCATTGTGAGCGGCTTCGGCTTCGGCTTCGGCTTCAGCAGCAGGTGCGGCTTCGCCGGAAGGCTGGCGTTCGACGCTGTTGAGGGGCGGTAAGTCGACCGGTTGGGCGCTGATGCCATCAGGCGGTTGATTGCTGTACGCGGTGGCGCCGTTGGCGTCCGTGTACTTGTAGATCTGCGCCGTGGCGGGCAGAACAACCAGCAGCAGGATGAAGAGAAAACCACGACCCATGGAATCGACCGGAAACGAAAGCGTTGGGTTGCAGCATAGGCCAGGCTGGGTGGTTATCCCAAGCTACGACACATTCGGGCATGGTTTGCGAAGGAAGTCCGACAACCCAGATCCCCTGTGGGAGCTGGCTTGCTCGCGAAGGCGCCAGTACATTCAAGATCAATGTGTCAGACAGATTGCTTTCGCGAGCAAGCCCGCTCCCACAGGGTACTTTGTCGGCCATTGAATCGCAGGCAATAAAAAGGCCTCCCGAAGGAGGCCTCTTTTTGTCACGCCGCGTGCAGCGGCGCTACCGGATCAGCAGCTGTAGTACAGCTCGTATTCCAGTGGGTGTACGAAGGTACGTACCTTGATTTCTTCTTCGCTTTTCAGGGCGATGTAAGCGTCGATGAAGTCGTCGCTGAAAACGCCGCCTTTGGTCAGGAACGCACGACCTTTGTCCAGCTCTTCCAGGGCTTCTTTCAGGCTGCCGCAAACTTGTGGGATCTCTTTGGCCTCTTCAGGCGGCAGGTCGTACAGGTTTTTGTCAGCGGCGTCGCCAGGGTGGATCTTATTCTGGATGCCGTCCAGGCCAGCCATCAACAGTGCGGCGAAGCACAGGTACGGGTTGGCAGCCGGATCCGGGAAGCGTGCTTCGATACGGCGGGCTTTCGGGCTCGACACGTAAGGAATACGGATCGAAGCGGAACGGTTGCGAGCCGAGTAGGCCAGCATCACTGGAGCTTCGAAGCCTGGAACCAGACGCTTGTAGGAGTTGGTCGCCGGGTTGGTGAAGCCGTTCAGGGCCTTACCGTGCTTGATGATGCCGCCGATGAAGTACAGGGCGGTGTCGGACAGGCCGGCATAGCCTTCGCCAGCGAAGGTGTTCTTGCCATCTTTCCAGATGGACATGTGTACGTGCATACCCGAGCCGTTGTCGCCGTACAGAGGCTTAGGCATGAAGGTCGCGGTGCGGCCGTAGGCATCGGCAACGTTGTGCACGACGTACTTCAGGGTTTGGGTTTCGTCGGCTTTCTTCACCAGGGTGTTGAACTTGACGCCGATTTCGTTCTGGCCGGCAGTCGCCACTTCGTGGTGGTGAACTTCGACGGTCAGGCCCATTTCTTCCAGTGCGTTGCACATGGAGGTACGGATTTCGTGGTCGTGGTCGAACGGCGGAACCGGGAAATAGCCGCCTTTGACGCCTGGACGGTGGCCTTTGTTGCCGCCTTCGATGTCCTGGTCGGACATCCACGAACCTTGTTCGGAGTAGATCTTGAACATGGAACCGGAAATGTCGGACTTGAACTTCACCTGGTCAAAGATGAAGAACTCTGGCTCAGGACCTGCGTATACGGTGTCACCGATAGCGGTGGCTTTCAGGTGCTCTTCGGCGCGCTTGGCGATCGCACGTGGGTCGCGGTCGTAGCCTTGCATGCTCGAAGGCTCGATGATGTCGCAGACCAGGATCAGGGTCGGCTCTTCGGTGAACGGATCCAGAACAGCGGTGGAGTCGTCCGGCATCAGGATCATGTCGGAGGCTTCGATGCCTTTCCAGCCGGCGATGGAGGAGCCGTCGAACATTTTGCCGACTTCGAAGAAGTCGTCATCCAGCGCATCGCGAGCCGGCATGGTCACGTGGTGCTGAGTGCCTTTGGTGTCCGTGAAGCGCAGATCAATCCACTTGACGTCATGATCTTTGATGAGTTGAACCGACTTCGACATAGTGTCCTCCGGGTGTATTAGGGCTGGTAGTGGATGCCCTTAAATGTTTGTGATGCCGGCGCGAATACTCTGCCAAGGCAACCTGCCTCACAAGGGAGCAAATTGCATGCCAGTGCCCCAGCATGGATTTTTTGCCCCAAAATCACGCTTGAGAGGGCGTTTTGCCCTTTAAAGCAGAAAAGCTCGCCCTGTAATGTGGCGTCATATCCAATAAATGACCTGTTTTGGTGCGTGCGAAACCTTCTGCACATTAACTGGTTAAACCTTGAGCAATTTCCGCTATAATCCGCGCCCCCCTTTTTCGGCAGGCCATGCGCGCGCTGTTTCCATGAAATTAATCGTAAAAGTCTTCCCCGAGATCACCATCAAGAGTCGACCTGTCCGGACGAAATTTATCCGCCAGTTGGCCAAAAACATCCGCGCCGTGCTCCGTGATCTGGACCCGGTCGTGGTGGTGAACGGCGTGTGGGACAATCTCGAGCTGGAAACCCGTGTTACCGACCCGAAAGCCTTGAAAGAGATGGGTGAGCGCCTGACCTGCATGCCGGGCATCGCGCACTTTCTGCAGATCGACGAGTACCCGCTGGGCGACTTCGACGACATCACCGAAAAGTGCAGGCAGCACTACGGCGATGCGCTGGCCGGGAAAATTTTCTCGGTGCGCTGCAAGCGTGCAGGCAAGCACACGTTCAGCTCGATGGACGTCGAAAAATACGTCGGCAGCAAGCTGCGTCGCGAGTGCGGCGCCGCCGGAATCGACCTGAAAGCGCCGGAAATCGAAGTCCGGATCGAGGTTCGCGACCAACGGTTGTTCGTGATCCACAGCCAGCACAACGGCATCGGCGGATATCCGCTGGGCGCGCTGGAGCAGACCCTGGTGCTGATGTCCGGTGGCTTCGACTCCACCGTGGCGGCCTACCAGATCATGCGCCGCGGCCTGATGGCGCATTTTTGCTTCTTCAATCTGGGCGGACGTGCCCACGAACTGGGCGTCATGGAAGTCGCGCATTTCATCTGGAAGAAGTACGGCAGCTCCCAGCGCGTGCTATTTGTCAGTGTGCCGTTCGAAGAAGTGCTGGGCGAAATTCTCGGCAAAGTCGATAACAGTCATATGGGCGTAGTATTGAAGCGTATGATGTTGCGCGCTTCCTCCCAAATTGCCGATCGACTGCACATCGACGCACTGGTCACCGGTGAGGCGATCTCCCAGGTGTCGAGCCAGACGCTGCCGAACCTGTCAGTGATCGACTGCGTGACCGAAAAGCTGGTACTGCGCCCGCTGATCGCCAGTCACAAGCAGGACATTATCGACACGGCAATCGAAATCGGCACCGCCGATTTCGCCCGGCACATGCCGGAATACTGCGGCGTCATCTCGGTCAATCCGAAGACCGCGGCCAAGCGCTATCGCGTCGAGCATGAAGAGAAAGAATTCGATATGGCGGTACTCGAGCGTGCGCTCGAAAACGCCAAGCTGGTGCCGATCGATCGCGTGATCGATGAACTGGGCCAGGACTTGCAGATTGAAGAAGTCAGCGAAGCGCTGGCCGGTCAGATCGTCATCGACATCCGTCATCCGGATGCCGCTGAAGACGACCCGCTGGACCTCGCTGGCATCGAGGTACAAACGATGCCGTTTTATGCAGTGAACGCTCGTTTCAAGGAACTGGACCCTACTCGCCAGTACCTGCTGTATTGCGACAAAGGCGTGATGAGTCGCCTGCATGCCCACCATTTGCTCAGTGAGGGGCATGCCAATGTGCGCGTTTATCGACCGAGCTAAGTGCCCGGGGCTGTTTGCCTGTGGCCTGCGTCACCGGCCCCCCGATGCCACCGTCAAGCTGTAACGGCTTTCACGGACGCTACTGTTAATCGCTGCCAAGACTTGTCAGCACACCGAATCCTCTGATCGAGATACACAAGTGATCGAAAATCTACGCAACATCGCCATCATTGCCCACGTTGACCATGGTAAGACCACCCTGGTAGACAAACTCCTGCGTCAATCCGGCACCCTGGAGCGCAACGAGCTCAACGACGAGCGCGTGATGGACTCCAACGACCAGGAAAAAGAGCGCGGTATTACCATTCTGGCGAAAAACACCGCCATCAACTGGAACGGCTACCACATCAACATCGTGGACACCCCGGGCCACGCCGACTTCGGCGGCGAAGTTGAACGCGTAATGTCGATGGTCGACTCCGTTCTGCTGCTGGTTGACGCTCAAGACGGCCCTATGCCGCAAACCCGTTTCGTGACCAAGAAGGCTTTCGAAGCCGGCCTGCGTCCGATCGTGTGCATCAACAAGGTTGACCGTCCAGGCGCGCGTCCGGACTGGGTTCTGGACCAGATCTTCGACCTGTTCGACAACCTGGGTGCCACCGAAGAACAGCTGGACTTCAAAGTCGTCTACGCCTCGGCCCTGAACGGTATTGCCGGTCTGGACCACACCGAAATGGCTGAAGACATGACCCCGCTGTACCAGTCGATCGTCGACAACGTACCGGCGCCGGCTGTTGACCGTGAAGGTCCGTTCCAGATGCAGATCTCCGCACTGGACTACAACAGCTTCCTGGGTGTTATCGGTGTTGGCCGTATCGCTCGTGGTCGCGTCAAGCCGAACACCCCGGTTGTGGCTATCGGCGCCGACGGCAAGAAGCGTAACGGTCGTATCCTGAAGCTGATGGGTCACCACGGTCTGCACCGCATCGACGTTGAAGAGGCTGCAGCAGGCGATATCGTGTGCATCAGCGGTATGGACTCGCTGTTCATCTCCGACACCCTGTGCCACCCGGACACGGTCGAAGCGATGAAGCCGCTGACCGTCGACGAGCCAACCGTTTCCATGACCTTCCAGGTAAACGACTCGCCATTCTGCGGTAAAGAAGGCAAGTTCGTGACTTCCCGTAACATCAAGGAACGTCTGGACAAAGAGCTGCTGTACAACGTTGCACTGCGCGTTGAAGAAGGCGACTCGGCTGACAAGTTCAAGGTTTCCGGCCGTGGCGAACTGCACCTCTCGGTACTGATCGAAACCATGCGTCGCGAAGGCTTCGAAATGGCTGTAGGCCGTCCGGAAGTGATCATCCGTCTGGTTGACGGCGTGAAGCACGAACCGTTCGAAAACGTCACCATCGACCTGCCGGAAGAATCCCAGGGCAAGGTGATGGAAGAGATGGGCCTGCGTAAGGGCGACCTGACCAACATGGTGCCGGATGGCAAGGGCCGTGTACGTCTGGAATACAACATCCCTGCTCGCGGTCTGATCGGTTTCCGTAACCAGTTCCTGACCCTGACCAACGGTGCTGGCATCCTGACCTCGATCTTCGACCGTTACGACGTGATGAAGTCCGGCGACATGTCCGGCCGTCAGAACGGCGTTCTGGTTTCGGTTGAAACCGGCAAGGCTCTGACCTACTCCCTGGAAACCCTGCAGGCGCGTGGCAAGCTGTTCGTAGAACACGGTCAGGAAATCTACAACGGTCAGATCGTTGGTCTGAACAGCCGTGACAACGACCTGGGCGTTAACCCTACCAAGGGCAAGAAGCTCGACAACATGCGTGCTTCGGGTAAAGACGAAACCATCGCTCTGGTTCCACCTGTTCGCTTCACCCTGGAACAGGCTCTGGAATTCATCCAGGACGACGAGCTGTGTGAAGTAACTCCTAAGTCCATCCGTCTTCGCAAGAAGATCCTGGACGAAAGCGAGCGTACCCGCGCTGCCAAGAAAGCCAAGGCATAAGATTTAGCCCTGGCTGAACGAAAACGCCCCCGGTCGAGAGACCGGGGGCGTTTTTGTTTGTCTGCGGTTTATGCGGTGTTTGTGCTGGCCTCTTCGCGAGCAAGCCCGCTCCCACATTGGATCTTCAGTGAACACTTGATTTGTGTACATCAGAGATCCCCTGTGGGAGCGGGCTTGCTCGCGAAGGCGGCGGATCAGCCGCCGCAGAAATCAGGAAATATCAGAACCGCTCAATCGACCGAGAATTCTGCACGCGCTCCACTTCCTTGGGCTTGTACGCGCAATACCCCGGCCGCGGGCCGATTTTCGGGTGATTGCGGCAAGTATCCGGGCGCTTATCATAAATAGTGCACAGACGGCTCTTACGATCCAGGTACAGGCAATCGTTGTTGCTCATGCGCTGGAGGGTAAAGATTCCTGACTTCTGATTGAAGCGTTCGACCAAGCCTTCCTTTTGCAGGCGCTTGGCGATGTTCTTCGGCGGATCACCCAGCTCGAACTCATCGACCACGCCGATGCGGATCAGATCCTTGATCTTGACCTCGACGGGCAGGGTGCAGCAGCTGGACATGCACGAGCCGCACATCGGGGCAGAGTACTTGGCCCAGGTATCGAGGCGGTCGATCTCTGCGGCAGCGATCAGGTTCGGCTTCATCATCGTTTGTTACCAGCGTGTGCATCAGGGCGCGCGATCATACCGGGACTGGTGGATTTTTGAACAACCTTTCGCCAGATTTTTTCACGGCCGGCCAATAAACCGCTAATCCGGCACGGCCCCTGCATTGAATCAAGTACACGACAATGTATTGCCGACCCGATTCGCACTTACAGGAAAAACTGCCGAACCAGAGCCTCTACCGCCTGTCAGACCGTCTAGGCTCAGACAACTCCAAGCTCGCTCGAGGTCCTATCGATGACTCAAGAACCACTTGTTCGCGAAGCAGAGGTGGCCGCATTCCGCGACGCCGTCTTGACCAAACTCACTTATGCAGTGGGTAAAGACCCGGATCACGCCTTCGACCACGACTGGTTCGAAGCCATTGCCCTGGCCGCGCGGGATCACATGGTCGAGCACTGGATGGACCATACGCGGCAGATCTACCGCAAAGGTCAGAAGCGCGTCTATTACCTCTCCCTGGAATTTCTCATCGGTCGGCTGTTGTTCGACAGCCTGAGCAATCTCGGCCTGCTCGACGTGGCCCGCGAAGCCCTGACCGAACTCGGCGTCGACCTTGAGCGCATCCGCATGCTGGAGCCCGATGCGGCCCTGGGCAACGGCGGCCTCGGGCGTCTGGCGGCGTGTTTCCTGGAAAGCATGTCGACCCTCGGCATCGCCGGTCATGGCTACGGCATCCGCTATGAGCACGGGTTGTTCCGCCAGGCGATTGTCGATGGCTGGCAGCAGGAGCAGACCGAACACTGGCTGGATTTCGGCAACCCGTGGGAGTTCGAGCGGCCGGAAGTGGCTTACACCATCGGTTTCGGCGGCAGTGTCGAGACCCTGACCGACGACACCGGCAAATCCCGACAAGTCTGGTCCCCGGCGGAAACCGTGCGGGCGATTGCCTACGACACGCCGGTGGTCGGCTGGCGCGGGGCGAGCGTCAACACGCTGCGCCTGTGGCGTGCCCGCGCCATGGAAGATCTGCACCTGGAGCGTTTCAACGCCGGCGACCACCTGGGCGCCGTGGCCGAAGTGGCCCGGGCCGAAAGCATCTCCCGGGTGCTGTACCCGGCGGACAGTACCGAGGCCGGCCAGGAGTTGCGCCTGCGCCAAGAGTACTTCTTCGTCGCCGCCTCGTTGCAGGATCTGCTGCGCCGCCATCGCAACATGCACACCTCGGTACTGACCCTGGGCGATCACGCCTCTATCCAGCTCAACGACACTCACCCCTCGATTGCCGTGGCTGAACTGATGCGGCAACTGGTCGACGTGTATGACGTGGCGTGGGATGCCGCGTGGCAGGTCACCGTCGATACGCTGTCCTACACCAACCACACATTGCTGCCCGAAGCGCTGGAAACCTGGCCGGTCGGCTTGATGGAACGCATGTTGCCGCGGCACATGCAGATCATCTACCTGATCAACGCCCACCACATCGACTCCCTGCGGGCCAAAGGCATTCACGACTTCGACGTACTGCGCGCGGTGTCGCTGATCGAGGAAGACAACGGTCGCCGGGTGCGCATGGGCAACCTGGCGTTTCTCGGTTCCCACAGCATCAACGGTGTGTCCGGGCTACATACGCAGCTGATGCGTCAAACGGTGTTCTCCGAACTGCACAAGCTCTACCCGGAGCGGATCAACAACAAAACCAACGGCATCACCTTCCGCCGCTGGTTGTATCAGGCCAACCCCGAACTGACCTCGATGCTGGTCGATGCCCTGGGCTCCGCGGTACTGGACAACCCGGAAGAGCGTTTGCTCGCCCTTGAACCGTTCGCCGAGAAAAGTGCATTCCGCAAGGCGTTTGCCGAGCAGCGCCTGCACAGCAAGAAAGCCCTGGCGTACCTGATTCATGAGCGACTGGGCGTGGCGGTCAACCCGGCGGCGATGTTCGACGTGCAGGTCAAGCGAATCCACGAGTACAAACGCCAGTTGCTCAACCTGATGCACACCGTGGCGTTGTACCAGGCGATTCGAGCGGAGCCTGAAATCGACTGGGTGCCACGGGTGAAAATCTTCGCCGGCAAGGCAGCCGCGAGCTATCACCAGGCCAAACTGATCATCAAGCTGACCAACGACATCGCCCGGGTGGTGAACAACGACCCGACCGTGCGCGGCTTGCTCAAAGTGGTGTTCCTGCCCAACTACAACGTCAGCCTGGCGGAGAGCATCATTCCGGCGGCGGATTTGTCCGAGCAGATCTCCACCGCCGGGTTCGAAGCCTCTGGCACCAGCAACATGAAATTCGGCCTGAACGGCGCGCTGACTATTGGCACCCTGGACGGGGCCAATGTGGAAATGTGCGAGCGCATCGGCGACGGGCACATGTTCATCTTCGGTCTCAGCGCGCAACAGGTGGAGGCGCGCAAACAGAATCATGAGTTCAGCGCGGTGCCGGATATCGCCGCGTCCCATCGTCTGAACGATGTGCTGCAAGCGATTCGAGGCGGGGTGTTCTCGCCGGACGATCCGTCCCGTTACACCGGATTGATCGATTCGCTGGTGGACTACGACCGCTTCCTGGTCTGCGCCGACTTCGATTCCTACTGGCACGCCCAGATGCGCGTCGAAGCCCATTGGCACGATTCGAAGGAGTGGTGGCGCTCGGCGGTATTGAACACGGCGCGGATGGGCTGGTTCTCGTCGGACCGGACCATTCGCGAGTACGCCACGGAAATCTGGAAGGCACTGGAGTAGTTTTCAGCCAGAACTGCGAGCAAGACCCGGTTGTTGACGGGCTGGGTCGATATACTAGGCGCTGGATTACCGGGCGGCAGGGTTGATCAGATTCTGAACACACCACAATCCCTTGTGGGAGCGAGCTTGCTCGCGATAGCGCACTGACATTCAACATTAATGCTGAATGTTATGGCCTCATCGCGAGCAAGCTCGCTCCTACAGGGGGTTGTGGTGTTTTCGCACTAGACTGATCAGACACTGTACCGCTTGGACTTGCCTCATGATGGGGCCGCTTAGGGATATCGACCATGCAATGGATGTTCATGCTGATAGGGCTGGTGCTCGGCTGGATACTCGACGAGTCATTCAGCGATGCGCTGCTGGGCGCGTTGTTCGGATTGGGTATCGGCCAGGCCCTTCGCATGGCTCGCATGGACTCGCAGGCAGTCGAGCAGCAGCGTTTGCTGGAACAGGCGCAGGTAGCGCTGCAGGCGGTCGAGCAACGGCTGGCGCTGCTTGAAGCACCGGGCGTCAAGGCGCCGGAAACCCGCGAGCCACTTGTCTCACCTGAAACCATCCTCGATGAAGCACCTGCCGCAGCCCCGGAGTTGGTCTGGGAGCTGCCGCCCGAACTCGAGCCGATCGCCGCAGCGGCCACCGAAGCCAACCGTTCGCAGCCCGCCGATGCCTGGAAGCCCGAGCCGATCGCTCGTCAGGCACAACCACCTGTCCCTCCGCGTGGCCCGAACCTTATCGATCGCGCCATCAGCCGTGCCCGAGCCTGGTTGTTCGGTGGCAATACCGTGTTGCGGGTCGGCGTGGTGCTGTTGTTCCTCGGCCTGGCCTTTTTGCTGCGCTATGCCACCGAAGGCGTGGTGGTGCCGGTTGAGTTGCGGTACGCAGGCGTTGCGGCGGCAGCCTTGGGGTTGCTCGGGCTGGGCTGGTGGTTGCGGGCGCGCAACAGCAGTTATGCGTTGATCCTGCAAGGGGCCGGGATCGCCGTGTTGTACCTGACGGTGTTTGCCGCGATGCGCCTGCATCCGCTGCTCGATCCCACAGCGGGGTTTGGCCTGCTGGTGGCGGTGACAGTCTGTTCGGCGATTCTCGCCATTACCCAGGACTCCCTGGGGTTGGCCGCCGCTGCCGCACTGGGCGGATTCGCCGCGCCGCTGCTGGCCTCCACCGGCGCCGGCAGCCACGTCGCGCTGTTCAGCTACTTTGCCCTGCTCAACGCCGGCATCTTCGCCATCGCCTGGTTCAAGGCCTGGCGGCTGTTGAATGTCATCGGGTTCAGCGGCACCTTCGGCATCGGTTTCGCCTGGGGCCTGCGTTCCTACTCGCCGGAGCAGTTGTGGAGCACCGAGCCGTTTCTGATTTTGTTTTTCCTGATGTACCTGGCCATTGGTCTGCTGTTCGCCCGGCGCAGGCTGCTGGAAATGAGCGATGCACCGGCAGAGAGCAGTCGCGAATCGCTGCTGCAATGGTCGGCGCGCAAGGGCGACTACGTCGACGGCACGCTGCTGTTCGGTCCACCGCTGGTGGGTTTCGGCTTGCAGTTCGCACTGGTGCAGCATCTGGAGTTCGCTGCGGCGTTCAGTGCATTGGCGCTGGGCATGATTTACATGGGACTTGCCCGTTGGCTGATGGCCGGGCGCACGCTGTTGCTGGGGGAAACCTGCCTGGCCTTGGGCGTGATCTTCACCAGCCTGGCGATTCCGCTGGGGCTCGATGCACGCTGGACGACCGCGGCGTGGGCGGTGGAGGGCGCGGGGATCTTCTGGCTCGGCCTTCGCCAGCAAAGGCCCCTGGCCCGGGCGTTTGCCTTGCTCCTGCAACTGGGCTCGGCGCTGGTGTTTCTCAGCGAGCTGCACAACAGCGAGAGCAGCCTGCTCGGTGGTGTACCGCTAGGCGCGCTGTTACTGGGCATTGCGTTGTTGTTCAGCTTCTACCAGTTGCGTAAAGCCTTGCCGGAGCAGATCAGGCCTTGGGAGCTAAAAGGTCTGCCAGTCCTGGCGTGCCTCGGGCTGGCGTTTCTCTATTTGCTGGCGCCGTTGTTTTTCTTCAGCCACGGCACGGTGATCAGTTGGGCCTTGGCCGGGGCGTTGACGTTGTTGGTTGGCTTGCGCCTGCCATCGCGCGCATTCGTGTTCACCGCGCTCGCTGTGCAACTGTTGGGTGGTGCACTGTTCCTGGCGACGGGGCCGCTGTTCAGTGAAGGGCTGAGTCCCCTGGCTCATGCCGGATTCTGGGCGCCGCTGGTGTTGGGGCTGGCAGCGATGGTCGGGGCCTGGCGTTTGCAGATGGGGCATTCACCCGAAGCATTCGAAGGGCTGAGCCTGTTGCGATTGTCCCAGGCGTTGCTGGTGTGGGGCGCGGGCTGGTGGGCGTTGGCCTGGGTCATCGAAGTGCTGCATTTTGCGTCGCTGCCGATGCAGGCGACTTTGTTGTTGAGCATCGCAGCTGTGAGTGTTGCGCTGTGGACGGAGTTGGCGCTGCGCCTGAAATGGCCGTCACTGGGGGTGCTCGGTACGGTGTTGATTCCCGCGGCGGCGCTGGTGCTGCTGGCGGCCTGGCACTCGCGTTACCACCCGGCGGCCGACGTCGGCTGGCTGGCGTGGGCCGCCGTGTTCGTGGTGCATTTCATGTCCCTGCGACGCCTGGCGCCCATGCTGCCAGCACGCGTGACGAGTGTCGCCCATGTGCTCGGCTGTTGGCTGTTGATGGGGGTGCTGGCGCTGGAGCTGCGTTATGGCTTGCTGGTGTTGTCCGAGCAATACAACGCTTGGCGCTGGTTGGGTTGGGCGATTCTGCCAAGTCTGTATCTGGTTCTGATGGCGGCGCCTCGCGCGTGGCCGTGGCCGGTGGTGGCGTACTCGAGGGAATACCGTGTATACGCCGCCGCGCCGCTGGCGTTGCTGATGCTCGGCTGGTTCTGGCTGGCGAATGTCGCCAGTGACGGCAACGCCGAGCCACTGCCCTACGTGCCATTGATCAACCCGCTGGAGCTGGGCCTGTTGTTCGCGCTGTCCGGCGTCTATGTCTGGTCCCGCAGCGCCATGACACAACTGGCGCTGCACAAGGATTACGCCGCCATCGCCACGCAAGGGGTCGCAGGTGCCTCGCTGTTCGTGTTCTTTACGGCATTGGTAATGCGTACGGCGCACCATTGGAGCGGGGTGCCGTTCGAGCTGGATCTGTTGCTGGCGTCGATGCGGGTGCAAGCCGGGTTGTCCATCGTCTGGACCTTGATGGCCCTGAGCCTGATGATCGGTGGCCATTTGCGTCGCCACCGCGAAGTCTGGTTGATCGGCGCCGCCTTGATAGGTGTGGTCGTGGCTAAGCTGTTCTTTGTCGAATTGAGTAATCGCGGCGGGCTGGCGCGGATCGTGTCGTTTATCGGTGTCGGCGTGTTGCTGCTGGTGGTGGGCTATTTCGCCCCGCTGCCGCCCAAGCGTGCCGAAGCTGTGCCGGATGTCGAGAAACCGGTCCCGGAATCCGAAGGAGTGTCGTCTTGAGTCAGAAGCTGAACCTGGGTTGGCTGGGCGCTGTTGCCATGGGCGTGGTGTTGTCGGCGGTTGCCCAGGAAAAACCGGCGGACTTCACCACCCAAGTGCCTTTGTCGGTGACGGGCGAAGGGCCCTGGTATCGCCTTGAACTGCCCCTGAACGTACAACTGAATGCACGGCAGGCCGACCTGAGCGATGTACGTGTGTTCAATGCGGCGGGCGAAGTTCAGGCTTATGCCCTGGCCCGGGAATCGGCGCGGAGCAATGAAGCGCGCACCTTGACCGAGGTGAAATGGTTTCCGCTGTACAACTCGGTGGACGCCACTGAAACCGCGCCGAGCGTGCGGGTGCAATCGAGCACCAACGGCACATTGGTCGAGGTGCAGCCCTCCAGTCAGCTGGAGGCGGGTGAGGAAGAGCTGCGCGGCTGGTTGCTCGACGCTTCGGCTATCAAGGCGCCGTTGCAGCAGTTGGTTCTGGACTGGAGTAGCGAGCGCGACGGCTTCCAGCGTTTCACCATCGAAGCCAGCGACGATTTGCAGCATTGGCAGTCCTGGGGCGAAGGGCAGGTGGCGCGCCTGACCTTTTCCGACGAGCGGGTCGAACAGCATGAAGTCAACCTGCCGGGCCAGTCGGCACGCTACCTGCGGTTACTGTGGATCACGCCGCATTCGGCACCGACACTGACTTCGGCGCAACTACAGAGCGCCAGTACCCGCAGCCTGCCGCTGCCGTTGGTCTGGTCCCAAGGGTTGACCGGCAGCAGCGTGAAGGCGGGTGAATACACCTGGCAGTTGCCGATGGGGCTGAATGTCGAGCGGGTGCAGGTCGAGTTGAGCCAGCCCAACAGTCTGGCGCCAGTGCGCTTGGCCGGCCGTCGCGACAGCAGTCTGCCATGGCAGTCGTTGGGCAGCGGTTTGCTCTATCGCCTGGCCCAGAACGGTCAGGATGTGGTGCAAAACGAATTGCAGTTGTCCGGGCAGATCGTCCAGCAATTGAAGCTGACCGTGGACGAACGCGGTGGCGGCCTGGGTGATCGGGCGCCGACGCTGAAGTATGCCGTGCGTGCCACACAACTGGTGTTCCTGGCGCGCGGGCCTGGGCCTTACACGCTGGTCGTGGGGAATTCGACGGCGAAGGCGGCGAACTTGCCGCTGTCGACGCTGATTCCGGATTACAGCCCGGCGAAGCTCGCGACCTTGGGCAGGGCCATTGTGGATGTCGGGGCGGTGGTTTCGAATGCATCGACAGAGAAAACACTGGCGACGATGGACACCCAGTGGAAGAAGTTCGGCTTGTGGGCGGTGTTGTTGCTCAGTGTCCTGTTCCTGGCGGCGATGGCGTTCAGCTTGCTGCGCAAACCCTCTGTCAAACCCTGAAGAAGGCTGGCGCTTCGCGCCATTCGCGAGCAAGCCCGCTCCCACACTGGATCTGCTTCGTGGCACAAATGGTGTGTGCACAGCTGGTCCAATGTGGGAGCGGGCTTGCTCGCGAATACGGTGTGCCGATCACCAAAGATATCGAAATCTGCTATCCATTCGAGCTCCACGCGCGGCCCATTTCCTACTACGCTCATCCCCGCACATGAACTCTCTTTGGCCGATCACGTCTGATAGGAGGAAATGCGCCCCGACTCGCGTTAAACTGCGCGGGTTTTTAGCCCCCCCATTCCACCGGAGCCTTCCATGTCCCGCGTTACCTTGAGTCGCTATTTGATTGAGCAGACCCGCAGCAACAACACTCCTGCCGATCTGCGCTTCCTGATCGAAGTGGTGGCGCGTGCCTGCAAGGAGATCAACCACGCCGTGTCCAAAGGCGCCCTGGGTGGCGTTCTGGGCAGCATGGGCACTGAAAACGTCCAGGGCGAAGTGCAGAAAAAGCTCGACGTGATCTCCAACGAGATCCTGCTCGAAGCCAACGAATGGGGCGGTCACCTGGCCGGCATGGCGTCCGAAGAAATGGACAACGCCTACCAGATTCCGGGCAAATACCCGAAAGGCGCGTACCTGCTGGTATTCGACCCGCTGGACGGTTCGTCGAACATCGATATCAACGCCCCGGTCGGCACCATCTTTTCGGTACTGCGTTGCCCGAACGAATACCTGAGCCAGAACGAGCCCTTGAATGAGAAGGCTTTCCTGCAGCCAGGCACCCAGCAAGTGGCCGCCGGTTACGCGATCTACGGCCCGCAGACCATGCTGATCCTGACCCTGGGCGACGGCGTGAAAGGTTTCACCCTGGACCGTGAGATGGGCAGTTTCGTACTGACCCACGAAAACATCACCATTCCTGAAACCACCCAGGAATTCGCCATCAACGCTTCCAACCAGCGTCACTGGGAAGCACCGGTACAGCGCTACGTAAGCGAATTGCTGGCCGGCGATGAAGGCCCGCTGAAAAAGAACTACAACATGCGCTGGGTTGCTGCGATGGTGGCTGACGTGCACCGCATCCTGACCCGTGGCGGTCTGTTCATGTACCCACGCGACAGCCGCGAGCCGTCGAAGCCGGGCAAGCTGCGCCTGATGTACGAAGCCAACCCGATGTCGTTCCTGGTGGAACAGGCAGGCGGCGCGTCCACCGACGGCCACCAGCGCATCCTCGACATCCAGCCGGAAGGCCTGCACCAGCGTGTTGCGGTGTTCCTCGGTTCGAAAGAAGAAGTTGCCCGCGTCACGGCTTACCACAAGGAATAAACCATGACCGCGCCCTGGCAGCCGTTGCTTGATTGGTGGTTCGGAAGTTTCGGGTCAGCGAAGGAAGTGGCGGCGCAGAAGGGCAAGTTGTGGTTTGGCAAGCGCGACAGCCAGGACCTCGAAGCGCGCGAGCGTTTCGGGGGCCAGGCCGAGCAGGCACTGGCCGGCGGATTGACCGAGTGGATGCAATGTCCCGAAGGTTGGCTGGCCCTGGTGCTGTTGCTCGATCAAATCCCGCGAATGATCTTTCGCGATACTCCCAAAGCATTCTCCGGCGATTCCCGCGCACAGAAATTGGTAGCCCAAGGTATTGCGGCGGATTTCGATCGCCAGTTGCAGCCGATTCAGCGGGTGTTCATCTATCTGGTGTTCGAGCACAGCGAAAACCTCGCGGTGCAAAACGAAGGTGTCTCGCGCTATATCGAACTGGTGGCGCAGCAGCCTGAAGGTGACCGAACGCTGTTTGCCGATTACCTGGATTACGCCGAGCGGCATCAGAAAGTGATTGCACAGTTTGGACGTTTTCCGCATCGCAATGTGGTGTTGGGGCGGGAGTCGACGGCTGAGGAGTTGGAGTTTCTGTCGAAGCCTGGATCAAGCTTCTAGCTCTTCTTTGCGGCTGATTCCGTCTTCGCGAGCAAGCCCGCTCCCACAAGGGATTCGTGAACGACACAGATCCACTGTGGGAGCGGGCTTGCTCGCGAAGAGGCCCGCTACATCACCTCAAATCCTGAAACTACCCACCAGCTGCTTCAACCGCGCCGCCTGCTGTTCTAGATCGGCACATGCACGCAAGGTCGACTGCAGGTTCTCCACGCCTTCCTGGTTCAGCGTGTTGATTTCGGTGATGTCGACGTTGATCGACTCCACCACGGCGGTCTGTTCCTCGGTCGCGGTGGCCACCGACTGGTTCATGCCATCGATCTCCCCGATGCGCTGGGTCACGCTGCCCAGACGTTCGCCCGCCTGGTTGGCGATGCCGACGCTGCTTTCGCTCTGGCGCTGGCTGTCGGTCATGATGCCCACCGCTGCCCGGGCACCGACTTGCAGCTCTTCGATCATCGTCTGCACTTGCTGCGCCGAGTCCTGGGTGCGGTGAGCGAGGTTGCGCACCTCATCGGCCACCACGGCAAAACCACGGCCGGCCTCGCCAGCGCGGGCCGCTTCAATGGCGGCGTTGAGTGCCAGCAAGTTGGTCTGCTGGGAGATGCTGGTGATCACTTCCAGGATCTGCCCGATGTTGACCGTGTTGCTGTTGAGGGTCTCGATGTTGCCGCACGAGTCGCTGATCTTGGCCGACAGTTGCTGCATCGCCGCGATGGTTTTATCCACCACCTGTTGACCGTCTTCGGCCAGGCTGCGGGCATCGCTGGAATGTTGCGAGGCGAGGGCGGCGTTCTGGGCGATTTCCTGGGCGGCGGCACCGAGCTGATTGATCGCCGCGGCCACGCTGCTGGTGCGCGAGGCTTGCTGGTCGGAGTTGAACATCGACGAGTTCGAGGCGGCGACTACCCGCAGCGCCACTTCGTTGACCTGGCCGGTGGCCGAGGATACTTCGATGATCGAGGTATGGATGCGCTCGACGAAACGGTTGAACGACAGCCCCAGCGCGCCGAATTCGTCGTGGCCGTGAATGGTCAGGCGTTTGGTCAAGTCACCTTCGCCTTCGGCGATGTCATGCATGGCGCGACCCATGGTCAGCAGCGGTTGCATCAACAGGCTGATCAGCATGCCCAGCAGGGCGATGATGATCACCACCGCAATTACCATGGCGATGATCGCCGAGGTGCGGAATTCGCTGAGCATCGAGAACGCGGTTTCCTGGTCGAGCACCAGCGCTACGTACCAGTCCGCCGATGGCACGCCGTTGACGTGGGTGAAAGAGATGAACTGACGCTTGCCGTCGATCTCGACTTCCTTCATGCCCGGGCTGACTTTCGGCGCGCCGTTGGGGTAGGCCTCGGTCAGGTTCTTGAGCACCAGTTTGCTGTCCGGGTGAATCAGGATCTTGCCGTCGGCACCGACGATGAACGCATGGCCGTGACCGCCGAAGTTCAGCGAGTTGATGATCGCGCTGACGCTGGACAGGTCGATGTCGGCGCCGGCGACACCGATCATCTGGCCCAGGTGCTGCACCGGGGTGGCGACTGTGATCACCAGCTTGCCGGAGGAGGCGGCGATGTAGGGTTCGGTGACGATGGTCTGTTGCGCATTATTGGCCGCCTTGTACCAGCCACGGGCGCGCGGGTCGTAGTCCGCCGCGCGGTTGCCCGCCGGGACCGAGAACATCACGCCGTCGGCGCCACCGAAGTAACTTAGCTGGAAGTTACCGGTGTAGGCGGGCAGGTCGATGATTCGTTTCAGGCCAGCGGGAGCATTGCCGTCGGCGTTGATCTGTTGGGCCATCGACTGCAGCAATTGCATGCGGCTTTCCAGCCAGGTCTGGATGTTGCTGGTGGTCAGGCTGCCGAGTTCCTGCATCGAGGCTTCGGTACTGTTGCGCAAGGTTTCGCGTTGGCGATAGTCGTTGAACAGGATGAAACAAGCGAATGCGACGGCCACCACGAGGGCGGCAGCCAGCAATATCTTGTGGCTGAACTTCATGTTTCTGGTCATGGATGAGCTACCGCAGAGGGGCTGTTCTACAAAATGGGGGAGCAAATGCCACTGACGTGGCTTTGCGTTGCATTTATGTCGACTGAACGGCGCCAAAGATTAGGCGAATTCTCTGAAAAACGACGAAATGCCCAGTAAACAGGCAAAGTGGCTGATTTTCGGCAAAAGGCAGACGAGTGGCCCGATAAATAGCCTGCCGGGCAGGGAACCTGACAGGGGTTTTCTCTTCTAAGCTTCAGCTTGGCAGCCATGCCAATCCCCTACGCCCCCGGAGTTTCACCATGTCGTTGCGTTCCATCGCCCTGCTTTCGTTCTGCGTATTGCTCGCTGCCTGCAGCAAGGTCAATCAGGAAAACTACTCGAAGCTCTCCGCCGGCATGGCCAAGGCCGATGTGGAGACCCTGTTGGGCAAACCCGCCGATTGTTCAGGCGCGCTCGGCATGTCCAGCTGCACCTGGGGCGACAAGAACAGCTTTATCAGCGTGCAGTTCGCCGGTGACAAAGTGCTGATGTTTTCCGGCCAAGGCCTGAAGTAAACCGGGGCGATCGCCCACGGGAGAAAAATAATGAAGCGGTTATTGATCATCCTTTTTGCCGGCCTGGTGTTGGCCGGCTGTGCCACGTCTGGCCAGGACCCATTGGCCCCCAAGACGGTCAATAGCGTCAACCTCAAGCGCTACCAGGGCACCTGGTACGAGCTGGCTCGTATGCCGATGTACTTCCAGCGCGACTGCGCGCAGTCCGAAGCCCATTACACGCTCAAGCCCGACGGCAACCTCGCAGTGCTGAACCGCTGCCTGACGGCGCAGTGGCAATGGGAAGAGGTCAAGGGCACGGCTTATCCACAGGTGCCCGGCAAGAGCGACAAGCTGTGGGTCGAGTTCGATACCTGGTTTTCCAGGCTGATTCCGGGTTCGGCGAAGGGCGAATACTGGGTGCTGTACGTCAGCGATGACTACAAGACCGCCATCGTCGGTGACCCGAGCCGCAAGTATCTGTGGCTGTTGTCGCGCACGCCGACCGTGAACGGTGTGGTGCGTGAGGAGTTGCTGAGCAAAGCACGTCAGCAGGGGTACGACACCACACGGCTGATCTGGCGGGCCTCGGAAAAGCAGATGGCCGAGACCTCGAACTAACTGTCGGCACATATCCAAATGTGGGAGCGGGCTTGCTCGCGAAGAGGGTGTCACATTCAACAGAGATGTTGACTGACAGTCCGCCTTCGCGAGCAAGCCCGCTCCCACATTTTTGTTTTGTGTCAGCCCAGGAGTTCGCGCAGGACCTGGGTGAAGGCGCGGCTGCTTTCTTCCTCGTCGGCATGCCGCCCGTCACGCACTACCCACTGGCCATTGACCAACACATCCCGCACCTGGCGATCGCCGCCGGCAAACAACCAGCGGTTGAGAATTCCGTCGCCGCTGGCCGTTGCCAGATACGGGTCGTTGCCATCGAGCACTAGCCAGTCGGCGCGCTTGCCGACTTCCAGGGCGCCAATCGGCTGACCCAGCGCCTGGGCACCGCCATCCAGCGCGGCATCAAACAGCGTGCGGCCGACCATTGGCTGATCCGCGCCGTACAAACGATTACGCCGCTGATCACGCAGACGCTGGCCGTATTCCAGCCAGCGCAATTCTTCCACCACGCTCAATGACACGTGACTGTCGGAACCGATGCCCATGCGGCCGCCCTGGGCGAGGAAATCCACCGCCGGGAAAATCCCGTCGCCAAGGTTGGCTTCGGTGGTCAGGCACAGGCCGGCGATGGCGCGGCTCCTGGCCATCGACGTGACTTCTTCCGGGTTGGCGTGGGTCGCGTGGACCAGGCACCAGCGCTGGTCGACTTCGACGTTTTCGTACAGCCATTGCAGCGGACGACGACCGCTCCAGGTCAGGCAGTCGTCGACTTCTTTCTGCTGCTCGGCAATGTGGATGTGCACCGGGCATTGTTTGTCGCTGGCGACCAGCACTTCGCTGATCTGTTGCGGCGTGACCGCGCGCAGCGAGTGGAAACACAGGCCCAGGGCCTGCGCCGGCTGCTGCGCCAGGAGCGGTTGCAGGCGCGATTGCAGCTTGAGGTAATTTTCGGTGCTGTTGATGAAGCGACGCTGACCTTCGTTCGGAGTCTGGCCGCCGAAACCGGAGTGGCTGTAGAGCACCGGCAGCAGGGTCAGACCGATACCCGCGGAACCTGCAGCCTGGCTGATACGCAGGGCCAGTTCGGCCGGGTCCGCGTAAGGCTGGCCACTGATGTCATGGTGTACGTAATGAAATTCCGCCACCGATGTGTAACCGGCCTTGAGCATTTCGATGTACAGCTGACGGGCGATGACGCCGAGTTGTTCCGGGCTGATTTTTCCGACGAGGCGATACATCAGGTCGCGCCAGGTCCAGAAACTGTCGTTCGGATTTCCCGCCACTTCCGCCAGCCCGGCCATGGCCCGCTGGAAGGCGTGGGAGTGCAGGTTCGGCATGCCAGGCAGCAGCGGACCGCTCAACCGCTCGGCGCCATCTGCATGGGAATCGGCCTGGATATGGGTCAAAACGCCATCGGCGCTGACCTCAAGACGTACATTGTTGGCCCATCCACTAGGCAGCAGCGCGCGTTCGGCAAAGAAGGCGGACATGGTTCAGCACCCCATCGTGTGTTATTTGTATATACATATACAGACGTTTGCCTGCCCGGTAAACTCCGGCAAGCTAGCAATCTCTTTTCAACGAACAAGGATTAACCGTGCCGACTCCGCCTCCAGTCTCTCCGTTGGCCGCGAACATGGGCGACAGTCCGGCGCCCTTGTACGCCCGCGTCAAACAGATGATCACCCAGCAAATCGACAGTGGAAACTGGCCGCCGCACTATCGTGTGCCGTCGGAAAGCGAGCTGGTCAGCCAGCTTGGCTTCAGTCGCATGACCATCAACCGCGCGCTGCGCGAGATGACTGCCGACGGTCTGCTGGTGCGCATGCAAGGCGTCGGCACGTTCGTCGCCGAGCCGAAAAGCCAGTCCGCACTGTTCGAAGTGCACAACATCGCCGACGAAATCGCCTCTCGCGGTCATCGCCACACCTGCAAGGTCATCACCCTTGAAGAAGAGGCCGCCGGCTCCGAGCGCGCGCTGGCCCTGGACATGCGCGAAGGGCAGAAGGTGTTCCACTCGCTGATCGTGCATTTCGAAAACGATATTCCGGTGCAAATCGAAGACCGTTTCGTCAATGCGCTGGTGGCGCCGGACTACCTCAAGCAGGACTTCACCCTGCAAACGCCATATGCCTACCTGAACCAGGTCGCGCCGCTGACCGAAGGCGAGCACGTGGTCGAGGCGATCCTGGCCGAGTCGTCCGAGTGCAAGTTGCTGCAGATTGAAAAGGGCGAGCCGTGCCTGCTGATCCGTCGCCGCACCTGGTCCGGCCGTCAGCCGGTGACCGCCGCTCGCTTGATCCACCCCGGTTCCCGTCATCGTCTGGAAGGTCGGTTCCATAAATGAATCAGTTAAAGGTTTTACGCGCCAAAGATTACCCGCGCATGCCGTGGAAAAACGGCGGCGGCAGCACCGAAGAAATCACCCGCGATGCCGGCACCGGTCTGGATGGCTTTGGCTGGCGCCTGTCGATTGCCGACATTGGCGAGTCGGGCGGGTTTTCCACCTTCGCCGGTTACGAGCGAGTGATCACTGTTTTGCAGGGCGACGGCATGAGCCTGACGGTGGATGGCCAGGATACTCGGCCACTGTTACCGCTGGACCCGTTTGCCTTCAGCGGTGAAAGCAAGGTTTCCTGCACATTGCTCGGCGGTGCGATTCGCGATTTCAACCTCATTTACGCACCGCAGCGTTACGCCGCGCGGTTGCAGTGGTTGTCGGGCGAGCAGCGGTTTTTCAGTGAGGCGGGGACTGTGCTGGTCTTCAGTATCAGCGATGCGCTTGAAGTGAAGGTCGGTACCAGCGCTTCGCAACTGGGTCGCCATGATTGCCTGCAACTGGTCGGTAACACCGGATTGCTGGAAGTCTCCAGCAATGGCGCCTGCTGCGTGATCGAACTCATCGCACGCTGATACACCATCCCTGTAGGAGCGAGCTCGCTCGCGAATAACCCAAATTCGCCGCTGGGCATCTGGTTCTACGCGTTATCCTTCACGACCATCGCGAGCAAGCTCGGCTCCTACAGGGGGCGATGTTTGCCCGCGATGTTGTGCTACCCCTCAGACCGTTTCCGTCCGCGCACCAACTTGTTACCGAATGCCCCAGCGTGGCGCAAAACCACGCTCAAGTAACAATCCGCCTATCCTCCAAAAAATCCCCTCGAAAAATTTCATCTACGCCAAAACCCTTGTTCCAAGGGCTCTCCAGCTGTTTCCGAACTTTTCTTGAATGCTCATCCAACAAGTTGGCCGCTTGATTGCATATGCTTGTATGTACAAGTAAAGACGTATGCGTATGAGTCACGAAGACTCAACCATCGTCCACTGATTCGCCGGTGTGCACTGATGCCCATTGGCTTGCTCGCCCACTGCCTGGGTTGGTTTGGATTGATTGCTGAGGAGTTCTTTTCGTGACCGAGAATAAACGTACCAAGTTTCGCGACGTCGAAATCCGTGCCGCACGCGGTAACAAGCTGACCGCCAAGAGCTGGCTGACTGAAGCGCCGCTGCGCATGCTGATGAACAACCTCGACCCGGAAGTCGCCGAGAACCCTAAAGAACTGGTGGTTTACGGTGGTATCGGTCGCGCTGCACGTAACTGGGAATGCTACGACAAGATCGTCGAGAGCCTGACCAACCTGAACGACGACGAGACCCTGCTGGTGCAATCCGGCAAGCCGGTCGGCGTGTTCAAGACCCACAGCAACGCCCCGCGCGTACTGATCGCCAACTCCAACCTGGTTCCTCACTGGGCGAGCTGGGAACACTTCAACGAACTGGACGCCAAAGGCCTGGCCATGTACGGCCAGATGACCGCCGGCAGCTGGATCTACATCGGCAGCCAGGGCATCGTCCAGGGCACCTACGAAACCTTCGTCGAAGCCGGTCGCCAACACTACAACGATGACCTCAAAGGCAAGTGGGTACTGACCGCCGGCCTGGGCGGCATGGGTGGCGCCCAGCCTCTGGCTGCAACCCTGGCCGGCGCTTGCTCGCTGAACATCGAATGCCAGCAAGTCAGCATCGATTTCCGCCTGAAAAGCCGCTACGTCGACGAGCAAGCCAAAGACCTCGACGACGCACTGGCCCGCATCGCCAAATACACCAAAGAAGGCAAGGCAATCTCCATCGCGCTGCTGGGCAACGCGGCTGAAATCCTGCCTGAACTGGTCAAGCGCGGCGTACGCCCGGACATGGTCACCGACCAGACCAGCGCCCACGACCCGCTCAATGGCTACCTGCCAGCAGGCTGGACCTGGGACGAATACCGCGCTCGCGCCAAGACCGAACCTGCTGCCGTGATCAAAGCCGCCAAGCAATCGATGGCCGTGCACGTTAAAGCGATGCTCGACTTCCAGAAGCAAGGCATCCCGACCTTCGACTACGGCAACAACATCCGTCAGATGGCGCAAGAAGAAGGCGTGGAAAACGCATTCGACTTCCCGGGCTTCGTACCGGCCTACATCCGTCCGCTGTTCTGCCGTGGCATCGGCCCGTTCCGTTGGGCTGCACTGTCGGGCAACGCTGAAGACATCTACAAGACCGACGCCAAGGTCAAGGAACTGATCCCGGACGACGCCCACCTGCACAACTGGCTGGACATGGCCCGCGAGCGCATCAGCTTCCAGGGTCTGCCGGCACGTATCTGCTGGGTTGGCCTGGGCCTGCGCGCCAAGCTGGGCCTGGCGTTCAACGAAATGGTCCGTAGCGGCGAGTTGTCCGCGCCAATCGTGATCGGCCGCGACCACCTGGACTCCGGTTCGGTATCGAGCCCGAACCGCGAAACCGAATCGATGCAGGACGGTTCCGACGCCGTTTCCGACTGGCCACTGCTCAACGCTCTGCTCAACACCGCGAGCGGCGCGACCTGGGTGTCCCTGCACCACGGCGGCGGCGTCGGCATGGGCTTCTCCCAGCATTCGGGCATGGTGATTGTCTGCGACGGTACTGACGAAGCGGCCGAGCGTATCGCTCGCGTGCTGCACAACGACCCGGCCACTGGCGTCATGCGTCACGCCGATGCCGGTTACCAGATCGCCATCGACTGCGCCAAGGAACAAGGGCTGAACCTGCCGATGATTACCGGCAAATAACGCTGTACGGCTTTATGTGGGAGCAAGCTCGCTCCCACAGAAGCCAACACCGACAACCGATATACCTATAACAATCCACAGAGGTTGAATCATGGCTGTTAACAGCGAACGTGCAGGCAACAAACCGTTGATCGAGAAGCGTTCGATCGACTACATCCCGGAAGCGGAAAGACACGGTCGTCTGTTTAGCCAGTTCACCCTGTGGATGGGTGCCAACCTGCAAATCACCGCGATTGTCACCGGCGCATTGGCCGTGGTCCTTGGCGGTGATGTGTTCTGGTCGTTGATCGGTCTGTTGATCGGCCAACTGCTCGGCGGTGGCGTAATGGCGCTGCATGCGGCGCAAGGCCCCAAGCTAGGCCTGCCGCAGATGATTTCCAGCCGGGTACAGTTCGGCGTGTACGGCGCGGCCATCCCGATCGTGCTGGTCTGCTTGATGTACCTGGGCTTCACTGCAACGGGAACCGTGTTATCCGGCCAGGCGCTGGGCCAGTTGTTTGGCGTCAGCGACAGCGTCGGTATCCTCATTTTTGCCAGTGTCATCGTGCTGGTCACGGTGCTCGGTTATCGGGTGATCCATTGGATCGGCCGTGTTGCCAGCGTCATCGGTGTGATTGCCTTCGTTTATCTGTTCTGGCGCCTGATGAGCCAGACCGACGTCGGCGCTCTCCTGCAAATCCGTCACTTCAGCTGGAGCAGCTTCCTGCTGGCGGTATCGCTCGCGGCGTCCTGGCAGATCGCGTTCGGCCCTTACGTGGCTGACTACTCACGCTACCTGCCGAGCAATATTTCCTCGGTGAAAACCTTTTTCGCCGCAGGTGCGGGTTCGGTCATTGGCGCGCAGGTGGCGATGGTCCTCGGCGTGTTCGCTGCCGCTTCGGCCAACGGGCAATTCGCCGGTCACGAAGTGGCCTACATCGTTGGTCTGGGTGGTACCGGTGCCACCGCTGCGCTGCTGTACTTCAGCATTGCGTTCGGCAAGGTCACCATCTCCACGCTGAACTCCTACGGTAGCTTCATGTGCATTGCGACCATCATCAGCGGTTTCCGTGGTGACCTGAAGGTGACGCACTTGCAACGTCTGGTCTTCGTGCTGGTCATCGTCGGTGCTGCGACCCTGATGGCGTTGCTCGGTCAGCACTCGTTCCTCGGTGCGTTCAAGTCTTTCATCCTGTTCTTGCTAGCGTTCTTTACCCCCTGGAGCGCGATCAATCTGGTGGACTACTACTGCATCACTCGCGAGCGCTATGACGTACCGGCTCTGGCCGATCCGAATGGTCGCTACGGTCGTTGGAACCTCCTCGGTATCAGCGTCTATGTGTTCGGTGTGCTGGTGCAGCTGCCGTTCATCTCCACTAAGTTCTATACCGGTCCGCTGGTGGAGGCCCTGGGTGATGTGGATATTTCCTGGGTCATCGGTCTGGTGCTTCCCGCCGCCCTGTATTACCTGTGCGCAAAAAAATGGCACGGCACAGTGCCTGATCGTTTGATCCTGCCGGTCGAGCAGGGCGCGATCACCGAACAAAAGCTGAATGTCGGTCGCGCTGCGGCGCAGGCCTGATTGGACGTGGACAGGGCTGGATGCCTCTTGACTGCCGTAAGCCAATTCATGATTAGGAGCGTCATAACAATGAAATCGAACAAGACCCTGCTGACCGCATTGCTTTCCATGGGCCTGCTGGCCAGTGCCGGCGCCACTCAGGCGGCGGGTTGGTGCGAGTCAGGCAAACCGGTGAAGTTCGCCGGTTTGAACTGGGAAAGCGCCATGCTGCTGACCGACGTGATGCAAGTCGTGTTGGAGAAAGGCTACGACTGCAAGACCGACAGCCTGCCGGGCAACTCCATCACCATGGAAAACGCCCTGAGCAGCAACGACATTCAAGTGTTTGCCGAAGAGTGGGTCGGCCGCAGCGAAGTCTGGAACAAGGCCGAGAAGGCCGGCAAAGTCGTCGGTGTCGGCGCCCCGGTTGTTGGCGCAATCGAAGGCTGGTACGTGCCGCGCTACGTGATCGAAGGCGACGCCAAGCGTAAGCTGGAAGCCAAGGCTCCGGACCTGAAAAACATTGCTGACCTGGGCAAATACTCGGCGGTGTTCAAGGACGCCGAAGAGCCTTCCAAGGGCCGTTTCTACAACTGCCCGGCCGGCTGGACCTGTGAGCTGGACAACAGCGAAATGCTGAAAAGCTACGGCCTGGAAAGCACCTACACCAACTTCCGCCCAGGCACCGGCCCGGCGCTGGATGCCGCTGTGCTGTCGAGCTACAAGCGTGGCGAGCCGATCCTGTTCTACTACTGGTCGCCAACGCCTTTGATGGGCCAGATCGACGCGGTGAAACTCGAAGAGAAACCAGGCGTGAACAAGACAGTGACCATCAAGGTCGGCTTGTCCAAGACGTTCCACGACGAAGCGCCTGAACTGGTGGCCGTGCTGGAAAAGGTCAACGTGCCAATCGACCTGCTGAACCAGAACCTTGGGCGCATGACCAAAGAGCGGATCGAGTCACCAAAACTGGCCAAGATCTTCCTGAAGGAACATCCTGAAGTCTGGCACGCATGGGTGAGCGAAGACGCAGCCAAGAAAATCGACGCGGCCTTGTAGGTTGGGCTTCTCCGGCTGTCGGCAACGGCAGTCGGACGCTTGATCGCAACCCCTTGATTGAGAGTCTCTTATGTTTCCCGAAAGCTTTACCTTTTCCATCGCCGACTGGGTCAACGGTTGGGTCGATTCGCTGGTTACCAACTACGGCGACGTTTTCCGCAGCATCTCCGACACCTTGCTGTGGGCCATCGTCAATCTTGAAGGCCTGCTGCGTGCTGCACCCTGGTGGCTGATGCTGGCGATCGTGGCCGGTGTGGCCTGGCACGCGACCCGCAAGGTCGTGACCACTGCCGTCATCGTTGGTTTGCTGTTCCTGGTGGGGGCGGTCGGCCTCTGGGACAAGCTGATGCAGACCCTGGCGCTGATGATGGTGGCGACGATCATTTCGGTGTTGATCGGCATTCCGCTGGGCATTCTCTCGGCGCGCAGCAACCGCCTGCGTTCGGTGCTGATGCCGTTGCTGGACATCATGCAGACCATGCCGAGCTTCGTGTACCTGATCCCGGTTCTGATGCTGTTTGGCCTGGGCAAGGTCCCGGCGATTTTCGCCACGGTGATCTACGCCGCACCACCGCTGATCCGTCTGACCGATCTGGGCATTCGCCAGGTCGACGGCGAAGTGATGGAAGCGATCAACGCCTTCGGTGCCAACCGCTGGCAGCAACTGTTCGGCGTGCAACTGCCACTGGCCCTGCCGAGCATCATGGCCGGGATCAACCAGACCACCATGATGGCCCTGTCGATGGTGGTGATCGCCTCGATGATCGGTGCCCGTGGCCTGGGTGAAGACGTGCTGGTAGGGATTCAGACCCTCAACGTCGGGCGTGGCCTTGAAGCCGGTCTGGCGATCGTGATTCTGGCTGTGGTGATCGACCGCATTACACAGGCGTACGGTCGCGCACGGCATGAGGTGAGCAAATGAACAACGCAACCGTGAGCAAGATCGAAGTCAAGAACGTCTTCAAGATTTTCGGCAACCGTTCCAAGGATGCGCTGGCCATGATCGGCCAGGGCAAGACCAAGGACCAGGTCCTGGCCGAAACCGGCTGCGTGGTCGGCGTGAACGACCTGTCGCTGAGCATCGGCAGCGGCGAGATCTTCGTGATCATGGGCCTGTCGGGCTCAGGCAAGTCGACCCTGGTGCGCCACTTCAACCGCCTGATCGACCCGACCAGCGGCGCGATCCTGGTGGACGGCGTGGACATCCTGCAATACGACATGGAAGCCCTGCGCGAATTTCGTCGGCGCAAGATCAGCATGGTGTTCCAGAGCTTTGGCCTGTTGCCGCACAAGAGTGTGCTGGACAACGTCGCCTACGGCCTGAAAATCCGTGGCGAAAGCAAAGCCATGTGCGCTGAGCGTGCGCTGCACTGGATCAACACCGTGGGCCTCAAGGGCTACGAAAACAAATACCCGCACCAGCTATCCGGCGGCATGCGTCAGCGTGTGGGCCTGGCCCGCGCCCTGGCGGCGGACACTGACATCATCCTGATGGACGAAGCGTTCAGCGCCCTCGACCCGCTGATCCGCGCGGAGATGCAGGACCAGTTGCTGGAACTGCAAAAGACCCTGCACAAGACCATCGTCTTCATCACCCACGACCTCGACGAGGCTGTGCGCATTGGCAACCGCATCGCGATTCTCAAGGACGGCCGCCTGATCCAGGTCGGCACGCCAAGGGAGATCCTGCATTCGCCGGCGGATGAGTATGTCGACCGCTTTGTGCAGCGTCGGGCGGCGGTGGTTTAACGAGATTTGCAGTGAATTGGCGGGCCTCTTCGCGAGCAAGCCCGCTCCCACAGTTGATCGCGTTCCAATGTGGGAGCGGGCTTGCTCGCGAAGGCGGCGGTAGAGCTGCATCAACATTCAGGTTGTACGCACGAGGTTAATGATGTCCCAGGCTGAAAAAATCGTTATCACCGAGTCGCAGGTCAGTTGGCAGGATGTGGTCGCCGTTGCTCGTCATGGCGCACAGCTTGAACTGTCGGCACCGATCTGGGCGCGCATCGAAAACGCACAGGCCATCGTCCAGCGCATCGTCACCAGCGGCGAACGTGCCTACGGCATCAACACCGGCCTGGGCGCGCTGTGCAACGTTTCGCTGCAGGACGAACAACTCAGCCAGTTGTCGCGCAACACCTTGCTCAGCCACGCTTGCGGCGTGGGTGCACCGCTGACCGACGAGCAGACCCGCTCGATCATGTGCGCGGCCATCGTCAACTACAGCCACGGCAAATCCGGCCTGCACCGTCAGGTCGTCGAAGCGCTGCTGGCGCTGCTCAACCGGGGCATCACCCCGCAGGTGCCGTCCCAGGGTTCGGTGGGTTATCTGACTCACATGGCGCACATCGGCATCGCGCTGCTGGGCGTGGGCAATGTCAGCTATCGCGGGCAGATCGTTTCCGCGCAGCAAGCGCTGGCCGAAGAAGGTCTGCAACCAGTCAAGCTCGGTGCCAAGGACGGTTTGTGCCTGGTCAACGGTACGCCGTGCATGAGCGGCCTGAGCTGCCTGGCGATTGCCGATGCCACGCGCCTGCTGGAATGGGCCGACGTGATCGGCGCCATGAGCTTCGAAGCCCAGCGCGGGCAGATCGATGCGTTCGACGCGGAGATCATCGCGCTCAAGCCGCACCCGGGCATGCAACAGGTCGGGATCAACCTTCGGGCCTTGCTCGACGGCAGCGAAGTGATCGCCCAGAGCAAAGGCATTCGCACCCAGGATGCCCTGAGCATTCGCTCGATCCCGCAGGTGCACGGTGCTGCGCGCGATCAACTGGTGCACGCGATCAAACAGATCGAAACCGAGCTCAACGGCGCCACCGACAACCCGCTGGTGCTGGGTACCGCGGACAATTACCGCGTGGTGTCCCAGGCCAACCCTCATGGCCAGTCCGTGGCAATGGCGGCGGACCTGCTGGCGATCGCCATGGCGGAAATCGGCTCCATCGCCGAGCGTCGTCTGGACCGTTTGATCAACCCGCACGTCAGCGGCCTGCCGGCTTTCCTGGTGGCCAACCCGGGCGTGAACTCCGGGATGATGATCGTGCAATACGTGGCCGCTTCGCTGTGCGCGGAGAACCGTCAACTGGCGCAACCGGCGGTGCTGGATAACTACGTGACGTCGGGCCTGCAGGAAGATCACCTGAGTCTGGGCACCAACGCCGCGCTGAAGCTGCATCGCGCGCTGGAAAACTGCACGCAGATCCTCGCCATCGAGTATTTGCTGGCGGCCCAGGCGTTCGAGTTTCTCAAAGAACAACGCTTTGGTGCGGGCACCGATACCGCTTGGCGTCTGCTGCGTGAGCGAGTTCCTGCCTACGACCAGGACCGCTGGCTGGCACCAGACATTGCCGCCGCTGCCGCGGTATTGAAAGACCCGATTTTGCTGCACAACGCTTTTCCAGACCTGAACTGATTTCAACAACACCAGCGTGCCAAGGCGCGGCTCCCTAAAAGGTAGACGCGACGGACAACGGACATCTCCGGAGCGTCTGGTGAGTTAATAACAACTCTCAAAAGGAGCAAAAAAATGACTGCGCTAAACCTGATTCCCGGCCAACTGACCCTCGCCCAACTGCGTGACGTCTATCAGCAGCCGGTGAAACTGACCCTCGACAACAGCGCCTCGGCCCAGATCGAAGCCAGCGTTGCCTGCGTGGAACAGATCCTCGCCGAGAACCGCACCGCCTACGGAATCAACACCGGTTTCGGCCTGCTGGCCTCGACCCGCATTGCCAGCGAAGACCTGGAAAACCTGCAGCGCTCGCTGGTGCTGTCCCACGCCGCCGGTGTCGGCCAGCCGATCAGTGACGAGCTAGTACGTTTGATCATGGTGCTCAAGGTCAACAGCCTGAGCCGTGGTTTTTCCGGCATCCGCCGCGTGGTGATCGACGCGCTGATCGCCCTGATCAATGCCGAGGTTTACCCGCACATTCCATTGAAAGGCTCGGTCGGTGCTTCCGGTGACCTGGCGCCTCTGGCCCACATGTCGCTGGTGCTGCTGGGTGAAGGCAAGGCTCGCTACAAGGGCGAGTGGATGGAAGCCACCGAAGCGCTGAAAGTTGCTGGTCTGACCCCGCTGACTCTGGCTGCGAAAGAAGGCCTGGCGCTGCTCAACGGCACTCAGGTGTCCACCGCATTTGCCCTGCGTGGCCTGTTCGAAGGTGAAGACCTGTTTGCTGGTGCCTTGGCACTGGGCGGCCTGACCGTTGAAGCGGTCCTGGGCTCGCGTTCGCCGTTCGACGCCCGTATCCATTCTGCCCGTGGCCAGAAAGGCCAGATCGACGCCGCCGCCGCTTATCGCGATCTGCTGGGCGAGCGCAGCGAAGTTTCCGACTCCCATGAAAACTGCGAGAAGGTACAAGACCCGTACTCCCTGCGTTGCCAGCCACAAGTCATGGGTGCCTGCCTGACCCAGTTCCGTCAAGCGGCCGAAGTACTGGCGATCGAATCCAACGCCGTTTCCGACAACCCGCTGGTTTTCGCCGCTGAAGGTGACGTGATCTCCGGTGGCAACTTCCACGCCGAGCCAGTGGCCATGGCCGCTGACAACATGGCATTGGCCATCGCTGAAATCGGTTCCCTGAGCGAGCGCCGTATCTCGCTGATGATGGACAAGCACATGTCGCAACTGCCGCCGTTCCTGGTGGCCAACGGCGGTGTGAACTCCGGCTTCATGATCGCCCAGGTGACTGCAGCGGCATTGGCCAGCGAGAACAAGGCGTTGTCCCATCCGCATTCGGTGGACAGCCTGCCGACTTCCGCCAACCAGGAAGACCACGTATCGATGGCTCCGGCCGCTGGCAAGCGCCTGTGGGAAATGGCCGAGAACACCCGTGGGATTCTCGCGGTGGAATGGCTGGCGGCAGCCCAGGGCCTGGACCTGCGCAATGGTCTGAAGACTTCGCCAAAACTGGAAAAAGCCCGTGCCATTCTGCGTAACGAAGTGCCGTTCTATGAGAAGGACCGCTTCTTCGCGCCGGACATCAATGCGGCGTCTGAACTGTTGGCCTCGCGTTGCCTGAACGAACTGGTTTCGGCGAAGTTGCTGCCTAGCCTGTAATTGCCCCTTCGCGAGCAAGCCCGCTCCCACATGGATTGCGTTGAACCTGTAGGAGCTGGCTTGCCAGCGATTCGATTTTGCGTCGGATAACAATAATTAGGGACGAGAAATGCAACAGCCAGAAAAAGGTTTGAAACGCGGGCTCTCTGCCCGACATATTCGCTTCATGGCGCTGGGGTCGGCAATCGGCACCGGGCTGTTTTATGGATCTGCCTCGGCCATTCAAATGGCCGGTCCTGCGGTACTGCTCGCTTACCTGATCGGTGGCGCGGCGGTGTTCATGGTCATGCGCGCCCTCGGTGAGATGGCGGTGCACAACCCGGTGGCCGGCTCTTTCGGCCAGTACGCCAGCACCTACCTGGGGCCGATGGCGGGCTTCATCCTCGGTTGGACCTACGCATTCGAAATGGTCATCGTCGGCATGGCCGATGTCACTGCATTCGGTATCTACATGGGCTTCTGGTTTCCGGAGGTTTCCCGCTGGATCTGGGTGCTGGGTGTCGTTTCCATCGTTGGCGGCCTGAACCTGTGCAACGTCAAAGTCTTCGGTGAAATGGAGTTCTGGTTGTCGCTGCTCAAGGTCGCCGCCATCGTCGCGATGATCCTGGGTGGTTTCGGCATCATGTGGTTCGGCATCAGCTCGGCCCCCGGCCAAGCGACCGACATCAGCAACCTCTGGAGTCACGGCGGCTTCATGCCCAATGGCATGGGCGGTCTGATCGCTTCGTTCGCGGTGGTGATGTTTGCGTTTGGCGGTATTGAAATCATCGGCGTAACGGCAGGTGAAGCCAAAGACCCGCAGCACGTGCTGCCCCGGGCGATCAATGCTGTACCGTTGCGGATCCTGCTGTTCTATGTGCTGACGATGCTGGTGCTGATGTCGATCTTTCCATGGCAGCAGATCGGCAGCCAGGGCAGCCCGTTCGTGCAGATTTTCGACAAGCTGGGGATCAGCTCGGCGGCCACCATCCTCAACATCGTGGTGATCACGGCGGCGATTTCGGCGATCAACAGTGACATCTTCGGCGCTGGCCGCATGATGTTCGGTCTGGCCCAGCAAGGGCATGCACCCAAAGGCTTCGCCCGCCTGTCGCGCAATGGCGTGCCATGGATGACGGTAGTGGTGATGAGTGCCGCGCTGTTGCTGGGCGTGTTGCTGAACTACCTGATCCCGGAAAACGTGTTCCTGCTGATCGCTTCCGTCGCGACCTTTGCCACGGTGTGGGTCTGGTTGATGATTCTGGTGACCCAAGTGGCCATGCGCCGGTCCATGAGCGCCGAGCAGGTTGCACAACTGAAGTTTCCGGTACCGCTCTGGCCTTATGCACCGGCGGCGGCGATTGCCTTCATGCTGTTCATTTTCGGCGTGCTGGGCTATTTCCCGGACACCCAGGCAGCGCTGATCGTCGGCGTGGTCTGGATCGTGTTGCTGGTGCTGGCTTACCTGACGTGGGTGAAACCGGCGGCGGGCCAGGCAGCCCTGGTGACGCAGGATCCTAATTTTTCCCATCGATAACCTAATGGAGGCCAAGGATGAAAACTCTCTGGCAACACTGTCACGTCGCAACCATGGCACAAGGCGTCTACTCGATCACCGAGGATGCGGCCATCGTGACGACAGGAGCGCACATTGAGTGGATCGGCCCGCGCGGTGAGTTGCCGGCGGGCGAGTACCCGGCCGTCAATGATTTGAACGGGGCCTGGGTCACGCCGGGCCTGATCGACTGCCACACTCACACGGTGTTCGGCGGTAACCGCAGCGGTGAATTCGAACAGCGCCTGCAAGGCGTCAGCTACGCGGAAATCGCCGCCAGCGGTGGCGGCATCGCCAGCACCGTGCGCGCCACCCGCGCAGCCAGCGAAGATGAACTGTTCGCCAGTGCCGCCAAGCGCCTGAAAAGCCTGATGCGTGATGGCGTTACCAGTATCGAAATCAAGTCCGGCTACGGCCTGGACCTGGCCAACGAGCGCAAGATGCTGCGTGTGGCCCGTCGCCTCGGCGCCGAACTGCCGGTCAGCGTGCGCAGCACCTGCCTGGCGGCTCACGCCTTGCCGCCGGAGTACAAGGATCGCGCTGACGACTATATCGATCACATCTGCGCCGACATGCTCCCGGCCCTGGCTGCCGAAGGGCTGGTCGACGCCGTGGATGCGTTTTGCGAGTACCTGGCGTTCTCCCCGGCACAGGTCGAGCGGGTGTTCATTACCGCCCAGAAACTGGGCCTGCCAGTGAAGCTGCACGCCGAGCAGTTGTCGTCGCTGCATGGCTCGAGCCTGGCGGCGCGTTACCACGCGTTGTCCGCCGATCACCTGGAGTTCATGACCGAGGACGACGCCATCGCCATGGCCAACTCCGGTACGGTCGCGGTGCTGTTGCCCGGCGCCTTTTACTTCCTGCGTGAAACCCAGTTGCCGCCGATGGAAGCCCTGCGCAAGCACGGCGTGAAAATCGCCATCGCCAGCGACCTCAACCCGGGCACCTCGCCGGCGCTGTCATTGCGCCTGATGCTGAACATGGCTTGCACCTGCTTCCGCATGACCCCGGAAGAAGCCCTGGCCGGCGCGACGATTCATGCCGCCACCGCGCTGGGCATGGCCGATACTCATGGTTCGCTGGAGGTCGGCAAGGTCGCGGATTTTGTCGCCTGGCAAATCGATCGTCCGGCCGACCTGTGTTACTGGCTGGGCGGCGACCTGGAAAAACGCGTCGTGCGCCACGGCGTCGAATCAAGTCTGTAGGAGATCTGTTGTGGATAAGGTTCTGAACTTCAAACAAGGCCGCGTACCGCTGCTGATCAGCATGCCCCACGCCGGTGTGCGCCTGACGCCTGCGGTCGAAGCCGGATTGATCCCTGACGCGAAAAGCCTGCCGGACACCGACTGGCACATCCCGCAGCTATACGACTTCGCCGCGGAACTGGGTGCAAGCACTCTGGCGGCCGAGTACTCGCGGTTCGTCATCGACCTTAACCGACCGTCCGACGACAAGCCTTTGTACGTGGGGGCGACCACCGGCCTGTACCCGGCGACGCTGTTCGACGGCATTCCGTTGTTCCGCGAAGGGCTGGAGCCTTCTGCCGATGAGCGCGCGACTTATCTGGAGCAGATCTGGACGCCATACCACAGCACCTTGCAGCAGGAACTGGCGCGACTGAAGGCCGAGTTCGGCTATGCGCTGCTGTTCGATGCGCACTCGATCCGCTCGATCATCCCGCACCTGTTCGACGGCAAGTTGCCGGACTTCAACCTCGGCACCTTCAACGGCGCCAGTTGCGATCCGCAGCTTGCGACCCGACTGGAAGCGATCTGCGCGCTTCACGACAACTACACCCACGTACTCAACGGGCGCTTCAAGGGCGGGCACATCACTCGCCATTACGGCAATCCGGCCGAGAACATCCACGCGGTGCAACTGGAGTTGGGGCAGTGCACCTACATGGAAGAGTTCGAGCCGTTCCGCTATCGCCCGGATCTGGCGGAACCGACGCGGTTGGTGCTCAAGGAGTTGCTGCAAGGCTTGCTGGCCTGGGGTGAAAAACACTACAAGCGCTAAAGCCTGACGCGTAACCCTGTGGGAGCGAGCTTGCTCGCGATAGCGGTCTGTCTGTTACATCTATGTCGACTTATCCACCGCCATCGCGAGCAAGCTCGCTCCCACAGGTAAGTGTTCATTTTGAAAGCGCGACGTAACAGTCGCCACCGTGCAAAACACGGTCGCCACAGGTCGCTTTTACCGCTCGTCTGCTGCGTAATGTTCTGGCCACGGTGCACAAAGACACCGACCTCACAATAATCGCTGCCGCACGAGATGCTCTCTATGACAAGCACCAAAGGTTTGTTCGCCCGCTGTCTCTCAATCCTCTGCGGCACGGCTCTCCTGAGCACCGGCGCCCTGGCCGCTGACGACGCCTCCTGCAAAACAGTGCGCATGGGCGTGGTCAACTGGACCGATGTGATCGCCACCAGCGGCATGGCCGACGTGTTGCTCAATGGCCTCGGCTACGAAAGCAAACAGACCAGCGCCGTTCAGCAAATCATCTTCGCCGGGATCCGCGACAAGCGCCTGGACATTTTCCTTGGTTACTGGAAACCGGCGATGGACAAAAACATCGCGCCGTTCCTGGCCGCCAATCAAGTCAAAGTCATGGACAAGCCGAGCCTGGCTGATGCCCAGGCCACCCTTGCAGTCCCTGACTATGTAGCAGCGGCGGGCCTGAAGACCTTCTCCGACATCGCCAGATTCAAGGATCAGCTTGGCGGCAAGATCTACGGCATCGAGCCGGGCAGCGGCGCCAACACCACGATCAAGACCATGATCGAAACCAATCACTTCGGCCTTAAGGATTTCAAACTGATCGAGTCCGGTGAAGCCGGCATGCTCGCCGCCGTACAGCGCGCCGTGAATCGCAAGGAGTTCGTGGTGTTCGTCGGTTGGACTCCACACCCGATGAACATCAACATGAAGATCGCCTACCTGACCGGCAGCGAAGACGTGTACGGCCCGAATGAAGGTGCAGCGACCGTTTCCACCGTAACCGCGCCGGATTACGCCAAGCGCTGCCCGAACGTCAATCGACTGCTGGAAAACCTGACCTTCACCGCCGCCCAGGAAAGCCAGTTGATGGTGCCGATCATGGAGCGCCAAACGGCTCAGGATGTCGCGAAAAAATGGCTGCGCGAGCATCCGGAAGATCTCCAGCGCTGGCTGGCGGGTGTCAGCAGTTTTGATGGCAAGGATGGCGTGGCCACGGTTCAGACCAGTCTGAAAAACTGACACCTTTCCAGATGTTTGCAAAACCTGTGGGAGCGAGCTTGCTCGCGATGGCGCCCTCACATTCAACATCTATGTTGCCTGTCAGTTCGCAATCGCGAGCAAGCTCGCTCCCACAGGTCATAAGTACGCCTTAAAAACCTGAACAGGCTTGCACCAGTCTTATGGCTCCTTATCCACTTTCCGAGCAGATGACGGCTTTCGTCGAGAAAACCGTCAGTTTCAATAGCACTGACGGCAGCCCCGACGGTCTGCGCCAGGCCTACAGCGAGATGTGCCGGGCATTTACCCCTACACGCCCTGCCGGGTTGTATGTGGTCGATTTCGAGTTGGCCGGTGTTGCTGTTCGTTCCTATCAACCAGCGACCAGCGGTGCGTCGTGCATCGTCTATCTACATGGCGGGGGCTGGGTGGTGGGGGATCTGGATTCCCACGACTTCATTTGCGCGGAACTGGCCTCGACCCTCGGTGTGTTGGTGATCGCCGTCGATTACCGCCTGGCGCCGGAACATCCGTTTCCGGCGGCCTTCGACGATTGCCTCAAAGTCTGGCGAGCACTGCGCACCGGGCCGTTCAAACTTGACCCTGCGCGTACGCTGGTGGCCGGCGACAGTGCCGGTGGCAACCTCGCGGCAGCGTTGTGCCTGGCGCTGCGCGATGCCGGCGAGCCGGTGCCGTGCGCGCAGGTCCTGATCTATCCGGGGTTGGGCGGCGATCACCGGCTGCCGTCGCGCAGTGAGTGCATCGACGCGCCGTTACTCAGCAGCAGTGACGTAGATTGCTATCACGCGCTTTACCTGCAGGGCGCCCGCCATCCGAACGCCTACGCCATGCCATTGCTTGCCACGGATTTCAGCAGACTGCCACCGGCATGGATCGCCGTGGCGCAATTGGACCCGTTGCGTGATGACGGTGTGCTGTATGCCGAGCGACTGAGTACTGCCGGCGTTGCTGCCACATTGTACGTCGGCGAGGGTTTGGTCCATGGCTGTTTACGGGCCCGCGGGCAGGTGGCCGAGGTCGATGCGCTGTACGAAACCCTGTTTGGTTATCTTGCGGAAAAACTCTGACTTCTCACGGGCATGCTCATTGACGTAATTCGGGTTTATGATGCCCAACGGCAGAATAATAGAAGTCCCCCCAGGGATGACCTCGACCCCTTACGGAGCGCGCAATGCAGACTTTGTACCCGCAGATCAAACCCCACGCCCGGCACGATCTGGCCGTCGACGAGACCCACACGCTGTATGTCGACGAAAGCGGTTCACCGGAAGGTTTGCCGGTGGTGTTCATCCACGGCGGCCCCGGTGCCGGATGTGATGCCCAGAGTCGGTGCTACTTCGATCCAAATCTTTATCGCATCGTCACCTTCGACCAGCGCGGTTGTGGTCGCTCGACCCCCCACGCCAGCCTGGAAAACAACACCACCTGGGACCTGGTCGCCGACCTCGAGCGGATTCGCCAGCATCTGGGCATCGACAAATGGGTGCTGTTTGGTGGCTCCTGGGGTTCGACCCTGGCGCTGGCCTACGCGCAAACCCATCCTGAGCGGGTACACGGTCTGATCCTGCGGGGGATCTTTCTCTGCCGTCCGCAGGAAATCGAATGGTTCTATCAGGCCGGCGCCAGCCGCCTGTTCCCCGATTACTGGCAGGACTACATCGCGCCGATCCCGCTGGACGAGCGCGACGATTTGCTCGCTGCGTTCCACAAACGCCTGGTCGGCAACGACCAGATCGCCCAGATGCACGCGGCCAAGGCCTGGTCGACCTGGGAGGGCCGCACCGCGACCCTGCGCCCTAACCCTCTGGTAGTCGACCGTTTCTCCGAGCCTCAACGTGCGTTGTCGATTGCCCGCATCGAATGCCACTACTTCAGCAACCACGCCTTCCTGGAGCAGAATCAGCTGATCCGCGACATGGGCAAGATCGCCCATTTGCCCGGCGTGATCATTCATGGTCGCTACGACGTGATCTGCCCGCTGGATAACGCCTGGGAATTGCATCAAGCCTGGCCGAACAGCGAACTGCAGGTCATCCGCGATGCCGGTCATGCCGCTTCCGAGCCTGGCATCACCGACGCACTGGTACGCGCCGCCAATCAGATGGCCCGGCGTCTGCTCGACCTGCCGCCTGAAGAAGCATGAAGGGCCTGCTGCAACGGGTGCGCGGCGCGCGGGTCGAGGTCGCGGGCGAGATCGTGGGTGCCGTCGATCAGGGATTGCTGGTCCTGGTAGCCGTCGAGCCCGACGATACGCGGGCCAGCGCTGACAAACTCCTTAATAAGCTGCTTAACTATCGGGTATTCAGTGACGCTGAGGGCAAGATGAATCTGTCCTTGGCGGATGTGGGCGGTGGGCTGCTGCTGGTCTCTCAGTTCACCCTGGCTGCCGATACAAAAAACGGGCTGCGTCCGAGTTTCTCGACCGCGGCCCCTCCGGCGTTGGGCGAGGAGCTGTTCGACTATCTATTAAGCAAAGCGAAACAGGTGCATGGCACTGTGGCATCAGGTAGATTCGGCGCGGATATGCAGGTGCACCTGGTCAATGATGGCCCGGTAACCTTCCTGTTACAGACCTGAAAGCGCTTGAAACAAGTTTTTACGTTCATTTCGACTGAAAACAGGGGTTTTTCGCGATAAATACTTTGTTACCCCTGATGCGTTGTAACGCGGCCTACTAGATAATCCCGCGCTACGGGGATCAGCGTTCGTTGGTCCATTTTGACTTAGGTAGAGACTTGTCCGGATCCGATTGGGGAATCATTTCGCCACAGCGGAGTCGGAACAATGCTCGCCAACTTGGCAAGAGTGGTTTGCAAGGGCGGTTTTTTCATACCGTACACCGTGCAGGCCCTTTAACTGGCCGTTGGTTTTTTGATCTGTTTTCGGCGAGGGTTGCTCGTGATTGTTAGTCCCTGTAACGCACCAAAATTGTCTGCCAAACGGTTACGCAGCGCCCTGGTAGCGGGCTCTGCACTGCTCTGCCTGCTCAGCGCCGGTCAGCTTTGGGCATTCAGTCTGGATGATGTATCGGTCAAGGCAAAAGAACTGGCCGCGCAGAAATTCGAAGCGCCGCGCAGTAACCTGCCGAACGAGTTCCGCGACATGAAATTCGCGGACTATCAGAAAATTCGTTTTCTGACGGAAAAAGCCGAGTGGGCTGACCAGAAGACGCCGTTCAAGCTGTCCTTCTATCACCAGGGCATGCATTTCGATACGCCGGTGAAAATCAACGAAATCACCGCGAACACCGTCGAAGAGATCAAATACGATCCGAGTCGTTTCGACTTCGGCGATATGAAGTTCGATCCAAAGGCCACCGAACAACTGGGTTATGCCGGTTTCCGTGTGCTGTACCCGATCAACAAGGCCGACAAGCAAGACGAAATCATGACCATGCTTGGCGCGAGCTACTTCCGCGTCGTCGGCAAGGGTCATGTCTATGGTTTGTCCGCTCGCGGCATGGCGCTTGATACCGCATTGCCGTCCGGCGAAGAATTCCCGCGTTTCCGCGAGTTCTGGATTCAGCAGCCCAAGCCAGGCGACAAGCACCTGGTGATCTTCGCCCTGCTGGATTCTCCTCGTGCCACCGGCGCCTACCGCCTGACCCTGCGTCCGGGCAGCGACACCATCGTCGACGTCAAGGCGCAGATGTTCCTGCGTGACAAGGTCGGCAAACTGGGCATCGCCCCGTTGACCAGCATGTTCCTGTTCGGCGCCAACCAACCGTCGAAAGTACTGAACTACCGTCGCGAGCTGCACGATTCCAGCGGCCTGGCGATCCATGCCGGCAACGGCGAGTGGATCTGGCGTCCGCTGAACAATCCGAAGCACCTGGCCGTGAGCAACTTCAGCGTTGAAAACCCGCGCGGCTTCGGTCTGCTGCAACGTGGTCGCGACTTCAGCCACTACGAAGACCTCGACGACCGCTACGACAAGCGCCCAAGCGCCTGGATCGAGCCGAAGGGTGACTGGGGCAAGGGCACGGTCGACCTGGTCGAGATTCCGACCGCCGACGAAACCAACGACAACATCGTTGCTTTCTGGAATCCGGAAAAATTGCCGGAACCTGGCCAGCCGCTCGATGTCGCTTATCGTATGCACTGGACCATGGATGAAGCCTCGATTCACGCGCCGGACAGCGCCTGGGTCAAACAAACCCTGCGCTCCACTGGTGACGTCAAGCAGTCCAACCTGATTCGTCAGCCGGACGGCAGCGTTGCCTACCTGGTGGACTTTGAAGGCCCGTCCCTGGCGGCTTTGCCGGCCGAAGCGGACGTTCGCAGCCAGGTCAGCGTCGGCGACAACGCCGAGCTGGTGGAAAACAGCGTTCGCTATAATCCTGAAACCAAAGGCTGGCGCCTGACCTTGCGGATGAAGATCAAGGATCCGAGCAAGTCCACCGAGATGCGTGCCGCGCTGGTGCAGAACATCGTGCCGGCGGACCTGGCCAAGACTTCGATTCCGTCGTCGAACTCGTCGGTTGCCAAGGCCGACAAGGTTGCCGCCAAGCAACAAGAGAAAGCGGACAAGGAAGCCAGGCAAGCGGAGGCCAAGCAGGCCGAAGCCAAGCCTGTTGCAGATGCCAAGGACAAGGCCAATAAAGACGCCAAGCAGCCTGTCGCTGCCGACGCGGCCCCAGCCACACCGGAATCGGCCCCGACTGAAGAAGTCCTGACCGAGACCTGGAGCTATCAGTTGCCTGCCGATGAGTAACTCTCAAGTACGGCCAGAAACTCTCTCCGAGTATCTGGCGCATCTGCCGATGACCGACCAGCAGCGCGCGGAACTCGCGGGCTGCAGGTCTTTCAGTGAACTGCATGAGCGTCTGTCGTCCTCGACTTTCGACGCGCCAGCCGAGGCCGCCCAGGCTTCGGTCGGCAAGCGCTTGACCCTGAGCACTGCCGAAGAATTGCAGGACGCCGAAATGCTGGTGCTCGACGCCAGCGGTCGCGTCTGCCTTAAGGCGACCCCACCGATTCGTCGGACCAAGGTCGTGCCGGAGCCGTGGCGCACCAATATTCTGGTGCGCGGCTGGCGGCGTCTGACCGGTCGCACCAATCCGCCGAAGCCGCCGAAAGACGAGAACGTGCTGCCGGCCGCGCGCTGGCGCACCGTCGGTTCGATCCGCCGCTACATTCTGCTGGTACTGATGCTCGGTCAGACCATCGTCGCCGGCTGGTTCATGAAAGGCCTCATGCCTTACCAGGGCTGGTCATTCGTCGACCTCGACGAAGTGTTGCACCAACCGTTATTGCAAACCGCCACCCAAGTGCTGCCATATGCATTGCAGACCAGCATCCTGATCCTGTTCGGGATCCTGTTCTGCTGGGTTTCGGCCGGTTTCTGGACCGCACTGATGGGTTTTCTCGAGTTGCTAACCGGGCACGATAAATACCGCATCTCCGGTAAAAGTGCTGGTAACGAGCCGATTCCAAAGGATGCGCGCACCGCGCTGGTGATGCCGATCTGCAACGAAGACGTGCCACGGGTATTCGCCGGGCTGCGGGCGACCTTCGAGTCGGTTGCAGCCACGGGTGACCTGGACCGCTTCGACTTCTTCGTCCTCAGCGACAGTAACGACGCCGATATCTGCGTCGCCGAGCAACAGGCCTGGCTGGATGTCTGCCGCGAAGCCGGGGGCTTCGGCAAGATTTTCTATCGCCGCCGTCGTCGTCGCGTAAAACGCAAAAGCGGCAATCTCGACGATTTCTGCCGTCGTTGGGGCGGTGACTACAAGTACATGGTCGTACTCGACGCCGACTCCGTGATGAGCGGTGAGTGCCTGACCAGTCTGGTACGCCTGATGGAAGCCACGCCGGACGCCGGGATCATCCAGACCGCGCCGCGTGCGTCGGGCATGGACACCCTGTATGCTCGCATGCAGCAGTTCGCCACCCGCGTGTACGGTCCGCTGTTCACTGCCGGCCTGCACTTCTGGCAGTTGGGCGAATCGCACTACTGGGGCCACAACGCGATCATCCGCATGAAGCCGTTCATCGAGCACTGCGCCCTGGCGCCATTGCCCGGTAAAGGCGCATTCGCCGGTGCGATTCTGTCCCACGACTTCGTCGAAGCCGCGCTCATGCGTCGTGCCGGTTGGGGCGTGTGGATTGCCTACGATTTGCCGGGCAGCTATGAAGAACTGCCGCCGAACCTGCTGGACGAACTCAAGCGCGACCGTCGCTGGTGCCACGGCAACCTGATGAACTTCCGCCTGTTCCTGGTCAAGGGCATGCACCCGGTGCACCGCGCGGTGTTCCTGACCGGCGTGATGTCCTACCTGTCGGCGCCGTTGTGGTTCTTCTTCCTGGTGCTGTCGACCGCGCTGCTGGCGGTCAACACGCTGATGGAGCCGCAATACTTCCTTGAGCCGCGTCAGCTCTATCCGCTGTGGCCACAATGGCATCCGGACAAGGCGATCGCCCTGTTCTCGACCACCATCGTGCTGCTGTTCCTGCCGAAGCTGTTGAGCATCATCCTGATCTGGGCCAAGGGTGCGAAAGAGTTCGGCGGCAAGTTCAAGGTGACCCTGTCGATGCTCCTGGAGATGCTGTTCTCCATGCTGCTGGCGCCGGTGCGGATGATTTTCCACACCCGTTTCGTACTGGCCGCGTTCCTCGGCTGGGCCGCAACGTGGAATTCCCCACAGCGTGACGACGACTCCACACCATGGAGCGAGGCGGTCAAGCGCCACGGTCCGCAAACATTGCTGGGCTTCTTCTGGGCCTTGCTGGTGATCTGGCTGAACCCGAGCTTCCTGTGGTGGCTGGTGCCGATCGTCGGTTCGTTGATGCTGTCGATCCCGGTGTCGGTGATCTCCAGCCGTGTCGGCCTGGGCCTGAAGTCCCGTGACGAGAACCTGTTCCTGATCCCTGAGGAATACAATCCGCCACAGGCACTGCTGGCGACCGACCAGTACACCCACGAAAACCGCTGGCACGCGCTTAACGACGGCTTCGTCCGTTCGGTGGTCGATCCACAGCAGAACGCCCTGGCGTGCTCGCTGGCGACTTCCCGGCACAATCAGTCCGAGCCGATCGAATGGCTGCGGATCGAACGAGTACGGCATGCGATCAAGGTTGGTCCTGAAGGGCTGACCAATAACGAGCGTGTAGCCTTGTTGAGTGATCCGGTGGCTCTGGCCCGCCTGCATGAGCAGGTTTGGAGCGAGGGCCATCCAGAGTGGCTGGGGGCATGGCGGGCATCGGTGAAAGCCGATCCCCATGCGCCGCTGCTCCCGCTTCGACCGGTCAGCTTGCAGGCTCAACCGGCCTGATGAAAAAAACCCCGCGAAAGCGGGGTTTTTTCGTTTGAGTAATCGTTCCTACGACTTGATTTCCGGATTCGGTGATTAGCATTCGGTCGCCACTTATTACTTTGTGGTCAACTCAGAGATTAACGGTCGAGACGGTCCCTCATCATTATTAGCGACGATTCTCACTTCGTAACGCGTGCCTGAGGCTAAGCGCTCCCTCATGGTTGTTTCGCTCGGTAAGTAGTTAAACTCCTTCCCTTGCGGGTTAACCAGCGTGACTCTGTACCTGGTCACAGGCTCACTTGGTGCAACCCATTCAAGAATTGTTTCATCCGCTGGTTGGGTATAGCGGAAATTCTGTGGTGCACTTGGTGCATTGACTTGTATGTATAAGTCGATCGAAGTTGGCTCGGATAATTCGCCAGATTCATTTTGCGTTTTCACCGTAACGGTGTAATTGCCTGCTCGCGTCAGACCAGTAAAAGTATGTTGAGTCTCAGCGACAATAAACGGCGGCGCATCGTCAAGGGTAAGTTCATAACCCGTTACCCCCACAGCACCAAGTGGTGTTTCCCACACCAACCTGAATGATGTTTTTGTCACATCCCTCAAGTGCAGTGTTTGAGGGGGAGCGAAACCTATTCTAATCGCGACAGGTTCGGAAAATTGGTCAGACATACTCCGCGCACGGACTTCATAGAGATAGTTTTCACCGGCGGTAGGTAACTCAATCCGGCATTGAGGGTTGGGTGATCCCAGTATAGCCCTCCACTGCTGATCATCCTTACAGACGATGTACTGGATCGCTGCGCCCGTTGCAGGTGGACGCCATAGCAGGGTTGGAGCGTAAGTGGTATCCAGTATTAGGTTTTGAACTGGTCCCAGCGGATGAGATGCGCCCGGTGTCGTGACTTGCAGTCGAGCGGGTTCGGAAAAGTGCCCTTCGTTGTCTTTGGTTCGTACTTCGAAGAGGTAGGTTTTGCCTGGAGACAGCCAATAGACGTCGTAAGTGGTGCTATCGACCATGCGAAGCGAAGTGCCGTCACGAAAAACCTGGTAACCCACCACCCATCCATCGTCACTGCTAGCGAGCCATGACAATTTCACGCTAGCGGATGTCAAGTTCCTGTAGCTCAGCTCTCTTGGCGGAGTGGGTCTTGCCTTGGTCGTGAATGAGGCGGTGGTGGGCTCGGACAGATTTCCAGCGGCATCAAAAGCTTTTATTTCAACTGCATATTGGTTTGCCTCTTCTAATTGGGTAAGAGTGTGTTGTGTGTGGGTGGTTGAAATAGGAGGCTTATTGTTGATGGTAATTGTATAGCCGGCTACAGCGACATTGTCGGAGGCCGGTGTCCAGGTGATTGTTGCCGAATTCTGTGAGATGTTTGTAATAACCGGTATTCCCGGTTTGCCGGGAGCGGTTGCATCTTTTGTCTCGAATGATGCCGTAGAGGGCTCGGAGAGTCTCCCATCGTCGACTTGGGATCTTACATCGATGGTGTATTGAGTCGAATCTGTCAAGCCAGTGAAAGTGTGACGGTTGGTTGTAATTGTAAAGGGCTCACCGCTGTTAAGGGTGATCTGATAACTATTTGCACTGGTGACTATCGCCCATTCCACCTCTGCAGACCCTTCAGTAATGTTTGAAAACTGCAATGGCCCTGGTTTTTCGGGTGGGATGGCGTCGATCACGAGCGATTCGAAAATTGCAGGAACTTCTTGAGAGCTCACAGCCCAAACATCTACGGAAAATTTTTCGTCTAGTGGCAGCTGCCCGAAATCATAGTTGCTGGCTGTTGCGGAAACTAATATTGGAGGTTCATCGTTTAGCGAAATGGCATGGCTTGAGACATTCTGGCTAGCAGATGGTGTCCAGCTGATTGCGGTATTGGAATGGGTTCGTGATGTTAGCTTCAGATTTGATATCTGATCGGGTTGTGAAGGGTTGAACGTAAATTTATGAATGACTGGTTCGCTTGTTCCTCCGCCTTCAAAACGGATTGTGCTGGTAAAAATTAATTCTTCATCGGGGTTGTAGCTTCCGAAATCAACTCCAGGTCTTTCACCCTCAATGTAAGGAGTTACAGTAGAGTATCCTCTGAATGAATGGTGGAAGGAAATTGGAAATTGAGGGGTATCTATTTTATCCCAAGTCAGGCGTGCTCGATAATATCTACTGTATTCCAAGTATTCTATTACTGTTATTTTTGGGTTGGTTAGGGTTGGACGTGCATTAAGTGTGAGCGATGTATATTCAGAGTAAAGCCCATTGTTGTCTTTTGCTCGGACTTCAAATGTGCACGCTTGATCTGCTGATAAATCGTTGAAGCCGTATTGGGTTTTTGTTGTGAAATCTACAAATATCTCGTTGCAGCGTAGTTCATATCCAGCAATGCCAGCGGCATCAGATGATGCCTGCCAAATCAAGCCAGCTGTTTTAAAACCAAAATGCGTAAATCTAAAATTTCCAGGAATGGAGGGGGTAGTATCGTCTTGTGTTAATAGGCAGTTTTTCGAAAAATCTGACGGTGCTTCCATTGTGTCGAATGCACGGATTTTGAATGTATGATTTCTGTGGGGGGTTTCTTTTATTAGGTAATAGGTGTTGCTTGTAGTCTCGTAGAGGGTTTCGTCTCTGAATATTTCATACTTAATAACGCCTAGATTGTCGGTAGAGGCAGTCCATGTTAGTTCATATGTATTCTTGTAGTCGTTTTCATCTATTTTTTTTATTGTAAGGTCGCTCGGGGCGCTAGGAGGGGTATTATCTACAGCCCGAAGTCGGTTAAGCGCAATGCAGCGATCTGTTACACTGGTCTGCGTATCAAATCTCTCAATGAAATCCACCATGACGATTTTTGCGTTTTGGTGGCCAAATCTGAACGTTTCTTGACGAACAGGATGATTGCGGCTCAAGTGTACTGGGCCACCTGAATTGTAAACGGCTGCACTTAATGCCCAGTATTTTTGGCTTGGTGGAGCTTTCATTGTCCGGATAACCAGATCTTCGACCCCGTCTTCGTTGAGATTATCCGAGTTCCACTGATGATTTATTGGAATCCATAGTTGTTCCTTTTGCACCCATTCAGCCTTCCAGTTTTTTGGGGAACCATAATCGAAAGCCAAAATGATGCTACGACCAGGAAAATCCTGTCGTATCTGACCAATGCTTAAGTCATAGGCCGCCTTGGGGATCAACAGATGTTTGATAGGCGTGAAGTAGGGGAAACAACGCTCGAGACTATTGTGAGAGTAGTTCCTGCCTTTATCATAATTATGGAAGTCAAGTATTACTATTTCGCCAGGGTTTTCGGTAATGAAATTCTTCACGTCTCTGATCAGATGCTCCAGCCTTCGTCCGGCACTAAATCCGCCATGTTGAAACTCGAAGATCTCTATAAATCTATAAGTAGGAAATTTGTTACCAATCGTCTTTTTGTAACTGCTATCGACCAAGCGCAGGTCAAGATGGCGTGCACCGGCGGCGAGTTGCTGCGGGAATGATTTGTCTTGGTTAGCAGCCCATTCCCGCGCGATGGGTGCCATCCCGGATTTATCGGTACCAGAATTATGCGCGCTGGGTATAGCGAGCTGATGCAGTTTCAGTTTCGCAATGTCCGATGCGATGTCTGTCATCCAGCGACTATAGTTGGCGTTGGTTTCTGCCGACTCCAAAAAGGAGGACGGTAAGTCGACAGAAGTGTCCGCTGAATCGTCTTTCATGATGGCGCTCCCGAAAAATTGTCAGGAACACAAGATTGGACCTTAATTGGAGCTCACGTAACTAGCAGAACTGATAGTGGCGTTGGTTGGTTGTGTCGCTCATCTTTAACGATTGATCATCCGCTTTCTAGAGTTCAATGGTTCTCGTCAAGACAGCTATAGACTGGCCGGCTTTAATCCGCCGGCTAGCCATTCTCTTTTAGTTTGTCATGACGTCAAACCCTGAACCGCCCCACCAGCATCTGCAAATGCGTCCCCAACCGCGCCAGCTCAACGCTGGACGCTGCCGTCTCCTCACTCGCCGCCGACGTTTGATCCGACACATCCCGCACATTCAGCACGCTGCGGTTGATCTCCTCCGCCACGGCGCTTTGCTGTTCGGCAGCCGCAGCGATCTGCTGGTTCATCGCCTGGATCGCCGACACCGTGCGGGTGATGCTTTCCAGTGAGCCACCGGCGCGGCGGGTCAGTTCGACGCTGCTGTCGGTCAGGGTGCGGCTGTTGTCCATGATGGTCGCCACTTGCTGGGTGCCGTTTTGCAGGCCTACGATCAGTTCCTCGATCTCTTCGGTGGACTTCTGTGTGCGCTGGGCCAGGCTGCGGACTTCGTCGGCGACCACGGCAAAACCGCGTCCGGCTTCACCGGCGCGAGCGGCTTCGATGGCGGCGTTGAGGGCCAGCAGGTTGGTTTGCTGGGCCACGGACTTGATGACGTCGAGCACGCTGCCGATCTTGTCGCTTTCGCGCTTGAGTTCGCCCATGGCCTCGGTGGAGTGACCGACTTCCGCGGCCAGGCGTTCGATCTGGGCGATGGCTTCGCCGACGACTTTGTCGCCCTCCCGGGCCTGCTGGTCGGCGGCGACGGCGGCTTCGGAGGCTTCTTCGGCGTTGCGCGCCACTTCCTGCACGGTGGCGGCCATTTCGTTCATGGCGGTGGCGACCTGATCGGTTTCGACCTTCTGACTGTTGACCCCGGCGCTGGTCTGCTCGGTGACGGCAGACAGCTCTTCAGCGGCGCTGGCGATCTGCGTGACGCCATCGCTGATGCCGCCGATCAGTTCACGCAGCCCTTGGGTCATGCTTTGCATGGCCCGCTGCAACTGGCCGAGTTCGTCGCGGCGCTGCGATGTCAGGTTGTGCGTCAGGTCGCCACTGGCGACGCGCTGGGCCACGATCAGGGTCTGGTTCAATGGAATGATGATCTGCCTGGTGATCGCCCAGGCGGCCAGCAGGCCGAAGGCGATGGCCAGCACGGTGGCGAGGGTCAGCATGTTCTTGGCATGGGCGGCGTCGGTGTCACGCACGACGGTTTGCGAGACGGTGAGTTTCTGGCTCATGTCCAACAGGATGTCGCCTTGGGTGGACATGCGTGCCAGGGCCTTGGCGCTGGCCACCTGGGAGTCGCGGAACTGGCTGACGGCGGTGCGATAGGCCTTCAGCGAGTCAGTTGCCTGTTGCAGGTTGGCGATGTGTTCTTCAGGCAGTTTGGTCGGCAGGCTCTCGAGGTTCTTCAGGGCGTTGTCGATCGCGTCGAGGGCTGGCTGTTCGGCTTCGCTCTTACCGCTGTAGGTGTAGCCGCGAACCTGGAAGCGCGCCTGCTGGATCAGTTTGCTCAGGTCGATCACGCTGTTGAACGCCGCTACGCTGTCGCCTTGCAGCATGGATTTTTCCACTTCGGCGACGCGGGCCACGGCATTGTCGGCAGTGGCGCCGAGCTTGCTGCGGGCGTCTTCACGCTGGGCGCCGGCCTGGGTCATGTCGTTGAAGGCGCGGCGGTATTCGGCGACAGCGGCCAGTTGTTGATCGACCATGGCCGTATCGGCCGGTTGCTCGATCAGGCCGCGGGCGGTCTGCAGGCCGCTTTCGAGTTTGCCCAACAGATCGTTGACGGCGCCGGGACCTTGTTCGCCGCGACGCATTTCGTAATCCTGGCGTGCAATGCGCAGGTCCTTGGTCAGGTCGTTGAGACTGGCGATGAACCCCAGTTTATCGCCGCGGCTGGTCACGCCGCTCAGGCCGCTCCAGCCGGTGAAGGTGATCAGCAGGGTCAGCAGCAGCACCAGACCGAAGCCGATCCCCAGCTTGCGTTTGACGCTGACGTTTCCCAGATTCTCGGCTAGCCATTGGTACATGCTGAAACTCCCCGGACCACAATTTGGTTTTATGGGGGGTGTATCGGCAGGGGAGCCTGAATCTGTAGGCGCTGCCCGATATACGGGCGAATGATGACCTGTGGGAGCGGGCTTGCTCGCGAATGCGGTGTGCCAGTCACTTCAATGCCGACTGATACACCGAGTTCGCGAGCAAGCCCGCTCCCACAGAAATTGTGTCGGGGTTTAGAAAAGGCGTGCCAGCAACGCGGTCACGGCGGTTTCGACCCGCAGGATGCGCTCGCCCAGTTGCACCGGTTGCAGGCCGGATTTGCCCAGCAGGTCGATCTCGTAGGGAATCCAGCCACCCTCGGGGCCGATGGCCAGGGTCACCGGTTCGCTGAGTGCGCGAGGGCAGGGCGGGTAATTGCCCGGATGCCCCACCAGGCCGAGGGTGCCTTCGGTGATCGCGGGCAGACGGTCTTCGACGAAGGGCTTGAAGCGCTTCTCGATCACGACTTCCGGCAACACACTGTCCCGCGCCTGTTCCAGGCCGAGGATTAACTGCTCGCGAATCGCCTCTGGCTCCAGGAACGGGGTCTGCCAGAAGCTCTTCTCGACGCGATAGCTGTTGACCAGCACGACCCGTGGCACACCCATGGCCGCCACGGTCTGGAACACCCTGCGCAGCATCTTGGGCCGTGGCAGGGCCAATACCAGGGTCAATGGCAGCTTGGCCGGTGGTGGCTGGTCGAGGGTGACGCGCAATTCCGCTTCGTCGGCGTCCAGGCGCAGCACTTCGGCCGAACCCATCAAACCGCCGATTCGCCCGACGCGCATGGTGTCACCGACTTCGCAGCGGTGGACCTCCTGCATGTGGGTCAACCGGCGATCACGCAGGATCGCGCGGTCGGCCGCAATGAAATCGGCCTCTTCGAGGAGCAGCAGGTTCACGCTTGGGTCGCTGGCGGCTGGTCGTTGTGATCGTCAGCCGGTTGGTCTTCCGGATGGTCGCCGCGCTTGCTGATCAGGCTGCCGAACAGGATGCCGATCTCGAACAACAGCCACATCGGAACGGCCAGCAGGGTCTGCGAGAAGATGTCCGGTGGTGTCAGGATCATGCCGACCACGAAGCAGCCGATGATCACGTACGGACGGATTTTCTTCAGGTATTTGACATCGACCACGCCGATCCACACCAGCAGCACCACGGCCACCGGAATCTCGAACGCTACGCCAAAGGCGAAGAACAGCGTCATGACGAAATCGAGGTAGCTGGTGATGTCGGTCATCATTTCCACGCCGGCCGGGGTGGCGGCAGCGAAGAACTTGAAGATCAGCGGGAACACCAGGAAATAGGCGAAAGCCATGCCGGCGTAGAACAGAAAGATGCTGGAGACCAGCAAGGGCACGGCGATGCGCTTTTCATGCTTGTACAGGCCGGGGGCGATGAAACCCCAGATCTGGTGCAGGATCACCGGAATGGCCAGGAACAGCGAGACCATCATCGTCAGCTTCAGTGGCGTCAGGAACGGCGACGACACGTCAGTGGCAATCATTGTCGCGCCAGCGGGCAGGTACGCGCGCAGTGGCGTGGAGACGAAGGTGTAGATCTGCTGGGTGAAGGCGAACAGCCCGGCAAAAATGATGAAGATCGCCGCTACGCAGCGCAGCAGACGGGTACGCAACTCGGTGAGGTGCGAAACCAGCGGCATGTGCTGGTCGTTTTCAGGGAGATCGCTCATGGGGCTCGCGGCGGCAAAGTGGTGTCATTGGGCGCTGGCGTTGTCGGCGCGGCGGCTGGAGCAACGGGTTCAACCGGCATCGCTGCCACAACAGGCGCAGGTTCCGCCGTCGGAGCAGGTGTCGGGTCGACAGCCGCGGCAGGCGCAAGAATCGTCTGTGTACCCACATGTTCCACCGGCGTCGGCTCCTGCTGGGTCGGCGTGAAGATTTTCCGCGCCTCCTGCTCAAGCGACAGGATGTGCTCGTTGTGCAGTTGCCGACGAATCTCGTCGGCACCGATTTCACGTTCAACTTCCTGTTTGATTGCGTTGAAGCTGCGCTTCAGGCGCCCGACCCACAGGCCGGCGGTGCGCGCAGCGCCCGGCAAGCGCTCGGGACCCAGCACCAGCAGGGCGACGAGGCCGACGAGCAGCAGTTCAGAGAAGCTGATACCAAACATTAGTCAGTGCTCACACGTCTTTGCGGATCGGCTCTTCGACTTTCTGTGCCTGCACGTCGATGGTGTGCGGCTGGTTCACGGATGCCTGTGGCTGAACCGGAGGAACCGGAGGAACCGGTTGGGCCGGGGTCGCGTTCGGGTCGGCCGGTTTTTCATCGTCGTTCATGGCTTTGCGGAAGCCCTTGATCGACTCGCCGACGTCAGTGCCGAGGTTTTTCAGTTTCTTGGTGCCGAACACCAGTACCACGACAACCAGGATGACGACCCAGTGTTTCCAGTCAAAAATGCCCATGCTGCTGTTCCTCTCTAATAGTTATTCAGGCGGACGGGCGCGAGGCTTTCTCGGCGTGTCCGGAGAGACCGAAACGACGGTCCAGTTCATCGAGTACAGCCTGTGGATGCTGCCCCAATTGGGCGAGCATGACCATGCTGTGGAACCACAGGTCGGCGGTTTCGTAGATCACATCGCTGCAGTCGCCGCTGACGGCGGCGTCCTTGGCGGCGATGATGGTTTCGACCGACTCTTCGCCGACTTTTTCCAGAATCTTGTTCAAGCCCTTGTGGTACAGGCTGGCGACATACGAGCTGTCGGCGGCGGCGCCTTTGCGCTCCTCCAGTACCTCGGCGAGGCGGGTGAGAGTGTCACTCATGTTTGTGCCCTGCGGAATAGATGGCGTGCGGATCTTTCAGGACCGGGTCGACGGTTGTCCAGTCGCCGTTCTCATAGACGCGGTAGAAGCAGCTCTGGCGGCCGGTATGACAGGCGATGTCGCCGATCTGCTCGACCATCAGGATGATGACGTCGGCGTCGCAGTCCAGGCGCATCTCGTGCAGGGTTTGCACGTGGCCGGACTCTTCGCCCTTGCGCCACAGCTTGCCACGGGAACGTGACCAGTAAATGGCACGGTTCTCGGCAGCGGTCAGTTCCAGTGCTTCGCGGTTCATCCAGGCCATCATCAGGACGCGCCCGGTCTTGTGATCCTGGGCAATGGCCGGCACCAGGCCGTCAGCGTCCCACTTGATCTCGTCCAGCCAGTTTTTCATCTTCGACTCCGACAGCGGGCTCGACACTTCAATAGCCGAGCTCAGGCGTTCAAACAGTGTGCCAGTCGTTCACACAACTGGCTATCGGCGCACGACCAGATACAAACCGACCGCCATCATGATTCCCGCCGGCCAATAGGCCAACTGGTTCAGCGGTCCGCCAGCGGCAAGGACGGCGCCACCGGCCAGATGGGCCGTACCGAGCAGGCGCAGGAACCAGTCGTCACGGCGTCGATGCCACAGTGGCGGCGGGTCGTAGGCGTGGGGTTGGGACATGCGTTCGAGCAGGTCGCGGGCCATGTTGGCCAGGTGCGGGATCTGTTCGAACTGGCTGTGCACGTTGCCGAGCAGGGCTTTGGGGCTGACCCGCTCGCGCATCCAGCGTTCGAGGAATGGCTGAGCGGTGTTCCACAGATCGAGGTCCGGGTACAGCTGGCGGCCCAGGCCTTCGATGTTCAACAGGGTTTTTTGCAGCAGGACCAACTGTGGCTGCACTTCCATGTTGAAGCGGCGCGCAGTCTGGAACAGGCGCATCAGCACCTGACCGAAGGAAATATCTTTTAACGGTTTTTCGAAGATCGGCTCGCACACGGTACGGATCGCCGCTTCGAATTCGTTGAGCTTGGTTTCCGCCGGCACCCAGCCCGAATCGATGTGCAACTGCGCCACGCGACGGTAATCGCGCTTGAAGAAGGCGAACAGGTTGCGCGCCAGGTAATCCTGGTCTTCCGGGGTCAGGCTGCCGACGATGCCGCAGTCGATCGCAATGTACTGCGGGCTCCACGGATTCACGGTGCTGACGAAAATGTTGCCGGGGTGCATGTCGGCGTGGAAGAAACTGTCGCGGAACACCTGGGTGAAGAAAATCTCCACGCCACGCTCGGCGAGCATTTTCATGTCCGTGCGCTGGTCGGCCAGAGTCGCCAGATCGGTAACCTGAATACCGTAGATGCGTTCCATCACCAGCACTTTCGGCCGGCACCAGTCCCAATAGACTTGCGGGACGTACAGCAGCGGCGAGCCGTCGAAGTTGCGCTTCAATTGGCTGGCGTTGGCCGCCTCGCGCAGCAGGTCGAGTTCGTCGTAGATGGTTTTTTCATAATCGCTGACCACGTCCACCGGGTGCAGCAGGCGCGCATCGGCCGAGAGTTTTTCGGCGGCGCGGGCGAGGATGAACAGCCACGCCAGGTCCTGGGCAATCACCGGTTTGAGGCCCGGGCGGATCACCTTGACCACCACTTCTTCACCGGTTTTCAGTTGCGCGGCGTGCACCTGCGCCACCGAGGCCGAGGCCAGCGGTTCGACGTCGAAACGGCTGAAGACTTCGCTGATTTTCTTGCCCAGCTGTTCTTCGATCAGCTTGACCGACACTTGCGAGTCGAATGGCGGTACGCGGTCCTGCAGCTTCATCAGTTCGTCGGCGATGTCCTCGGGCAACAGGTCGCGGCGAGTGGACAGGATCTGCCCGAACTTGATGAAGATCGGCCCCAGGTCCTGCAACGCCAGGCGCAAACGCGCGCCACGGCTCAGGTCCAGGGTCTTGCGCGGAAACCAGCGCCACGGCAAGGCGTAACGCAGCGCCCGCAAGAACCAGGGCAGCGGCAGGGCGAACAGCAGGTCATCGAGGCGGTAGCGGATCACGACGCGCTGGATGCGCAACAGACGGCGGACGGCAAGCAGCTTCATGCGTTATCGCTTGGGTCGAGGGATCGGGAAAGGCGCTCGAAACGCGCCTCGAGACGTTCAAGATCAAGCTTGATCTGGTCCAGTTCACTGAATCGGGCTTCGGCTTCGCGCTGGCCGACGAGGGTGCGCGATTCTTCGGCCAGGTATTCGCCCAGGTTCTGGTTGAGGCTGGCGAACCCTTGCTGATACCAGCGGGCGCGGCTGCGCAGGTGACCGCCGACCAGTTGCGTGGCCACAGGTCCCAGCCAGCGCGAGAGTTCGTACTCCCAATCCAGCTCCAGGTCCTGGAGGATCGCCGCCAGTTCCAGCAGCACGCCGCTGTCGCCGTCGAGTTCGACTTCAGGGGCGTGCAGGACCGAGGTCTTGTCCTTGTTCATCGCCAGTTTCAACAGGCTCGAGGCCGGTGCGCGCAAGGTGCAGTCGGCGCCGGTTTCCCACTGGGAGGCGAGCATCAGGCCTTCGTCGCTAGGCAGGATGAACAGTTGCAGCACCGGGCTGCGGCAATCGACGGCAATCACTTTGCCGGTCAAATGCGCCAGCCGCGGCAGCGCCGTGCTGTCGAGACGCAGCACCCGGTTCAGGCCGAGTTCAACGCTGGCGAGCAGGCCGGCGAGCAGCATCAGGGCTTGATGCCGCGGTGCAGGGCAACGATGCCTGCGGTCATGTTGTGATAGGTCACGCGGTCGAAACCGGCCTCGACCATCATCGACTTCAGGGTTTCCTGGTTCGGGTGCATGCGGATCGATTCGGCCAGGTAGCGATAGCTTTCCGAGTCGTTGGTGATCAGCTTGCCCATCAGCGGCATGAAGGCGAACGAGTAAGCATCGTAGGCCTTGGACATCAGTGCGTTGGTCGGCTTGGAGAACTCCAGTACCAACAAGCGGCCGCCCGGCTTGAGCACGCGCAGCATCGAGCGCAGGGCATCTTCCTTGTGGGTCACGTTGCGCAGGCCGAAGGCGATGGTCACGCAGTCGAAATGGTTGTCCGGGAACGGCAGTTTTTCCGCGTCGGCCTGGACGAATTCGACGTTGCCGGCCACACCGAGGTCCAGGAGGCGGTCACGACCGACCTTGAGCATGGATTCGTTGATGTCGGCCAACACGACCTGGCCGGTAGGGCCTACCAGGTGCGAGAATTTTCTGGTCAGGTCGCCAGTGCCGCCGGCGATGTCGAGCACGCGGTTACCGGCACGAACGCCCGACAGCTCGATCGCGAAACGCTTCCACAGACGGTGCATGCCGCCCGACAGAAGGTCGTTCATCAGGTCGTACTTGGCGGCTACCGAGTGGAAAACCTCAGCGACTTTTTCCGCTTTCTGGCTTTCCGGAACGTTTTTGAAGCCGAAGTGAGTGGTGGGTTCGGCATCGCTGCCTTTGCGCTGATCAGTCATATCGCTGTCACCAAAAGAGAATGCGCGACATTCTAATCCCCAAGGCATGCTTTGTCTTGGCAAGGCTGAAGGTAAGATGGGCAACCATCGGGACGTTTTGACGCAGCAGAGGTCAAGATGCCTCGGGAAAGCATCCATAAAGCAGGAGTCATTTGATGGCCCGTATTAGTGTTGAACGTGCCCATGGCCTGGGTAAGGAAGCGGCTCGCGAGAAGGCCGACAAGCTGGCGCAGAAACTTTCCGATCAGTATGGCCTGGAGCCGCAGTGGTCCGGCGACACCCTCAACCTCAAGCGCTCGGGTGTGAAGGGTGCGGTGCATGTCAGTGAAGATTCGATCAAGGTCGACGTGGAGCTGGGCCTGATGATGTCGGCCATGAGCGGCATGATCAAAGCGGAAATCGAAAAGGCGCTCGACAAGGCCCTGGCCTGATTTCCGAATGAAATCACATCCCCTGTGGGAGCGGGCTTGCTCGCGACAGCGGTATGTCATTGAGCATTTATGTCGACTGACACACTGCCTTCGCGAGCAAGCCCGCTCCCACATTTGTTTTGTGGTGCCTCTGCTGTTTATGTCAGTTGTTAGGGTGCCGTTTCTAATTTTTCTCCCTACTTTGTGCCAGAGCCCGACACTTACCCGGGCAGTTCCTCAAACCTTCTGCGCGTGAGGTGCACCATGGCCAAAGTTATTTTGAAGAAAAAAATCGACCCGTCGACCGGCACGCTGGGCGACGTCAAATCCTATGCCCGCAAGATCTGGCTGGCAGGCCTGGGTGCCTACGCCAAGGTCGGCCAAGAGGGCAGCGAGTACTTTCAAGAGCTGATCAAGGCTGGTCAGGTTGTTGAAAAGAAAGGCAAAAAGGTAGTCGCTGAGAAGCTTGAAGCGGCCAATGCCGAGATCGATGAAGCCAAGAGTGAAGTCAGCACTTTCAAAGGCAAGGTCGAGGTTCAACTCGACAAGGTCGAGAAGGCGTTCGACACGCGTGTCGCAAGTACCTTGAATCGTATCGGTATTCCGTCTAAACATGACGTTGAGACACTCTCTGCTAAGCTCGATGAGCTGACGGCATTGCTCGAACGTGTCGCGCGTAAATCTTAAGGAGAACGGGATGGCTGTTAAAAAGAAAACCGAAAAAGAAGGCAGCTCGTGGATCGGGAAGGTTGAAGATTACTCCCGAAAAATCTGGCTGGCTGGTTTAGGCGTGTACTCGAAGATCGACACTGACGGCAGCAAACTCTTCGATGCATTGGTTAAGGACGGCGAGAAAGCCGAGAAGCTCACCAAGAGCGCTGTTGGCAAGACTGTCGACGCCGCCAAGGACTCCGCTTCTTCGGCCAAGTCGCGCATCAGCGGCGTGAAAGATCGCGCACTGGGCAAGTGGGATGAGCTGGAAGGTGCTTTCGACAAGCGTCTGAACAGCGCCATTTCGCGTCTGGGCGTACCGAGCCGCAACGAGGTCAAGGCACTGCACAGCAAGGTCGAAACCCTGACCAAGCAAATCGAAAAACTGACCGGTGCCAAGGTTGCGCCTGTTGCGGCGAAAACCGCGGCAGCCAAGCCTGCTGCCAAAACCGCAGCCAAGCCACTGGCAAAAGCAGCGGCTAAACCTGCTGCCAAGCCTGCGGCTAAAACTGCAGCCGCCAAACCGGCCGCAGCCAAACCTGCAGCCAAGCCGGTGGCTGCAAAAGCCGCCGCCAAACCAGCGGCTAAACCGGCCGCCAAGCCTGCAGCGAAAACTGCAGCGGCCAAACCTGCTGCGGCGAAAAAACCAGCGGTGAAAAAGCCGGCAGCTCCAAAGGCCGCCGCGCCAAAACCAGCAGTGGCAGCTGCCAAAACAGCAACGCCGGCAGCTCCGGTCAGCGCTTCGAACTCCGCTACCGCACCGACCCCTGCGGTCACCCCGACTGTCGCGCCAGTTCCATCGACGCCAACCAGTCAGTCCTGATTTTCAGGGCTCAAGAAAACGCTCGGCCTGTGAAGGTCGGGCGTTTTTGTTTGTGTGAGTTGTAGGAGCGAGCTTGCTCGCGATGGTATTGCAGGCGCTGTGTAGCGTCGGCTGTACCTTTTTCGCGAGCAAGCTCGCTCCTACAGGGGGGGCGTTGTGGCCAGGGTTATTCGTGGTCTTCCAGGTACTCCATCGCCATCTGTTCGGTCGCGGCCTTCATCGATGGCAGCAGGTGCGGCGCCACCAGCATCATGATCTGGTAAACCACCAATCGCACTTCGCCCTGACGATCAAGAATCCGCTGATAGTCCAGTGAAAAAAGCAGCGTCATGGTGATCTGCTCCACCAGTTGCCCCAGTGCCTGGGTATCGCTGACCAGCAGCCCTTGCGCCTTCAATCGTGCCAGCAGCGACGCCAGTGTGCGCTTGAGTGCATTGAGCAGGTTGCGAATGCCCTTGGCCAGTTTCGGCAGGCGCCCGGCGAGGTTCGACAGATCCTGGAACAGGAACCGGTAGTGGGACAGGCGTTCGACGATCAGGTGCAGGAACAGCCAGTATTCTTCGGGTGCCAGTTCGGCATCGGCCGGTGGATCGAGCAAGGGGGCCAGTTCGCCCTGGAAACGCTCGAACAGCCCGAGAATCAGAGGCTCCTTGCCGTGGAAGTGGTAGTAGAGGTTGCCCGGGCTGATGCCCATCTCATTGGCAACTTCCATGGTGGAGACATTCGGTTCGCCCTTCTGATTGAACAACTGCAGGGCACATTCGAGGATCCGGTCGCGGGTTTTCATCCAGTCTTCTTAATGATCGGGTCTTGCCACGGCCGACAGTGGCCGTGGCTCGTTGAACGTCAGCGCACGCGCACGTAAGTACCGGGTGCTGCCTCCATCGGTGGATAGTTCTGGTTGCCGAGCGCCATGTGGGTTTCCTTCTGCGCACCGGAGCGTTCCTGAATCCAGCCAAGCCATTGGGTCCACCAACTGCCATCGACACGCTTGGCGTCGTAGTACCAGGCCCGTGGGTCGCTGCTGAATTTGCCGTTCTCGACGTAGTTGGCTTTCGGGTTGCTCGGCGGGTTGAGGATGCTCTGCACATGGCCGCTGTTGGACAGCACGAAGCGCCGCTCGCCACCGAGCAACAGCGTCGAGCGATACACCGCGTCCCACGGCGTGATGTGATCGTTGATGCCGGCGACGCTGAAGCTGTCGACGGTGACCTTCTGCAAGTCGATCGGCGTGCCACACACTTCCAGGCCGCCCGGATGAGTCAGCGGGTTGTGCTTGAAGAAGTCCAGCAGGTCACCATGCAGGGCGGCCGGCAGGCGCGTGTTGTCGTTGTTCCAGTAGAGAATGTCGAACGCCGGTGGCTCCTTGCCCAACAGGTAGTTGTTGACGAAGTAGCTCCAGATCAAATCGTTGGGGCGCATCCAGGCGAAGACCTTGGCCATGTCGCGGCCGTCCAGTACACCTTTCTGATAGGAGCGGCGTTTGGCGGCTTCCAGAGTCTGTTCGTCGGCGAACAGCGTCGCGGGGCTGTCCATCTGGCTGTCGAGCAGGCTCACCAGGTAAGTCGCACTGGACACCCTGCGCAGCTGCCGTTTGGCCTGCAGGTGTCCTTGCAGCGCGGCAATGGTCAGACCGCCGGCGCAAGCGCCCATCAGGTTGACCTCCCGTGCGCCGGTGATCGCCCGGCAGACATTCATGGCCTCTTCTACGGCTTCCACGTAGGTCGAGAGCCCCCATTCGCGGTGACGCACATCCGGATTGCGCCAGCTGATCATGAAGGTTTGCAGGCCGTTTTTCAGCGCGTACTGGACGAAGCTGTTGTGGGGGCTCAGGTCGAAAATGTAGTACTTGTTGATTTGCGGCGGCACCACCAGCAGGGGCTTGGAATACTGCTTTTCGCTCATCGGTTTGTACTGGATCAACTCCAGCAGTTCGTTGCGAAACACCACGGCTCCGGTGGAGGTGGCGACCGTCTTGCCAACCTCGAATGCTTGCTTGGTGACTTGCCGGGGCAGGCCGTCGTTGTGCAGCAGATCGTCCACCAAATGGCTGATGCCACGCACCAGGCTGTTACCGCCGGAATTGAAGAGCTCCTTGACCGCCAGTGGATTGAGCAGGGTGTTGGAGGGTGATACGGCGTCGTTGAGCAAGGTGAACGCAAAGTGGGCACGGGCGCGGTCGTCCGGGCTCATGTCGCTCTCGTCGATCCAGCTCTTGACCTGCTTCTGCCAGCTAAGATAGGCCTGCAGGCTGCGCCGATAAAACGGGTTGAGGCTCCATGCCGGATCGGTGAAGCGAGCGTCCTGCGGGTTGGTCGGGTGCAGGGTTTCGCCCAGCAGCACACGACCAAGCTGGCCGCCGAGTTTGAGGGCATGTCGGGCACTGTGCACCGGATTGCGCAAGCCATGGGCGGCCACACTACGCAGGGTCGATAACAGATCCCGACCGCGCAGGCCGGTAATCGCACTCTGTGCATTGATGAACGCGGCGGGAGTCGGTAAGGATTCCCTCGCTGGTTTCTCGCGCATGAGTCAACACTCCTTCGTCTTCAGGCTAAAAACAAACACACCGAACCAGAACACCATAGACGCTGTAACGGGTTGTTGCGCGGCGTGGCGTCCTGCCGACCGCTGATGCAGCGGTTTAGCTGCCCAATGGCGCCGGACGCGGATGCATCACCGCGCGCTGGCGCTCCTCTTCCAGGAATTTCATGATGATCGGGGCCACCGCTTCGGCCCGGGTAATCAGGAACAAATGCCCGTCATCGATGATGTGCAACTGGGCGTTGGGGATCCGCCAGGCCAGCAAGCGCATGTTGACCAACGGGATCAGCGGGTCATCGTCGCCGGCCAGTACCAGGGTCGGCTGACGAATCTTGTGCAACCAGTGGATGCTGGTCCAGCCGAGGCCGGCGAACAGCTGCCAGTAGTATCCGAGCTTGCCCGCTGAACGCACCTTGGCCGCATGGCTCGCGGCCAGCGTCGGGTCGCGACGGAAAGCGCCGCCGTAGATCATCGGCGCAATGCGGATCACGTGGGACGGTTGGATGTAGCGTCGCGGGCTGGCCATCATCCACAGCACTTTCGGCTTGCCCGGTACCATCACTGCACCCGCCGCCGTTGCCGCCAGCACGAGTTTCTTGCAGCGCTCCGGATAGTCGTAGGCGAACTGTTGAGCCAGGGCGCCCCCCCAGGACACGCCGATGACGTTGACCTGCCCGTAGTCGAGATAGTCGAGCATCCGCGCTGTGAGCTTCGCAAGGCTCGGAAAACGATACGGCCGGTTTGGTGTCGATGAACCGCCGACGCCGGGTACGTCGAAGGCGATGACTTCCAGGTCCGGGTCCAGTGCCGCGATGAACGGGAACACCAGCTCCAGGTTGGCGCCGATGCCGTTGAAAATCAGCAGGGGCGTCAAGTGAGGCTTGCCGGGGCGTACCGCCGTGCGGAGCGTCTGGCCATCCAGATCGACGGTACGGAATATGAAGGGTTGCGGCATGCTTCTGGCCCTGTGGGTCGCTTTCTCAAATTCTTCCTCGATCCCTTTGTGGGAGCGAGCTTGCTCGCGATAGCGGAGTGTCAGTCAGCGCATATGCCAAACCTGCCACCGTCATCGCGAGCAAGCTCGCTCCCACAGGGAAGTCGAGGTGTGTCAGTTACCGCTCATGCACATAGGTGCCTGGCGCGGCTTCACCCGCGGGATAGGCCTTGTTGCCCAATTTCAGCGGAGCTTTTTTCAGGTTGCCCGAACGCTGTGCCTGCCACGCCTGCCAGTGCAGCCACCAGGAGTCGGCGTGCTTGGTCGACTCTTCCTGCCAGTCATCGGCATTGACGGGCATTTCAGTGCTGGTCATGTAGCGCGATTTCGGATTGCCCGGCGGGTTCAGAATGCTCTGGATGTGTCCGCTGCTGGACAGCACGAATTCAACGTTGCCGCCGAACAGTTGCGCCGACTTGTAGCAGGAGCGCCACGGGGTAATGTGGTCGCTGGTGCCGGCCAGCGAGAAGATGTCGGCGGTGACCTTCTTCAGATCGATCGGCGTACCGCACACTTCCAGTGCATCGGCACGGGTCAACGGGTTACTTTTGAACATCTCGATCAGGTCGCCATGGAACGCGGCGGGCAACCGGGTGGTGTCGTTGTTCCAGAACAGAATGTCGAATACCGGAGGTTCGTTGCCCAACAGGTAGTTGTTGACCCAGTAGTTCCAGATCAGGTCGTTGGGGCGCATCCAGGCGAAGACTTTCGCCATGTCGCGGCCTTCGAGTACACCGGCCTGGTACGACTGGCGCTTGGCGGCTTCCAGGGTTTGCTCGTCGACGAACAGGGCCACGTCGCTGTCCAGGGTGGTGTCGAGCACGCTGACCAGCAGGGTCAGGGCGTTGACCTTGTTCTCGCCGATTGCCGCGTAGTGGCCCAGCAGCGCGGTGCAGGTGATGCCGCCGGAGCAGGCTCCGAGCATGTTCACGTCTTTGCTGCCGGTGATGGCGGTGACCACATCAACCGCTTCCTTGAGCGCTTCGATGTAGGTCGACAGGCCCCACTCGCGCTGCTCCTTGGTCGGGTTGCGCCAGCTGACGATGAAGGTCTGCATGTTGTTGCGCAGGCAGAACCGCGCCAGGCTCTTTTCCGGGCTCAGGTCGAAAACGTAGAACTTGTTGATCTGCGGCGGTACCACCAGCAGTGGGCGTTCATGCACCTGCTCGGTGATCGGCTTGTACTGGATCAGCTCCAGCACGTCGTTGCGAAAGACCACCGCGCCCTCGGTCACGCCAAGGGTCTTGCCGACCTCGAATGCACCCATGTTGACCTGGCTCGGCATGCCGCCGTTATGCACCAGGTCCTTGGCCAGGTGCGAGAGGCCGTCGAGCAGGCTCTTGCCACCGGTTTCGAAGAAGCGCTTGACCGCCGCCGGGTTGGCCGCCGTGTTGGTCGGGGCGAAGGCCTCGGTCATGAGGTTGATCACGAAGTGCCCGCGGCTGACGTCCTTGGCCGGCAGGTTGCTGTCGTCGATCCAGTCGTGGAGTTCCTTGCGCCACGCCAGGTAGGTTTGCAGATAACGTTTGTAGAGCGGGTTCTGGCTCCAGGCCGGATCCGCGAAACGACGGTCATCGCTGGTCGGTAGCAGCTCGGATTTGCCGAGCAGCACGTTCTTGAGTTCCAGGCCGAAATGAGCGACATGCCTGGCGCTGTGAATCGGTTGCTTGATGGCCTGCCTGAGCACCATTCGAGCAGAAGCCAGTAGATCCTTTCCACGCAGTCCAACGACAGGATTCAGCCCCAAGGTGTTTTCCGAGGCTTGACTCTTCAAGTCATCGTTATTCTTGTTACTCATCTACGACGCTCCATTGTCCTGAGACGAGTACCGGGTCCTGCTGTGTAGTCACACAGCCAATGCCAGGTACTGCTGCTCGGGGTGACCGTTAATACTGCATCGCTGCTTTTTTAATGCAGAGAGCACTGCAGGGAACTTGCCAGTTCCATTGGTTACCCGAGTTTAATTTTTTTCGCAAGCAGGCCAATCGGCGGCCCTGGAGCGGAGCATTCAAACAGATGAAATTAGAAAATGCCCTCTAAAGAGCAAGAGGCTCGGATTAGAGCATCAGCTTGACGACGGATTCGTTCGGATCGCGGGTTTTTCCGGCGGCTTTTAGCTCGGCCAGATAATCTTCCCAGAGTGCGTCATAACGTCGCCCCAGCTCGTACAGATATTCCCAGGTGAACAAGCCGCTGTCGTGGCCGTCATCGAAGGTCAATTTCAGTGCGTACTGACCGGCGGGTTCTACCTTGGTCAGTCCTACGTTGATCTTGCCAAATTGCAGGATGGGTTTGCCGTGGCCCTGGACCTCGGCGGAAGGAGAGTGCACGCGCAAGAACTCGGCGGGCAGGGTGTACTCCTCGCCGGACGCGTATTTGAGCGTCAGGGTTTTCGAGGCTTTGTGCAGCTTGATGTCGGTGGGGATCATGGCCAGATGTCCGTCTTGTGCAGAACCTTGTGGGAGCGAGCTTGCTCGCGATAGCGGTATCAGATTCAACATCTATGTCGAATGAGATGGCCTCATCGCGAGCAAGCTCGCTCCCACAGGATCTCTATCGCTGTAAGTATGGCTTACAGGATATAACGGGACAGGTCTTCGTTCTGTGCCAATTCACCCAGGTGGCTGTTGACGTAGTCGGCGTCGATCTGGATCACCTTGTCGTCATGGGCGCTGGCCAGGTCGCCGGCGCTGAACGACACCTCTTCGAGCAGGCGCTCGAGCAGGGTGTGCAGGCGACGGGCACCGATGTTTTCGGTTTTCTCGTTGACCTGCCAGGCGATCTCCGCGATGCGCTTGATGCCGCTCGGCTGGAACTCGATGCCCAGGCCTTCGGTTTTCAGCAGAGCGCAGTATTGCTCGGTGAGCGAGGCGTGAGGCTCGCTGAGGATGCGTTCGAAATCCTCAGGGGTCAGGGCCTTGAGTTCGACACGGATCGGCAGGCGGCCTTGCAGCTCGGGCACCAGGTCGCTCGGCTTGCTCAGGTGGAACGCACCCGAAGCAATGAACAGGATGTGGTCGGTCTTGACCATGCCCAGCTTGGTGTTGACGGTGCAGCCTTCGATCAGCGGCAGCAGGTCGCGCTGCACGCCTTCGCGGGACACATCGACGCCACCAGAATTGCCACGCTTGGCGACCTTGTCGATTTCGTCGATGAACACGATGCCGTGCTGTTCGACCGCTTCCAGGGCCTTGGCCTTCAACTCTTCATCGTTGACCAGGCGACCGGCTTCTTCGTCGCGCACCAGCTTGAGCGCTTCCTTGACCTTGAGCTTGCGGGCTTTCTTCTTGCCCTTGCCCATGTTGGCAAACAGGCTTTGCAACTGGTTGGTCATTTCTTCCATGCCCGGTGGCGCGGAGATATCGACGCCGGCCATTTCGGCGACCTCGATTTCGATCTCCTTGTCATCCAGCTGACCTTCGCGCAGGCGCTTGCGGAACAGTTGGCGGGTGTTGGAGTCGGCAGTCGGGGCGTCGTCGCTGCTGAAGCCCATGCGCGCCGGTGGCAGCAGTGCATCGAGGATGCGCTCTTCGGCGGCGTCTTCGGCGCGGTGGCGAACCTTGACGATTTCCTGTTCGCGCAGCAGCTTGATCGCCGCATCGGCCAGGTCACGAATGATCGATTCGACGTCGCGGCCGACATAGCCGACTTCAGTGAACTTGGTCGCTTCGACCTTGATGAACGGTGCATTGGCCAGTTTGGCCAGGCGACGGGCAATCTCGGTTTTACCGACACCGGTCGGGCCAATCATCAGGATGTTCTTTGGCGTTACTTCAACGCGCAGCTCTTCAGGCAGTTGCATGCGGCGCCAGCGGTTGCGCAGGGCAATGGCGACGGCGCGCTTGGCATCGTCCTGGCCGATGATGTGGCGGTTGAGTTCGTGGACGATTTCACGGGGAGTCATGGACATAATATTCGGTGGACCTCAAGCAAGAATGAGCCGTGGTGCGATGGCTGCACGGGCTTACTCGGCGCAGTCCTGCTCCTCAATGGTCTGGGTGTGGTTGGTGAATACACAGATGTCGCCGGCGATACCGAGGGCGGTTTCGACGATTTCCCGGGCTGACAGGTCGGTCTTTTTCAGCAGCGCGCTGGCCGCGGCCTGGGCGTAGGCGCCACCGGAACCCATGGCGATCAGGCCGTCTTCGGGCTCAACCACATCGCCGTTGCCGGTGATGATCAGGGAGGCGTCCTTGTTGGCGACCGCGAGCATGGCTTCAAGGCGGCTCAGGGAGCGGTCGGTGCGCCATTCTTTGGCGAGTTCGACGGCGGCGCGCACCAGGTGACCCTGGTGTTTTTCAAGCTGGCCTTCGAAGCGTTCGAAGAGGGTAAAGGCGTCAGCGGTGGCACCGGCAAAACCGGCGATGACCTGACCGTGGTACAGGCGGCGAACTTTTTTCGCGTTGCCTTTCATCACGGTATTACCAAGGGAAACCTGGCCGTCGCCGCCCATGACGACTTTGCCGTGGCGGCGAACTGAAACGATGGTGGTCAAGGGAAGAGTCTCCACGCAGCGGGGCGAAAATGCCTTATGCCCATTCATATGGGGGTGCTGGAGTGGATTTCAACTGTAGGACGCGGCGGGGGACGAGCGGTGTGAGTCAGATGGAGTCTGTGGTGTTTACCAGGGCGCCTTCGCGAGCAAGCCCGCTCCCACATTGGAATGCGGTCGAATGTGGGAGCGGGCTTGCTCGCGAAGAACGATGACGCGGTGTCTGGGGCAATCGATCAGCGGCTCTGGCGTTGTTGTAACAGCAGATTGCTGAAACCTGCGCCAGCCAGTTGCTTCTGCGCAGTGGTCAGTTGCTCACGGTTGCTGAACGGTCCGACCAATACCCGATACCAGGTTTCGTCCTTCACCGTCCCGGACTCAACCGCCACAGCCTGACCAAGCAGGATGATCTGCGCGCGAACCTTGTCCGCGTCAGCTTCTTTGCGGAACGAACCGGCCTGCAGGAAGAACTTGGTCACGGGCGCAGCCTTGACCGGTGGTGCAGGAGGCGGAGTAATCCCGGCCAAGGCAGCCTGGGCCCGTGCGGTGTCGATCTTCGCCGCTTCGGCCGGGGTGACCGGCGTGGTCGGGATGGCAGGCACTTGCGGCGTCGGCAGAGTTTTTTCCGGCACGGCATCCGGCGGCACGATGACTTCCGATTCCGGCAACAAGGTGTAGAAGTCGTACTTCGGCTTCACCGGTTGCGTCGGGCTCGGCGGGGTCTTGTTGGCCTCGGCGATCTTGCTGGCTTTCTGCTGTTGCTGTTGCTCGACCTTTTCACGCTTGACCGTGTCGCTGCCCTTGCCCGGCTCCAGTTTCATCAAAAACACAAGGAACGCACCGACCGTGAGGCCGATGACCATCCACAACCAACCCGGAATCGGTTGCTTTGCAGGAGCTTGGTAACGGCTGGCGCCACGCTTGGGTGCAGGTTTTTTCTTGGCAGCCAACTTACATACGCTCCAGAGTTTCCAGGCCCAAGAGTTCCAGGCCTTGCTTGAGGGTGCGTCCGGTCAGCGCGGCGAGGCGCAGGCGGCTCTGCATTTGTGCCGGGGTATCGGCGGCGAGGATCGGGCAGTTCTCGTAGAAGCTGGAGAACAGGCCGGCGACGTCGTACAGGTAAGTGCAAAGGATGTGCGGGGTGCCTTTTTCGGACACGTTGTTCAGGATTTCGCCAAACTGCGCGAGCTTCGCCGCCAGTTCATGTTCGTGTGCCGCTTCGAGGACGATCTGGCCGTCGACTTCACTGAAGTCCTTGCCGAGCTTGCGGAACACACCGGCCACGCGGGTGTAGGCGTACAGCAGGTACGGCGCGGTGTTGCCTTCGAAGTTGAGCATCAGGTCGAAGTTGAAGCTGTAGTCGCTGGTGCGGTGCTTGGACAGGTCGGCGTACTTCACTGCGCCGATGCCCACCACCTTGGCGATGTTGCGCAACTCGGCTTCGGCAAGTTCCGGGTTCTTGTCCTTGACCAGGGTGTAGGCGCGCTCCTGGGCTTCGGTCAGCAGGTCGATCAGCTTCACGGTGCCGCCATCACGGGTTTTGAACGGACGACCGTCCGCGCCGTTCATGGTGCCGAAGCCCATGTGTTCCATTTCCATCGGATGGGTCACGAAACCGGCCTTGCGCGCCACGGCGAACACTTGCTGGAAGTGCAGGGCCTGACGCTGGTCGACGAAGTACAGCGCACGATCGGCCTTGAGCTTGCCGCTGCGGTAGCGCACGGCCGCCAGGTCGGTGGTGGCGTAGAGGTAGCCGCCGTCAGCCTTGACGATGATCACCGGCAGCGGGTCGCCGTCGGCGTTCTTGAACTCGTCGAGAAACACGCACTGGGCGCCGTTGCTCTCGACCAGCATGCCAGCGGCCTTCAAGTCGTTGACCACGTTGATCAGGTCGTCGTTGTAGGCGCTTTCGCCCATCACGTCGGCCATGGTCAGTTTAACGTTGAGCAGTTCGTAGATCTTCTGGCAGTGGGACAGCGAGATGTCCTTGAACTTGGTCCACAGGGCCAGGCAATCGGCGTCGCCGGCCTGCAACTTGACCACCAGGCCACGGGCACGGTCGGCGAACTCTTCGGATTCGTCGAAGCGTTGCTTGGCGGCGCGGTAGAAGTTCTCCAGGTCCGACAGCTCGTCGCTGGTGATCGGGTTTTCCTGCAGGTAAGCCATCAGCATGCCGAACTGGGTGCCCCAGTCGCCGACGTGGTTCTGACGGATCACGGTGTCGCCGAGGAACTCCAGCACGCGGGCCACGCCGTCGCCGATGATGGTCGAGCGCAGGTGACCGACGTGCATCTCCTTGGCCAGGTTCGGCGCCGACAGGTCGACCACGGTGCGCTGCACCGGGCCGGCCTTGCGCACGCCGATGTGGGTGTCGGCCAGGGCCGCGTCCAGGCGTGCGGCCAGGGCGTCGGTGTTCTGGAAGAAGTTCAGGAAGCCCGGGCCGGCGATTTCGGTCTTGGCGACATTTTCGTCAGCCGGCAGGGCGGCGATGATTTTTTCCGCCAGGTCGCGGGGCTTCATGCCGGCGGGCTTGGCCAGCATCATGGCGATGTTGCTGGCGAAATCGCCGTTCTTCTTGTCGCGGGAGTTTTCCACCTGGATCGCCGGCGACAGGCCTTCAGGCAACACACCTTCGTTGACGAGTTGGGTGATGGCTTGTTGGATCAGCTGGCGAATGGTGTCTTTCATGGTCTTCTCTTTCGACCGCAGGCGCGGCGGCGCATCATGCGCTGGTGGAAAAACTGGGCATTATCCGTTGCGAAGACGGGCTTGCCAACCTTAGCAGGCAGGATGTGGATGTGTGGTGACAATTAGGGCCTCTTCGCGAGCAAGTCGAATCGTCGCACCGCCGCTCCCACAGGTTTTGAGGTGGATACAAAATTTAGTTCCACCCGAGAACCACTGTGGGAGCGGGCTTGCTCGCGAAAGCGATCTCAAAATCAATATAGATCTACGGGGTCGACATCCAAAGACCAACGCACCGCCCGCCCGCTCGGCATCTGCTCCAGCACCAGCAACCAACTGGCCAGCAATCGATGCAAGGGTGCTCGCGCCGTAGCCTGTACCAACAGCTGTGCACGATAACGCCCGGCCCGGCGCTCCATCGGTGCCGGGACCGGTCCCAATAACTCGATCCCGGTCAGATTCTGCTCGGCCAGCAAACGCTCCGCCTCGCTGCAAGCCTCATCCAGGAAGCCTTCGGCCTGACCCGGTTTATGCGCCTCGGCCCGCAGCAGCGCCAGGTGCGCAAACGGCGGCAGTCCGGCCGCGCGGCGTTCGCTCAAGGCCTGTTCGGCAAAGGCGAAATAGCCTTGCTCGGTCAATTGCACCAGCAGCGGGTGGTCGGCCAGGTGCGTCTGGATAATCACCTTGCCCGGCTCTTCGGCGCGACCTGCGCGGCCGGCGACCTGCACGATCAATTGAGCCATGCGCTCGCTGGCGCGGAAGTCGCCGGAGAACAGGCCGCCGTCGGCGTCGAGGATCGACACCAGCGTCACCCGTGGAAAGTGGTGACCTTTGGCAAGCATCTGCGTGCCGATCAGGATGCACGGCTGGCCTTTTTGAATGGTCGCGAACAACTGGTTCATCGCATCCTTGCGCGATGTGCTGTCGCGGTCGACCCGCAGCACCGGATAGTCCGGGAACAGAATCGCCAGGCGCTCCTCGGCCCGTTCGGTGCCGGCGCCAACGGGGCGCAGATCGACCTTGTTGCACTTCGGGCACTGGCGCGGCACGCGTTCGACGTAGCCGCAATGGTGGCAGCGCAACTCGCCGTAACGCTGGTGCACGGTCATTCGCGCGTCACAGCGCTGGCACTCGGACATCCAGCCACAGTCATGACACAGCAGGGTCGGGGCGAAGCCGCGGCGGTTGAGGAACACCAGGACTTGCTGTCCGGCGGCCAGAGTCTGGCCGATGGCTTGTTGCATCGGCCCGGAAATGCCGCTGTCCAGCGGGCGGCTTTTCACGTCCAGACGCAGGAAGCGCGGTTGTTTGGCGCCGCCGGCTCGCTCGTTCAAGCGCAGTAGCCCGTAGCGGCCGGTGTAGGCGTTGTGCAGGCTTTCCAGCGAAGGGGTGGCGGAACCGAGGACGATCGGGATGTTTTCCTGTCGCGCCCGCACCAATGCCAGATCACGGGCGTGGTAGCGCAAACCTTCCTGCTGTTTATAGGAGCCGTCGTGCTCTTCGTCGATGATGATCAGGCCGGGGTTCTTCATCGGTGTGAACAGGGCCGAGCGGGTGCCGATAATGATGTCGGCCTCACCGTCCCGCGCGGCCAGCCAGGCCTCGAGGCGTTCGCGGTCATTGACCGCCGAATGGATCAGCGCGATACGGGCATTGAAACGCTGTTCGAAGCGCGCCAGGGTCTGCGGGCCGAGGTTGATTTCCGGGATCAGCACCAGCGCCTGCTTGCCGGCCTCGAGGGTTTCGCGGATCAACTGCAGATAGACTTCGGTCTTGCCGCTGCCGGTGACGCCGGCCAGCAGGAACGCGTGATAACTGTCGAAGCCGGCGCGAATCGCCTCATAGGCGGCGCGCTGCTCCGGGTTTAGGGGGAGTTCCGGTTGCGCCAGCCAGTGTTCGTGGCGTGCGCCCGGGGCGTGCCGGCGGATCTCGACCTGCACCAGGTCCTTGGCCAGCAGCAAATCCAGGCTGTCCTTGCTCAGCATCAGTTTGCTCAGCAATTGATGGGCGACGCCATGGGGATGTTGGGCCAGCGTGGCCAGGGCTTCACGCTGGCGCGGGGCGCGGGCGATGCGCGGATCGTCGAGGCTGGCCCCAGGGGCGGCGGACCAGAAGCGCTCCTGGCGTGCTTCGGCTAATTCACCCTGGCGCAGTAAAACCGGCAGCGCCCAGCTCAAGGTGTCGCCGAGGCTGTGCTGGTAATACTGGGACGTCCACAGGCACAGCTTGAACAGCGCGGGCGGCAGCGGTGGCGTAGCGTCGAGCAGGGCCAGGGCCGGCTTGAGTTTCTCGACCGGCACTTCGCTGGTGTCGGTGACTTCCACCAGAATACCGATCATCTCCCGTCGGCCGAACGGTACCCGCAGGCGCATGCCGGGGTGCAACTGGGCGCGCAGGACGCCGGCCGGAGCGCGGTAGTCGAACAGGCGGCGCAGCGGCGAAGGCAGGGCGAGGCGCAAAATGGCGTCGGGCACGCGGGGGGATCTCGATTAGCAGGCAACAAAAGAAGGGGTGGACGCAGATCAATTGTGGGAGCGGGCTTGCTCGCGAAGAAGGAGTGTCAGTCAACGCATTTATCGCCTGACACACCGCTTTCGCGAGCAAGCCCGCTCCCACATGGGAATGCGCTTGAGGCCGGGAGCCTAGCAGACGGTCGGTCTCAGGGACAGCTTGCGTGATTGGCATTGTCTGGTAGAATCCGCGGCCTAATTACGTGCGGTATTCAACAATAGTGTTGGGTGGCGGCACGCTAGCCTGAGGAAGACACCATGAAAGCTGATATCCATCCAGAATACCCAGCAGTTGCTGTTACCTGCAGCTGCGGCAACAAGTTCGAAACCCGTTCGACCTTCGGCAAAGCCCTGGCGATCGACGTTTGCAACGAATGCCACCCGTTCTACACCGGTAAGCAGAAGACTCTGGACACTGGCGGCCGCGTACAGCGCTTCGCCGACCGTTTCGGTGCTTTCGGCGCGAAAAAGGCCTAAGGCCAATCAACTTGGGAAGCCGTTCCGGTTTTTCCATGCTGATGAAAAAGGCGTCCCTCGCGGGCGCCTTTTTTATGTCCGCGATTTGGCTATCCGGCGCCCAGGCATTTTGCCCTGCACCCAGCGGCCTGGCGCCCGTCGCGGTGCAGCGGGTGGTGGACGGCGACACCCTGCGCCTGAGCGATGGCCGCAGTGTGCGCATGATCGGCTTGAACACGCCGGAGCTGGGCAAGAATGGCCGTTCCGACGAACCGTTCGCCGTGGTCGCGCGCAAGCGACTCGAAGCCTTGGTGGCGGCGAGTGACGGGCAAGTTGGTTTGCTGCCTGGCAAAGAAGGCAAGGACCATTACGGCCGCACCCTGGCTCATGTCTACGGTGCCAATGGCGCCAACCTCGAAGCGCAAATGCTCGCCGAAGGCCTGGGTTTTCAGGTGGCCGTGGCGCCGAATGTCGATCTGGTCGCCTGTCAGCAAGCTGCAGAAACCAGCGCTCGACAGGCCGGGCTCGGTGTATGGCGCCAGTCGCCTGTACTGAAGGCGGAGCAGATCAGCACTTCCGGTTTCGCCGTGCTCAGCGGTCGTGTGAGCAAGGTTCAACGCAATCGTGGCGGGGTTTGGATCGAGTTACAGGATTCGGTTGTATTGCGCGTTGCACCCAATCTGTTGGGGCGGTTTGATGCGGCCTTGCTGGAAAGGCTCGAAGGCAAGCAGATCGAGGCGCGCGGTTGGGTGCTGGATCGTTCGCGACGTGGCGGACTGAAAGAAGGTCAGGCGCGCTGGATGTTGCCCTTGACCGACCCGGCGATGTTTCAAGTCGTGCAGTGATAAAAAATTGTAGACATTTTTTGCGCTGATTGTGAACAGTCTAACCCTTGTATGCCGTGGCTCTTGGCCCAAAGTCGTAGGGCCGGGCGCTTGACAGGGGTGACCAGTCAGTCTTGTGGGGACTTTGCGAGGCGCGTATCCTCGCTGACCAGTCTGTCCAACAGTAAAAAGCGGAATGCCAAAATGTCTGATCTGAAAACTGCCGCTCTCGAATATCACGCCAATCCTCGTCCAGGGAAGCTGAGTGTCGAGCTCACCAAGGCCACTGCTACCGCTCGCGACCTGTCGCTGGCCTACAGCCCGGGCGTAGCCGAACCAGTACGCGAGATCGCCCGCGATCCTGAACTGGCCTACAAGTACACCGGCAAAGGCAACCTGGTTGCAGTCATTTCCGATGGCACCGCGATTCTCGGTCTGGGTAACCTCGGCCCATTGGCTTCCAAGCCAGTGATGGAAGGCAAAGGCGTACTGTTCAAGCGCTTCGCCGGCATCGACGTTTTCGACATCGAAGTCGACTCTGAAAGCCCGCAAGCCTTCATCGACACCGTCAAGCGCATCTCCATCACCTTCGGTGGCATCAACCTGGAAGACATCAAGGCACCAGAGTGCTTTGAAATCGAGCGCGCTCTGATCGAGCAGTGCGATATTCCGGTATTCCACGATGACCAGCACGGCACCGCTATCGTGACCGCCGCCGGCATGATCAACGCCCTGGAAATCGCTGGCAAAACCCTGCCGGAAGCCAAGATCGTCTGCCTGGGTGCCGGCGCTGCCGCCATCTCCTGCATGAAGTTGCTGGTGAGCATGGGCGCCAACATCGAAAACATCTACATGGTCGACCGTACCGGCGTGATCCACTCCGGCCGTGACGACCTGAACCAGTACAAGGCGGTGTTCGCTCACGCGACCGACAAGCGCACCCTGGCTGACGCCCTGCAAGGCGCTGACGTGTTCGTAGGCCTGTCCGGCCCGAACCTGCTGAGCGCTGAAGGCCTGCTGTCCATGGCGCCTAACCCGATCGTGTTCGCCTGCTCGAACCCTGATCCGGAAATCTCCCCGGAGCTGGCGCACGCTACCCGTAGCGACGTGATCATGGCCACCGGTCGTTCCGACTACCCGAACCAGGTCAACAACGTACTGGGCTTCCCGTTCATCTTCCGCGGTGCCCTGGACGTTCGCGCCAAGCGCATCAACGAAGAAATGAAAGTAGCTGCGGCCAACGCCCTGCGTGAACTGGCCAAGCTGCCGGTACCTCAGGAAGTGTGCGACGCCTACGGCGGCATCAAGCTGGAATTCGGTCGTGAGTACATCATTCCGAAGCCAATGGATGCCCGTCTGATCACCCTGATCTCCGATGCCGTGGCCAAAGCTGCCATCGAGACCGGCGTGGCGACCCTGCCGTATCCGAAGAACTACCCGCTCAAAAGCGTGGATGACGTGTTCAACGGCTAAGCCGTTGTAGCGCTTCAACGAAAAGCCCCGGCTTGTGAGAGTCGGGGCTTTTTTGTGCCTGAAGGTTTTGTGGGGTTTCTGATGGCCTCTTCGCGAGCAAGCCCGCTCCCACATTGGACGAGGGTGAGTACAGGTTTTGTGTTCGCCTCCAATCCTGTGGGAGCGGGCTTGCTCGCGAAGAGGCCGGGTCGGCCAACATCAAAGCCGGCAGGCAATAAAAAGCCCCGCTCTTCTCTCGAAGGCAGGGCGTTTTAATATTGCCGTGATCAGAACAAATCGATCGGCGCCGCTTCATCCGCCGGCAGCGGGCTGCCAGGTGCCAGACCGTTGCCCAGCTCGTTCCCGGACGGTGGCGTATCTTCGACCTTGAACAGTTCAAAGTAGGCCCCCGGGGTGCCCGGGCTGGCCGCGCGACCGCTGATCGGATCGACTCGCAGGCTGAGGATGCCTTCGGGCTCCGGTTGAGTATGCGGTGGTTTGCCTTTGAGCGCGGCGCCCATGTAGTTCATCCAGATCGGCAGCGCGACGGTGCCGCCGAATTCCTTGCGACCCAGGCTTTCCGGTTGATCGAAGCCGGTCCACACGGTCGTCACGTAATCGGCGTTGTAGCCGGAGAACCAGGCGTCCTTGGATTCGTTGGTCGTACCGGTCTTGCCGGCAATGTCAGGGCGGCCCAGGGCGAGCGCGCGGCGACCGGTGCCGAGCTTGATTACATCCTCAAGCATGCTGTTGAGGATGTACGTGGTGCGCCCATCAACGATGCGTTCGGCCACGGCGGGTGCTTGTGGTGTCGGCGTAGTGCCCGGTGCCTCGCCCGGCGTTGCGTTGACCGTGAAGGCTTGGGCGGTAGGCACGGCAATGCCATCGCTGGCAGCGCCGCCCTGAGGCACGCTCGGCGGGTTGGCGACGAACAGGGTGTCGCCGTTGCGGCTTTCGATCTTGTCGATGATGTACGGGGTGATCTTGTAGCCGCCGTTGGCGAAGGCGCTCCAGCCGGTGGCGATTTCCATTGGCGTCAGGGTCGCGGTGCCCAGCGCCAGGGACAGGTTGGGTGGCAGGTCCTGTTTGTTGAAGCCGAAGCGCGTGATGTAGTCGATGGTCTTGCCGACGCCCATCGCTTGCAGCAAGCGGATCGACACCAGGTTGCGCGACTTGTACAGCGCTTCACGCAGGCGAATCGGGCCGAGGAAGGTGTTGGTGTCGTTCTTCGGGCGCCAGACCTTGTCCAGGTACTCGTCGACGAACACGATCGGTGCGTCGTTCACCAGGCTGGAGGCGGTGTAGCCGCTATCCAGTGCGGCGGCGTAGACGAACGGTTTGAAGCTCGAGCCCGGCTGGCGCTTGGCCTGCAATGCGCGGTTGTAGTTGCTCTGTTCGAAGGCGAAGCCGCCCACCAGCGAACGAATGGCGCCGTTCTGCGGGTCCAGGGACACCAGGGCGCCCTGGGCCTGCGGGATCTGGCTGAACTTCAGCGAATTGTCCGGCTGACGCTGCACGCGAATCAGATCGCCGACCTGGGCCACGTCCGACGGTTGTTTTGGGTTGGCGCCCATGCTGTTGGTGTTCAGGAACGGCCGGGCCCACTTCATGGTGTCCCAGTTCACGTGTTCCTGGCCGGTGCGGGTCAGCACCTGCAGGCCGGTCTTGTCGACCTGGGTCACGATGGCCGGTTCCAGGCCGCTGATGATGCGTTGTTTGGTCAGCTCGGTTGCCCAGGCCTCGCGGGTCTTGCCCGGCAGCCGCGACTCTGGCCCGCGATAGCCGTGACGCTGATCGTAGGTCATCAGGCCTTCGTGGACCGCGGTGTTGGCCAGCTCCTGGAGGTCGCTCGGTACCGTGGTCGTGACGCGGAAGCCTTCGGTATACGCGTCGCTACCGTAACGCCCGACCATTTCGGCACGGGCCATTTCGGCGATGTACGGGGCGTTCACTTCCGGGGTCGGCACGTGATAGCTGGCGTTCAGTGGCTCGTTGACTGCAGTGGTGTAGTCGGCCTCGCTGATTTTTCCGAGCTTGTACATGCGCCCCAGGATCCAGTCGCGACGCTCCTTGCTGCGCGCCGGGTTGGCCAGCGGGTTGAAGCGCGACGGCGCCTTGGGCAGGCCGGCGATCATCGCCATCTGCGCCAGGCTGACATCGCGAATCGATTTGCCGTAATAGACCTGCGCCGCCGCCTCGATGCCGTAGGCGCGGTTACCCAGATAGATCTTGTTGACGTACAGCTCGAGGATCTCGTCCTTGGTCAGCTGCTGTTCGATCTGCAGGGCCAGCAGGATCTCGGTGGTCTTGCGTGAAAAGCTGCGTTCGCTGGTCAGGAAGAAGTTCTTCGCCACCTGCATGGTGATCGTGCTGCCGCCGGACTGGATGTGTCCGCTTTTGACCAGTTGGGTCGCGGCACGCATCAGGCTGCTCGGATCGACGCCGTAGTGGTTGGCGAAATTGTCGTCTTCAGCACTTAGTAACGCATTGATGAAATTGGGGGGAATGTCGGCGAAACGGATCGGTGTACGGCGCATTTCGCCAAATTCTGCGATCAACTTGTTATCGCTGCTGTAGACCCGCAAAGGGATCTGCAACTGGATGCTTCTCAGCGCCTCCACGGACGGTAGTCCGGGACTAAGGTAAAGGTACGCCCCGCTCAGACCCAGAAGGAGTCCGCAGAAAACCGCGACGATGGACCAACCGAAAAACTTCAGCAGACGAATCAAGGCTTTTGGATATCCAGGGTAAAAAATGAATTGGGCAACAGGGTTCAGGCTAAACGAGAACGACCCGCGCTTGAGCAAAAAGCGGAAAAAAAACGCTGGGCATTATAAGCATTTTTCTGATCGGGAGCGTGGCTGGCGCTGCTGTCAAGACGGGTGGATTGAACGCAATGGACATTGCAGAGTCCGTAACTCACGGAAAGTCATAGGGAATTGGTAGTGCCAGGACTCTTCAAGAAAAAATCCAATACGCTGCTGGGAATCGACATCAGTTCCACCTCGGTGAAACTTCTTGAGTTGAGCCGTCAGGGTGAGCGCTACCGGGTCGAGGCCTATGCGGTCGAACCATTGCCGGTCGGCGCGGTGATCGAAAAGAATATCGCCGAGCTCGAAGGTGTGGGGCTGGCCCTCACTCGCGCGCTGGCCAAGGCCAGAACCGCCCTCAAGAACGTGGCCGTGGCCGTGGCGGGCTCAGCGGTGATCACCAAGACCATCGAGATGGATGCCGGTCTTTGCGAAGACGAAATGGAAAACCAGCTGAAAATCGAGGCTGACCAGTACATTCCTTATCCCCTGGACGAAGTCGCGATCGACTTTGAAGTCCAGGGCACCTCCGGGCGTAATCCCGAGCGCGTCAACGTGCTGCTCGCCGCTTGTCGCAAGGAAAACGTCGAAGTCCGCGAGGCCGCCCTGGCCCTGGCGGGGCTGACCGCCCGCGTGGTCGATGTCGAGGCCTACGCGCTGGAGCGTTCATTCGAACTTCTGGCCAGTCGATTCGCGGTTTCCGAGAAACCTTTGACGGTCGCAGTGGTGGACATCGGCGCCACCATGACCACCCTGAGCGTGCTGCACAACGGGCGGATTATCTACACCCGCGAACAGCTGTTCGGCGGTCGGCAACTGACCGAGGAAATCCAGCGTCGCTACGGCCTGACGCTGGAGCAGGCGGGGCTGGCGCAAAAGAAGGGCGGGTTGCCGGATGACTATGCCGCTGAGGTCTTGCAGCCATTTCGAGAGGCGCTGGTGCAGCAGGTGTCGCGCTCGTTGCACTTCTTCCTTGCTTCCGGCCAGTACAGCGCCGTCGATCATGTCCTGCTGGCCGGCGGTACGGCGTCGATCCCGGGGCTGGACCGTTTGATCGAGCAGCAATTGGGCACGCCGACCCAGGTCGCGAACCCGTTTTGCGAAATGACTCTGGGCAGCAAGGTCAATGGCGCTGCCCTGGCGAGTGATGCCCCGGCGTTGATGATCGCCTGCGGTCTGGCCCTCAGGAGCTTCGACTGATGGCACGGATCAACCTTTTACCCTGGCGCGAGGAGCGGCGTGAAGTCCGCCGCAAGCGCTTCCTGCTGATCCTGGTGGCGGCAATGGTGGGCGCGATGGGGGCGGTGCTGGTCGCGAACCGGGTCATTAGCGGTGCCATCGACCAGCAAGTCGCCCGTAACGATTACATCGGCAAGCAAGTCGCCGTGGTCGATGAGCGAATCAGCCAGATCAATGATCTCAAGGCGCGCCGTCAGCAATTGGTCGAGCGCATGGCTGTCATCCAGGGCCTGCAAGGCAATCGCCAAATCAGCGGGCGAATATTTGACCAGTTGGCGCGAGCCCTGCCCGACGGCGTGTATTTCACCGAAGTGAAAATGACCGCAAAGACCTTGTCCATCACCGGTGCCGCGCAATCCAACAACCGCGTTTCAGAATTGATGCGCAACCTCGAGGCATCAGACTGGTTCGATGCGCCGAGCCTGACCGAAGTCAAGGCCACGGCTGCCGGCCAGTTGGAGCAGGCAAACGTCTTCCAGTTGACCGTCCGCCAGACTCAACCCGCAACACCGGAGGGGGGCAAATGAGTCTGTCCGAATGGTTCGAAGGGCTGCGCAAAATCGACATCAATGATCTGGATACCAGCAACATGGGCGCCTGGCCGCCGGCGATCAAGTGTCTGGTGACTGCTTTGCTCGTGCTTCTGGTGCCGGCCTTTAGCTATAACTTTTCCACCAGCGACCTTGTGAGCCAGCTCGATCTCAAGCGCGAGGAAGAGTCGACACTCAAGGAGCAGTTCGCCAGCAAGGCCCGCATGGCGGCGAACCTGGATCTCTATACCCGGCAGTTGAAAGAGATGGAGAACACCTTCGTCGTGCTGTTGCGGCAACTGCCCAGCGATACCGAAGTGCCCGGCTTGCTCGAAGACATCACGCGTACGGGCCTCGGCAGTGGCCTGGAGTTCGAAGAGATCAAGTTGCTGCCGGAGGTGGCCCAGCCGTTCTACATCGAACTGCCGATCCAGATCACGGTCACCGGGGATTACCACGACCTGGCCACCTTCGTCAGTGGTGTGGCCGGGTTGCCGCGAATCGTTACCTTGCACGATTTCGATCTGGCTCCTGTCAGCCCTGAGGGTGGTCCGAAACTGCGCTTGACCATCCTCGCCAAGACCTACCGTTACAACGACAAGGGACAGCATCAATGAGCCCGGCACGTTGTTTTTCGGTGGTGGTGTTGCTGGCTGCCCTGTCCGGTTGTGGAGGGGGCGATGACTACACCGATCTGGACGCATACATGAACGAAATGCGCCTGCTAGGGCCAGGGAAGATTGAACCAACGCCAGTATTCCAGTCTTACCCTGCATTCACTTACAACGCGGCGAATCTGCGCAGCCCGTTTTCGCCGCAGATCAGCACTGATCTGGCGGCCCGGCGGCGGGGTTCGGGTAACGTCAAACCCGACCCGGGTCGGGTCAAGCAATACCTCGAAGGCTTCAACATCGAGCAGTTTGAAATGGTCGGCACCCTTTCCAATGCAACGGGCTCCTATGCCCTGCTGCGCGGGGCGGGTGGGGTGCACCGGCTGAAAGTCGGCGATTACCTGGGGCGTAACCACGGACGGATCGTTGCGATCAGTGGCTCTCAAGTCGATATGGTTGAAATTGTCCCTGATGGTCAGGGTGCGTGGCTGGAGCGTCCCCGGACCATCCCTTTGAAAGAGCACTCATAGTGGAACTCCAATAATGAACAGGATTCTTTCCACCGTCGGCCTTTCGCTATGGATAGCGTTGTTGTCGCCGATGGTACAAGCGGCCAATCTCAAGGCGCTGGATGTCGCAGCGCTGCCGGGTGACCGTGTCGAGTTGAAGTTGTCGTTCGATGCGCCGCCCCCGGTGCCCCACGGCTACACGACGGATTCGCCAGCCCGGATTGCCCTGGATTTGCCGGGTGTCGCCAGTCAGCTGGCGAGCAAGACTCACGATCTCGGCAGTGGAAATGCCCGAAGTGCGACGGTGGTGGAGGCCCGGGACCGTACGCGATTGATCATCAACCTGACCCAGCCGGCCCCGTACGACTCGCGAATAGAAGGTAACAATCTGCTGGTCGTTGTCGGGCAGGGAGTCAAACCGTCGACATCCAGGCCGGCGGCCGCAGCAACGCCGGTTCCGGCACGAGCCGTCGCGACGGCAGGCAAGGCCATTCGGGGTGTGGATTTCCAGCGGGGAACCCAGGGCGAAGGCAACGTGGTGATCGACTTGTCGGATCCATCGATTGCCCCCGACATACAAGAGCGCGAAGGCAGGATCATCGTCGGATTTGCCAAAACCTTATTGCCCGAGCGATTGCGCGTGCGTCTGGACGTGAAGGATTTCGCCACGCCCGTGCAGTTCGTCAACGCCAGCGCGAGCGGCGATCGAGCCACCATCAGCATTGAACCCGGCGGCACGTTCGATTACTCGACCTATCAGACTGACAATAAGCTCACGGTCAGCGTTCGCCCGGCGACGGTCGACGAACTGCAAAAACGCAATGCCGGGCAACAGGCCTACAGTGGCGAGAAGCTATCGCTGAACTTCCAGGACATCGATGTGCGCTCGGTGCTGCAACTGATCGCCGACTTCACCAACCTCAATCTGGTGGCCAGCGACACGGTCCAGGGGGGAATTACCCTGCGCTTGCAGAACGTGCCGTGGGATCAGGCGCTGGATCTGGTGCTGAAAACCAAGGGGCTGGACAAGCGCAAGGTCGGCAATGTCCTGCTGGTTGCGCCGGCCGATGAAATTGCTGCCCGTGAGCGTCAGGAGCTCGAATCGCAGAAGCAGATTGCCGATCTGGCGCCGTTGCGTCGGGAGCTGTTGCAGGTCAATTACGCCAAGGCGGCGGATATCGCCAAGCTCTTCCAGTCGGTGACCAGTGCCGAAGCGAAACCCGACGAACGGGGATCAATCACCGTCGATGAACGCACCAACAACATCATTGCCTACCAGACCCAGGACCGGCTGGATGAGCTGCGCAGGATCGTCACGCAGCTGGATATCCCTGTGCGTCAGGTGATGATCGAGGCGCGCATTGTCGAAGCCAACGTCGACTATGACAAAAGCCTCGGGGTGCGCTGGGGTGGTTCGATACAGAACAAGGGCAACTGGAACACCTCCGGCGTCAGCAATGGACTCAATGGGTCATCGACCATTGGCACGCCCGGCAGTACCAGCACCAACTCACCGTTCGTCGACATGGGCGTAGCCAACAACACCTCGGGAATCGGCATCGCCTTCATCACCGATAACGTCTTGCTGGACCTGGAGCTGACGGCCATGGAGAAAACCGGCAACGGGGAAATCGTCTCGCAGCCCAAGGTGGTCACGTCCGACAAGGAAACCGCCAAAATCCTCAAGGGCACGGAAATTCCCTATCAGGAAGCCAGCTCCAGTGGCGCGACTTCGGTGTCGTTCAAGGAGGCTTCGCTGTCGCTGGAAGTGACACCGCAGATCACGCCCGACAACCGGATCATCATGGAAGTCAAGGTGACCAAGGACGAACCGGACTACCTGAACAAGGTTCAGGATGTACCCCCCATCAAGAAAAACGAAGTCAACGCCAAGGTCCTGGTCAACGATGGCGAGACCATCGTCATTGGTGGTGTTTTCTCAAATACTCAGAGCAAGGTTGTAGATAAGGTGCCATTTCTTGGCGATGTGCCGTATCTTGGCCGCCTTTTCCGGCGTGATGTGGTTTCGGAGAAAAAATCCGAGCTGTTGGTATTCCTCACTCCGCGTATCATGAATAATCGGGCGATTGCTGTGAGTCATTGATTCTGTGCGAAATTTGATTCTTGTTGGACCGATGGGTGCTGGAAAAAGCACCATCGGCCGGTTGCTGGCCAAAGAGCTGCGCCTGCCATTCAAAGATTCCGATAAGGAAATTGAATTGCGCACGGGCGCCAATATCCCTTGGATCTTCGATAAGGAAGGCGAACCGGGTTTTCGTGATCGCGAGCAGGCAATGATTGCCGAGCTGTGCGATTGCGACGGTGTGGTGCTGGCGACAGGCGGGGGCGCGGTCATGCGCGAAGCCAATCGTCGGGCACTGCATGCCGGTGGGCGGGTGGTTTATCTGCATGCGTCAGTCGAGCAGCAGGTCGGCCGCACGTCCCGCGACCGTAATCGGCCATTGCTGCGCACCGCCGATCCGGCCAAGACCCTGCGGGATCTGCTGGCGATCCGCGATCCGCTTTATCGGGAAATTGCCGACCTGGTGGTCGAAACCGATGAGCGGCCGCCACGAATGGTCGTACTCGACATTCTAGAGCGTCTGCAGCAGTTGCCACCCCGTTAAAGCGCCGCGCGAAATGCGCTATCCTCGGCGTCCCGCCATGACCGTTCGAGGTTGTGGCGGATGGCTACCGAACGGCGTCACACCAGCAGAGGCCGTGGATATTCGTTAACTCAAGGCAGTACGCCTGATTCCATCTTCACTGTGGGGACACATGCAGACACTCAAGGTCGATCTAGGCGAGCGCAGCTACCCGATTCATATTGGCGAAGGTTTGTTGGATCAGCCCGAGCTGCTAGCCCCGCACATTCGCGGACGGCAAGTAGCGATCATCTCCAACGAGACTGTTGCGCCGCTCTATCTCGAGCGTCTGACCCGCAGCCTGGCGCAGTTCTCGGTGATTTCCGTGGTACTGCCCGACGGCGAAGCCTTCAAGACCTGGGAAACCCTGCAACTGATTTTCGATGGTCTGCTGACCGCCCGGCATGACCGCCGCACCACGGTGATCGCCCTTGGCGGCGGTGTGATCGGTGACATGGCCGGCTTTGCCGCCGCCTGCTACCAGCGCGGCGTCGATTTCATCCAGGTTCCGACCACGCTGCTGTCGCAGGTCGACTCCTCGGTGGGCGGCAAGACCGGGATCAACCATCCGCTGGGCAAGAACATGGTCGGCGCCTTCTATCAGCCGAACGTGGTGCTGATCGATACCGCCAGCCTCAATACCCTGCCGGCGCGCGAGCTGTCCGCCGGGCTGGCCGAAGTCATCAAGTACGGGCTGATCTGTGATGAGCCGTTCCTGACCTGGCTCGAAGACAACGTCGATCGCCTGCGCAATCTGGACCAGCAAGCCCTGACCTATGCCATCGAGCGTTCCTGTGCGGCCAAGGCGGCAGTGGTCGGTGCCGATGAGAAAGAGACGGGCGTGCGTGCCACCCTGAACCTGGGCCACACTTTTGGCCACGCCATCGAAACCCACATGGGCTATGGTGTGTGGCTTCATGGTGAGGCAGTGGCTGCTGGCACCGTAATGGCGCTGGAAATGTCCGCGCGCCTCGGCTGGATCAGCGAGCAGGAGCGTGATCGCGGCATTCGTCTGTTCCAGCGTGCGGGGCTGCCGGTCGTTCCGCCGGAAGAAATGACAGAAGCCGATTTCCTCGAACATATGTCCATTGACAAAAAAGTGATCGACGGTCGTTTACGCCTGGTGCTGCTGCGCCACATGGGTGAAGCGGTGGTGACCGACGATTATCCGAAAGAGGTTCTACAGGCCACGCTGGGGGCAGACTACCGCGCCCTGGCTCAGCTTAAAGGTTAATAAGAACACAATGACTAGTTTGCATGCCGACGAGGCCTTCCTCGGCCATTACCAGTTGAGTCATGACCCTTTTGCTCCACGGGTACCTGGCTTCAAATTTTTCCCGGCCCAGCGCAAACCCGTGCTGGGACAACTGCATCACCTGGCCCGCTACAGTCAGTTGCTGCTAGTGGTCACTGGCCCAGAAGGCAGTGGCAAGACCCTGTTGCGTCAGGCTCTGGTCGCCAGCACCAACAAGCAATCGGTCCAAAGCGTGGTGGTTTCTGCCCGCGGCGCCGGCGATGCGGCCGGGGTATTGCGTCAGGTGGCCCAGGCGTTGAACGTCGGCCAGGCTGATGCCGACGCTATTCTGGCCCAGGTGGTGCAGCTTGCACTGACCGGGCAGGAAGTCTATCTGCTGGTCGATGACGCCGAACAACTCGACGAGTCCGCCCTTGAGGCTCTGATGGTCCTGGCTGCCGGTGCGCCGGAAGGCCGCCCGCATGTGTTCCTGTTCGGTGAGACCTCGCTGATTGCTCAGCTTGAGGCTTTGCATCTCGAGGAAGAGCGTTTCCACGTCATCGAGCTGCAGCCCTACACCGAAGAGGAAACCCGCGAATATCTGGAGCAGCGGCTCGAAGGCGCTGGTCGCGGTATCGAACTTTTCACCGCGGATCAGATCTCTGATATTCACGAAAGCTCCGAAGGTTGGCCTGGCAGCATCAATCAGGTCGCCCGCGATGCAATGATCGAAGCCATGATCGCCAGCCGCTCAGCGGTCAAGCGTCCAAAAATGGGGTTCAATATGCCGAAGAAACACGTGTTGGCGATTTCCGCCGTGGTCGTGGTCGCGGTAGCTGCCGCCTGGTTGATTCCAGGTCGCAACAAGGCACCGACCACCGGTGCGCCGGCCAATGAACAGGCGCAACTGCCGCTTGGCCAGGGTCAGCCAACAGCGAATGGCGGCGCTCCGGCCGTAGAGTTCGCTGGCAACACGCAGCCGATGCCGTTGCCGTTGGTCGGTAACTCGCAACCGGTGATGCGCGGTCCGCTGGCTGAAGCGGCAGGTGGCATTACCGAAGGTGACGACGGGGTGCCGGTTGAAGGCTCCAGCGCCACTCCGCCGACCGTGACCACCACTGCGCCGCCTGTGGGCGTTCCTGCCGGCCCTGCGCCGACACCAGCGGCCAAGCCGACGCCTGCGCCGACTCAGGTCGCCACCGCCAAGCCAGCGCCTGTACCAGCGCCTGCTCCAGTGGCCAAGCCTGCACCAGCGCCAGCCAAGCCAGTCGTTGCCGCGGCGGCCAAGCCTGCCGAGAAACCGGCTCCGGCGGCCAAGGCCGCTGGCGGCACCTGGTACGCCGGTCAGGCACCGGGTAACTATGTAGTGCAAATCCTCGGCACCAGCTCCGAAACTGCCGCACAAAGCTTCGTCAAGGAGCAGGGCGGCGAGTACCGTTATTTCAAGAAAGTCCTCAATGGCAAGCCGCTCTACGTGATCACCTACGGCAACTTCGCCAATCGTGATGCAGCCGTTTCCGCCATCAAGGCCTTGCCAGCGAAGGTTCAGGCTGGTAAACCTTGGCCTCGCACTGTCGCCAGCGTCCAACAGGAACTGGCAACAACTCGCTGAAGATTCGGCGGCCTTACCCAGGCCGCCTCTCCAAGCACCTCAAAATTTCTACAAGTGCGCGCAACCTTCCGGGCTGCGTGCCTTGTGGTGTCTGCGTCACAGTAGTCTTTGAGTCGTTGCGGTCAGAATTAAAAAAAGTTTTGACTAGCACAGCAGATCGCTTTAAACCTTTCACAAATGCGACATAGATTTGCGACATTTCGTCGTCAAATTTGTGAGCCTCTGTGTCGGTGTGTACAATGACCTCCCTTTTGCCCCCGCAAAGCCGGCGTACGTTCGGCGCGGTTGGTAAGTGGTTGAATTGAAAAGAAATTTGCTTCGCGAGAAGCAGCCTGGTGAGAAAGTGTCTATGAAAGCAGGTCTGTACCAACCAGATGAATTCAAGGATAACTGCGGTTTCGGCCTGATTGCCCATATGCAGGGCGAGCCCAGTCATACCCTTTTGCAAACGGCCATCGAGGCCCTGACCTGCATGACCCACCGCGGTGGGATTAATGCCGACGGCAAGACCGGTGACGGTTGCGGTCTGCTGATTCAAAAGCCGGACGTGTTCCTGCGAGCCATCGCCCAGGAAACCTTCGGCGTCGAAATGCCCAAGCAATACGCTGTGGGCATGGTTTTCTTCAACCAGGACCCAGTCAAGGCCGAAGCCGCTCGCGAGAACATGAACCGCGAGATCCTGGCCGCCGGTCTGCAACTGGTCGGCTGGCGCAAAGTGCCGATCGACACCAGCGTCCTCGGTCGCCTCGCCCTTGAGCGCCTGCCGCAGATCGAGCAAGTGTTCATCGGTGGTGAAGGCCTGAGCGATCAGGACATGGCCGTCAAGCTGTTCACCTCCCGTCGTCGCTCGTCCGTGGCCAATGCCGCCGACACCGACCACTACGTCTGCAGCTTTTCCCACAAGACCATCATTTACAAAGGCCTGATGATGCCGGCGGACTTGACCGCCTTCTATCCGGACCTGAGCGATGAGCGCCTGCAAACCTCGATTTGCGTGTTCCACCAGCGCTTCTCCACCAACACCTTGCCGAAATGGCCACTGGCTCAACCGTTCCGCTTCCTGGCGCACAACGGCGAGATCAATACCATCACCGGCAACCGCAACTGGGCCGTGGCTCGTCGCACCAAGTTCACCAACGACTTGATGGACCTGGAAGAACTCGGCCCGCTGGTCAACCGCGTCGGTTCCGACTCCTCGAGCATGGACAACATGCTGGAACTGATGGTCACCGGTGGCATCGACCTGTTCCGTGGCGTGCGGATGATCATTCCGCCTGCGTGGCAGAACGTCGAGACCATGGACCCGGATCTGCGTGCGTTCTACGAATACAACTCGATGCACATGGAACCGTGGGACGGCCCGGCCGGCGTGGTAATGACCGACGGTCGCTACGCGGTGTGCCTGCTCGACCGTAACGGTCTGCGTCCGGCGCGTTGGGTCACCACCAAGAACGGTTTCATCACCCTGGCTTCGGAAATCGGCGTCTGGAACTACCAGCCTGAAGACGTGATCGCCAAGGGGCGCGTTGGCCCGGGCCAGATCTTTGCCGTGGACACCGAAACCGGTCAGATCCTCGACACCGATGCGATCGACAACCGTCTGAAGTCCCGTCACCCGTACAAGCAATGGCTGCGCAAGAATGCCCTGCGCATCCAGGCGACCATGGAAGACAACGACCACGGTTCGGCGTTCTACGACGTCGATCAGCTCAAGCAATACATGAAGATGTACCAGGTCACGTTCGAAGAGCGCGACCAGGTGCTGCGTCCGCTCGGCGAGCAAGGCTACGAAGCCGTGGGCTCGATGGGTGACGATACGCCGATGGCCGTGCTGTCCCAGCGCGTGCGCACGCCGTACGACTATTTCCGCCAGCAGTTCGCGCAGGTCACCAACCCGCCGATTGACCCGCTGCGTGAAGCCATCGTCATGTCGCTGGAAATCTGCCTCGGTGCCGAGCGCAACATCTTCCAGGAGTCGCCGGAACACGCTTCGCGCGTGATCCTCAGCTCGCCGGTCATTTCCCCGGCCAAGTGGCGCTCGCTGATGAACCTCGATCGTCCGGGCTTCGAGCGCGCGATCATCGACCTCAACTACGACGAAAGCGTCGGCCTCGAAGCGGCGATCCGCAACGTGGCCGATCAGGCTGAAGAAGCCGTGCGCGCCGGTCGTACCCAGGTCGTGCTGAGTGACCGTCACATCGCCCCGGGCAAGTTGCCGATCCACGCTTCCCTGGCCACCGGTGCGGTGCACCACCGTCTGACCGAAAAAGGCCTGCGTTGCGATTCCAACATCCTGGTGGAAACCGCGACCGCTCGCGATCCGCACCACTTCGCCGTGTTGATCGGTTTCGGCGCCTCTGCCGTTTACCCGTTCCTGGCCTACGAAGTGCTGGGCGACCTGATCCGTACCGGTGAAGTGCTGGGCGACCTCTATGAGGTGTTCAAGAACTACCGTAAAGGCATCACCAAGGGCCTGCTCAAGATCCTGTCGAAGATGGGCATCTCGACCATCACCTCCTATCGCGGAGCACAACTGTTCGAAGCGATCGGCCTGTCCGAGGAAGTCTGCAACCTGAGCTTCAAGGGCGTGCCGAGCCGCATCAAGGGTGCGCGTTTCGTCGACATCGAAGCCGAGCAGAAAGCGCTGGCCACCGAAGCCTGGAGCCCGCGCAAGCCGATCCAGCAGGGTGGTTTGCTGAAGTTCGTCCACGGTGGCGAGTACCACGCCTACAACCCGGACGTGGTCAACACCCTGCAAGCCGCTGTGCAGCAGGGCGACTACAGCAAGTTCAAGGAATACACGTCGCTGGTGGACAACCGTCCGGTGTCGATGATCCGCGACTTGCTGAAAGTCAAAACCCTCGACACTCCATTGGATATGAGCGAGATCGAACCGCTGGAATCGGTGCTCAAGCGCTTCGACTCCGCCGGTATCTCCCTGGGCGCCCTGTCGCCGGAAGCTCACGAAGCCCTGGCCGAAGCCATGAACCGCCTCGGTGCGCGTTCCAACTCCGGCGAAGGCGGCGAAGACCCGGCGCGCTACGGCACCATCAAGAGCTCGAAAATCAAGCAGGTGGCAACCGGCCGTTTCGGTGTAACCCCGGAATACCTGGTCAATGCCGAAGTGCTGCAGATCAAGGTCGCCCAGGGCGCCAAGCCCGGCGAGGGCGGTCAACTGCCAGGTGGCAAGGTCAACGGTCTGATCGCCAAACTGCGTTACGCAGTGCCGGGCGTGACCCTGATTTCGCCGCCGCCGCACCACGACATCTACTCGATCGAAGACTTGTCGCAGCTGATTTTCGACCTGAAACAAGTCAACCCGAAGGCACTGGTCTCGGTGAAACTGGTAGCAGAAGCCGGCGTTGGCACCATCGCCGCCGGTGTGGCCAAGGCCTACGCGGACTTGATCACCATCTCCGGCTACGACGGCGGCACCGGCGCGTCGCCGCTGACCTCGATCAAGTACGCGGGCGCTCCGTGGGAGCTCGGCCTAGCCGAAACCCACCAGACCCTGCGTGGCAACGACCTGCGCGGCAAAGTGCGGGTGCAGACCGACGGCGGCCTGAAAACCGGCCTCGACGTGATCAAGGCGGCAATCCTCGGCGCTGAAAGCTTCGGCTTCGGCACTGCGCCAATGATCGCCCTGGGCTGCAAATACCTGCGCATCTGCCACCTGAACAACTGCGCCACCGGCGTCGCGACCCAGAACGAGAAGCTGCGCAAGGATCACTACATCGGTACCGTCGACATGGTGGTGAATTTCTTCACCTACGTCGCCGAAGAAACCCGTGAGTGGCTGGCCAAGCTGGGCGTGCGTTCCCTCGAAGAACTGATCGGCCGTACCGATCTGCTGGAAGTCCTCGAAGGCCAGACCGCCAAGCAGCATCACCTGGACCTGACTCCATTGCTGGGCAGCGACCACGTGCCGGCGGACAAGCCGCAGTTCTGTGGCGTTGAACGCAACCCGCCGTTCGACAAGGGCCTGCTGGCCGAGAAAATGGTCGATATGGCCACCTCGGCGATCAACGACCTGAGCGGCGCTGAATTCGCCCTGGATATCTGCAACTGCGACCGTTCCATCGGCGCGCGGATCTCCGGCGAAATCGCGCGCAAGCACGGCAACCAGGGCATGGCCAACGCGCCGGTCACGTTCCGCTTCAAAGGCACGGCCGGGCAAAGCTTCGGCGTGTGGAACGCCGGTGGCCTGCACATGTACCTGGAAGGCGATGCCAACGACTACGTCGGCAAGGGCATGACCGGCGGCAAGCTGGTGATCGTTCCGCCGAAGGGCAGTGTCTACCGCACCCAGGACAGTGCCATCATCGGCAACACCTGCCTGTACGGCGCCACTGGCGGCAAGCTGTTTGCCGCCGGCACCGCGGGCGAGCGTTTCGCCGTGCGTAACTCCGGTGCCCACACCGTCGTGGAAGGCACTGGCGATCACTGCTGCGAGTACATGACCGGTGGTTTCGTCTGCGTATTGGGCAAGACCGGTTACAACTTCGGCTCTGGCATGACCGGCGGTTTCGCCTACGTGCTCGACCAGGACAACACCTTCGTTGACCGGGTCAACCACGAACTGGTGGAAATCCAGCGGATCAGCGGCGAGGCGATGGAAGCCTACCGTAGCCACCTGCAACGCGTGCTGAACGAGTACGTCGAGGAAACCGACAGCGAATGGGGTCGTGAACTCGCCGAGAACCTCGATGACTACCTGCGCCGTTTCTGGTTGGTCAAGCCCAAGGCTGCCAGCTTGAAAACGTTGCTTTCCAGCACCCGTGCCAACCCGCAGTGATATGCGCCTGAAGAGTTTGATGAGGTTTTAAAATGGCTGAACGTCTGAATAATGACTTCCAGTTCATCGAGGTCGGGCGCAAGGATCCGAAGAAGAAACTGTTGCGTCAACGCAAGAAAGAGTTCGTGGAAATCTACGAACCCTTCAAACCCCAGCAGTCGGCCGACCAGGCCCACCGCTGCCTGGGTTGCGGTAACCCGTATTGCGAATGGAAGTGCCCGGTGCACAACTTCATTCCCAACTGGCTGAAACTGGTGGCCGAGGGCAACATCCTCCAGGCCGCCGAGTTGTCGCACCAGACCAACACCCTGCCGGAAGTCTGCGGCCGGGTGTGCCCGCAGGACCGTCTGTGCGAGGGTGCCTGCACCCTCAACGACGGCTTCGGCGCGGTGACCATCGGTTCGGTGGAGAAGTACATCACCGACACCGCGTTCGCCATGGGCTGGCGCCCGGACATGTCCAAGGTCAAGCCGACCGGCAAGCGTGTCGCGATCATCGGTGCGGGCCCGGCGGGCCTGGGTTGTGCCGACGTGCTGGTGCGCGGTGGCGTGACGCCGGTGGTGTTCGACAAGAACCCGGAAATCGGCGGTCTGCTGACCTTCGGTATCCCCGAGTTCAAGCTGGAAAAGACCGTGCTGAGCAATCGTCGCGAAGTTTTCAGCGGCATGGGCATCGAGTTCCGCCTCAACACCGAGGTGGGCAAGGACGTGACCATGGAGCAACTGCTCGAAGAATACGATGCCGTATTCATGGGCATGGGCACCTACACCTACATGAAGGGCGGTTTTGCCGGTGAAGACCTGCCGGGCGTGTACGACGCACTGGACTTCCTGATCGCCAACGTCAACCGCAACCTTGGCTTTGAAAAGTCGCCGGAAGATTTCGTCGACATGAAAGGCAAGAAGGTCGTGGTACTGGGTGGTGGCGACACGGCGATGGACTGCAACCGTACGTCGATCCGCCAGGGCGCCAAGTCGGTGACCTGCGCCTATCGTCGTGACGAAGCGAACATGCCGGGCTCGCGCAAAGAGGTGAAGAACGCCAAGGAAGAAGGCGTGAAGTTCCTCTACAACCGCCAGCCGATCGCCATTGTCGGTGAAGACAAGGTCGAAGGCGTGAAGGTGGTCGAGACCCGTCTCGGCGAGCCGGATGCCCGTGGCCGTCGCAGCCCCGAGCCGATCCCGGGCTCCGAAGAGATCATCCCGGCCGACGCCGTGGTTATCGCCTTCGGTTTCCGTCCGAGCCCGGCACCGTGGTTCGAACAGTTCGAAATCCAGACCGACAGCCAGGGCCGCGTGGTGGCGCCTGAGCAAGGTCAGTACAAGCACCAGACCAGCAACCCGAAGATCTTCGCCGGTGGCGACATGGTTCGCGGTTCTGACCTGGTAGTGACGGCGATCTTCGAAGGCCGCAATGCGGCTGAAGGGATCCTGGATTATCTGGGCGTCTGATTACTTTCCTGTATTGGAATGCAATCAAATGTGGGAGCGGGCTTGCTCGCGAAGGCGGTTTGTCAGTCAACATTTCTGTTGAATGTGACGGCCTCTTCGCGAGCAAGCCCGCTCCCACAGTTGTTTCGTGGTGTTGCGAAAACCGCGTTTACATTGCGACAAATTGACCCGATAGACAAAAGGCTGACCTGCAACCGTGCCTTTTGCGTCCGGCTCTGAGAAAATGCCCTCACTTTTTTTCCGGATGCCGACATGACTGCCCTGAAGAACGACCGTTTCCTGCGCGCCCTGCTCAAGCAACCCGTAGACGTCACCCCCGTGTGGATGATGCGTCAGGCCGGTCGCTACCTGCCTGAATACCGCGCCAGCCGTGCCAAGGCCGGTGATTTCATGAGCCTGTGCATGAACCCGGCGTTCGCTTGCGAAGTCACGATGCAGCCGCTCGACCGCTATCCACAACTGGACGCGGCGATCCTCTTCTCCGATATCCTGACCATCCCCGATGCCATGGGCCAGGGCCTGTACTTCGAAACCGGCGAAGGTCCGCGCTTCAAGAAAGTCGTCAGCACCCTGGCCGACATCGAAGCCTTGCCGATTCCTGACCCGCACAAAGACCTGGGCTATGTGATGGACGCGGTCAGCACCATCCGCCGCGAACTGAACGGCCGTGTGCCGCTGATCGGCTTCTCCGGCAGCCCGTGGACACTGGCCACCTACATGGTCGAAGGCGGTTCGTCGAAAGACTACCGCAAGACTAAAACCATGCTCTACGACAATCCGCAAGCCCTGCACCTGCTGCTGGACAAGCTCGCGCAGACGGTCACCAGCTACCTCAACGGCCAGATCATGGCCGGTGCGCAAGCGGTGCAGATCTTCGACAGCTGGGGCGGCGCCCTCTCGGCGGCGGCGTACCAGGAGTTCTCCCTGGCCTACATGAAGAAAATCGTCAGCGGCCTGATCCGCGAGCACGAAGGCCGCAAGGTGCCGGTGATCCTGTTCACCAAGAGCGGCGGTCTGTGGCTGGAAAGCATCGCCGACGCTGGTGCTGATGCACTGGGCCTGGACTGGACCTGCGACATCGGCAGCGCCCGCGCCCGTGTCGGCGACAAGGTCGCACTGCAAGGCAACATGGACCCGACCGTGCTCTACGCCAAGCCGGAAGCGATTCGTGCGGAAGTCGGGCGCATCCTGGCCAGCTACGGCAAAGGCAGCGGCCACGTGTTCAACCTCGGCCATGGCATCACGCCGGAAGTCGATCCGGAACATGCTGGCGCGTTCCTGCGCGCGGTACATGAGCTGTCGGCGCAGTATCACGAATAGCGATTGCCCGTTTCGACAAAGCCTGTCCCGCCTCGTGCCGGACAGGTTTTTTTGTGCCGTTCAAAAGCTCAATCGATAAAGCATCACTTGTTGTAAGAATGTTTTCTTTCTTTGTCGGATCGAGGAATGGAGAGACTGTTCCTGCCTCGTGCGGCGATTACTCCTACATAGAATTTTCTTCCATCCCCGTAAGGTTCCAGGCCCTTGTCCGGCGTATCGCCGAACAATCACGAAGCGAACAGTGGCGCCCACAAGGCGCCCTGTTTTCGATAAGCAGTCTGGAATACATCATGAAAATCAAGTTTGAAAAGAGAAGTGCATTAACCGCCTGCACTTCATCGATGATCCTGTTATCGGCAATGCTGGCCTCTCAAACCGTTTCCGCCCATGGCTATCTGGAAGTGCCGCCTTCGCGCGCGCTGGCTTGCCAGAAAGGCTTGAACACCAACTGCGGTGGCGCCCAGTACGAGCCGCAGAGTGTTGGTGAAACCTTCAAAGGCTTTCCGGCCGGCGTCGGCGGTGCTCCCTTGCAGGGACCGGTCGACGGCAAGATCGCCAGCGGTGGTCACTCGCTGTTCTCTGCCATGGATGCGCAGTCCGCCACCCGTTGGCACCTGACGGAAATCAAGGACCGCAACATCGATTTCCAATGGCGTTACACCGCGGTTCACCCAGCCACCAAGCACGAGTATTTCATTACCCGCAACGGCTGGAACCCGAATGAGTCGCTCAAGCGCGCCTCCTTTGAAAGCACGCCGTTCTGCACCATCGACGGCGGCAATCAGCGTCCCGAGTCCGGTGACAAGCACAACTGCACCCTACCGGCAGACAAGTCCGGTCATCACGTCGTCCTGGCCATCTGGACCGTCGGTGACACCGATGCCGCGTTTTACAACGCGGCAGACGTGAACATCCTGGCCGAACCGGATCTGCCGGGCGGCTGGTCCTCGGTGGGCAGCATTGCACCATCAGCCGCGTTGCTGGTGGGTGACAAGGTCAAGGCCCGTGCGTTCTCCGCCAATGGCGAGAGCCCGGACTACAGCGTCGAAATCAGCATCGACAACGCTGAAGAAGGGTCGCCGCAAAACTGGTCGTTCAAGCTGGCAGAAAAAATCAACCAGACCCACACCCTCGTTCGCGCCGGTATCCGTGACGAGAGCGGCAATGTCGAGCCGGTTAAAGGCGCCAACAGCCTTTACGCACAAAAAGAAAGCGGGGTAGTCCGCTACGAAGTGCAGCTGGACATGAAGGACGACGCCGCTGCGCGCATGTCGGTGGCCTCGCAGCAAGCCGAATACGTTCTGGATAAAGGCCGGGCGAAGGTCGAGTTCAGCATGATCTCGAACCGTCCGATGAACGTCGAAGCGACCTTGCTCGACCAGAACAACAAACCGGTAGGCACCACGTCGGCACAAGTGGCCAGCGGCTCCACCTGGCTGTCCATGGATGTACGCAGCAACCCGGGTGCGCACACCCTGACCCTGGTCGGCACCACCCTGGATGGCCGCACCACCCGTCAGGACACCCAGACCACCCAACTGACTGGCGAAGGTGCCGGCGTCGAATACGATTTCGTGTTCCCTGAAGGCCTCGGCGACTACACCGCCGGTACCAAGGTTCTGCAACCGAAGACCAACGAAGTCTTTGAGTGCAAGCCATTCCCCGAGTCGGGTTACTGCAAGCAGTACAGCCCCACTGCCAACGGTTTTGAACCAGGTGTCGGTGCTCATTGGCACATGGCGTGGGACAAGTTGTAAGTCCCTGCAACTGGCTTCAGGCGACCTGAAAAAGGTCGCCTGAAGCCAGGCGCCCCTGTTGAGTGTCGAGTTGATGATGAAGGTTTCGAATTTCTCCGGACAACGCTTTCGGCTATGCCTGATCAACGTTTGTTGGCTCGCGTTGCCAGTGGGCTGCGCGGTGTTTCTGGCGTGGCAGGAGCGGGAATTTCGCGAACGTCTGGCTTCACCGTCGCCCGACGTCGCAACCCTGCAGACAGTGCTTGTACGTGAACCGCTCGAAGCAGCATCGATTGCCATTGTGTTCGGCCTGACTACGGAGGCCACGCCGCAGCCGAGCGCCGAGCCGCTGACATTGCAAGCGAGCTTTGTCAGCAGCGGATTATCCAAAGCACTGCTGGGCAATGCTCAAGGTTCTCGTCTCTATCAGGTGGGTGAGCGCTTGCCTGGTGGCAGCTTCCTGCGTCGTATCGAGCCCCATCAGGTTGTGCTGTGGAACAAGGGACGAGAGGAGATGCTGACGCTCGCACCCTCTGGCGCACGTTTTCTGAAGGGACTCGATTCATCTGTCGATTCTCTACCGGTTACCACGACCACGCGTTTTTTACGCCCGTTCCCCGGGCAACCAGAGTGATGAATTTAATGAACAGCTTCGTCGGCGCGTATTGGCTGCGCTCCATGCTTGTGCTTGCCGTTTTGGCGGCTGCCGCCTTCTCGGGCACGCTTCGAGGCGCCGAAGAAAAATGGCAACTGGCGATGAACAACGCAGAGCTGCGCGACATCGTCGAAGAGATCTCCAACATTCTGGGGACCACCGTGGTACTGGACCCCAAAGTCTCCGGTCGAATCACCGTCATGTCCCGGCAGGCCCTCGATCGTGAAGGGGTGCGCCGGTTGTTCTATTCGGTGCTCGATGCCCATAACTTCACAGTGATCGATGAGGGCGACCGGATTCTCATCACCCCGGTTGCCGAGGCCAGGACCCGGGCCGGCCAGGGCACGGTAAAAACCACCACGGCGTCGCAGTTCGTGACCGAGGTCATCGCGTTGAACACCGGTAGCGCCACCGATATTGCCGGGTTGGTGCGGCCATTGGTCTCTGCCAATGGTTATGTTGGCCCCTCGGTGTCGGCCAACGCGTTGGTGCTGACCGATACGGCCGCCAATGTGAAGCGCATCGCCCGGGTGATCCGTGAACTGGATTCCGGACAGAACAACCTGCACGCGGTGGTCCAGCTCAAGCATGCCCAGGCGGGCGATGTCGCGCCGGTGATCGAGGCCTCCATGGGCAAGCGCAATGCCGAGTCAGCCATACAGGTGCTGGCCGACACCAGGACCAATCGCCTGATTTTCATTGGTCCGCCGGTCGTCCGCCAGCGCTTGATCGAACTGGCCCGGGGTCTCGATACGCCGGCCACCACAACCCTCGACAATGCCCGGGTGATTCGCCTGCGCCACAGCGATGCCAAGCAGTTGGCCGAGATTCTTGAGTCGATGGGGCAGGGCAGAAAGCAGACTTCCGCCGTCGGCAGCGCCAAGGACACGTCTGGCGGTGCGGCCTTCATGATCAAGGCCGACGAAAGCCAGAACGCGCTGGTGCTGATCGCCGAACCCGCGCAGGTGCGGACCATCGAAAACATCGTGCGTCAGCTGGACCAGCCACGGGCCCAGGTGTTGATCCATGCCGCAATCGTCGAAATCTCCGGCGACATCGCCGAGGCCGTCGGCGTGCAGTGGAACCTCAACACGGGTGACGCCAAGGGCTTCATCAACTTTCCCGGCACCGACATTCCGATCATCGGCGGGCTGAAGTTCGACGAGAAAAGATCGGCGCCGGAAGGGGCGATCCTGCAACTGGGCGGCGACCGCTTCGGTGCGCTGGTTTCGGCCCTGGCCAGCAACACCCACAGCAACCTGCTGTCCACGCCAAGCCTGTTGACCCTGGACAATCAGGAAGCCGAAATCATCGTCGGCCAGAACGTGCCGTTCAAGACCGGCTCCTATGCCACCAACAGCAACGGCGCGGAGAATCCGTTCACCACCGTCGAGCGCAAGGACGTCGGCATCAGCCTGAAGATCAAGCCTTACATCAACGAAGGCTCGACGTTACGCCTGGAGGTCGAGCAGGAGGTGTCGGACATCGCGCCTTCGGTGTCGGGCATTGATTCCTCGGACCTGATCACCAACAAGCGAGCGCTCAAGAGCACCATCCTCGCCGACGATGGCGAAATCATCGTGATCGGCGGCCTGATCAGGGACAGCGTGCGTACCCAGAAAAGCGGCGTGCCGCTGTTGCGGGACATTCCCTACCTCGGCGCGATCTTCCGCTGGAATCGTGACACCCAGACCAAAAGCAACCTGATGGTGTTCTTGCGCCCGACCATCGTGCGCAGCAAGGAAGACCTGTCCCAGATCAGCCAGCAGCGTTACAACGCGCTGCGTGACTTGAGCAAATCAGGGGCGGGGGAAAACAACTCGTTGTTGCTGCCATCCGAGGCGCGCGGGTTGTTCGAACCGGCCACCGACGCGCCAGTGTTCGATTTGCGCGGCAAGGCGCAGTGAATCCATGAGCGAACTCTGCGAGCAATTGCCCTTCGGCTTCGCCCGGCGTTTTGGTGTGTTGCTGGAGCATGACGGCGACGACCTGCGCCTTGCCCTGCGTAGTGATGCGCCGCTCACTGCATTGGCGGAAGCGCGCCGGGTGTGCGGACGGGCGTTGCCGTTTCAAATCGTCGGGGCCGATGAGTACGCCTCGCGCCTGGCGGCGGCCTATCGCGAGGGGCGCAGTGCGGTGGAGCAAGTTGCCCAAGGGCTGGACGAAGAACTGGACTTGCTCAGCCTGGTCGATCAGGTTCCGCAAACCGCCGACCTGCTGGAGCAACAGGGCGACGCGCCGATCATTCGCCTGATCAACGCGTTGCTCGGTGAAGCGGTGCGTGAGCATGCCTCGGATGTGCACCTGGAAACCTTCGAACAGTACCTGTCGGTGCGTATGCGGGTGGATGGCCAACTGCGTGAAATGCTCAGGCCCAAGCGCGAACTGGCGACACTGCTGGTGTCGCGGATCAAGGTCATGGCGCGCCTGGACATCGCGGAAAAACGCGTACCCCAGGATGGGCGAATGGCCTTGCGCCTGGCCGGGCATGAAGTCGATGTGCGGGTCTCGACGCTGCCTTCGGCCCACGGCGAACGGGTGGTACTGCGTTTGCTCGACAAGCAGGCCGGGCGCCTGGACCTGCACCGGCTGGGCATGCCGGACGATATCCTCGCGGCCCTGCGCCATCTGTTGGGCAAGCCCCACGGTATTGTGCTGGTGACCGGGCCGACCGGTTCCGGCAAGACCACCAGCCTGTACGCCGCCCTGAGCAGCCTGAACGACCAGACCCGCAACATCCTGACGGTCGAAGACCCGATCGAATACCACCTGCCGGGTGTCGGCCAGATGCCGGTCAATCCGAAGGTCGACATGACCTTCGCCCGGGGCCTGCGGGCGATTTTGCGCCAGGACCCGGACGTGGTGATGGTTGGCGAAATCCGTGACCGCGAAACCGCCGAAATCGCTGTCCAGGCGTCCTTGACCGGGCATCTGGTGCTCTCGACCTTGCACACCAACAGCGCGGCCGGCGCAGTCACGCGACTGGTAGACATGGGCGTCGATGCCTATCTGCTGGCGTCCTCGCTGGTGGGCGTTCTGGCCCAGCGTCTGTTGCGCACCCTGTGCCCTCATTGCAAGGTTTCGTACCTCGCCGATGCGGCGGCCTGCCAGCGTCTTGGGCTCGACACGAGCACGCCGCACACCCTGTTCAAGGCCTTGGGCTGTGAACAGTGCCAGCACGGCTATCGCGGACGCATCGGGATTTATGAACTGATCAGCGTCACACCCGCCGTCTCGGCGTTGATCCATCAGGGCGCCAGCGAGCAAATCCTCGTCGACGAAACGCGCAAGGTCTCGCGCAGCCTGTTCCAGGACGGGCGCCAGCGGGTGCTGGAAGGGTTGACCAGTCTCGATGAGTTGCTGCGTGTGACCCAGGAGAACTGACCGGTGCCGACCTTCGACTACCGCGCCCGCGATGCCCAGGGACGATCCTGCAAGGGACGGCTGGAGGCCGATGGGCCCCGCCATGGGCGACAGTTGTTGCGTGAACGTGGTTTGTGGCCGCGTGTCTTGACCGAGGTCAGGGGCGGCGGGGCGGGTCAGCAGTCGCGAGGTGGACGCCTGAGTGCTGCTGATCTGGCGTTGTTGACGTTGCAACTGTCAACGCTGGTTCAGGCCGGACTGCCCCTGGAGGAAGCGCTCGATGCGGTGGCGAAGCAGAGCTCGAAGCGCAAGGTTGCGAGCTTGCTCTGGGCGGTCAGAGGCCGGGTGATGGAAGGCCACGCACTGGCCTCGGCACTGGGGCAGTTTCCCAGGGCCTTCCCCGAGTTGTTCCGCGCCACCGTGGCCGCCGGGGAACGCTCGGGGCATCTGGGCCATGTGCTGGAGCAACTGGCGGCCTACACCCAGGCCCGCCAGGCCTCGCGGCAAAAGATCCAGATGGCCCTGGTGTACCCGTTGATCCTGATGTTGGCCAGCTTGGCAATCGTCGGTTTTCTGCTTGGTTATGTGGTACCGGATGTGGTGAAGATCTTCGTCGACAGCGGTCAGCCGTTGCCCTGGCTGACCCGGGCGCTGATCGGCGTGAGCAACGGCCTGCGCAACCATTTCCTGTTGTTGATGGGCTTGCTGGCGACGCTGTTCGGCCTGTGGCGCTGGAGCTGGCAGCAGCCGCAGTGGCGCCTGCGCTGGCATCGTTGGGTGCTGAATGCGCCAGTCCTCGGTGAAGTGCTGCGTGCCATGGAAGCCGCACGGTTTGCCAGCACCCTGGCAATCCTCGGCAAAAGTGCCGTGCCGTTGGTGGATGCCCTGGAAATTGCTGCCGCGGTCATCGGCAACCTGACCATCCGCGCGCGGATGGTCGATGTCGCCCGCTCGGTCCGCGAAGGCGCAACGCTGACCCGTGGCCTGGAGCTGAGCGGTGACATCCCGCCGATGATGCTGCACATGATCGCCAGCGGCGAACGTGCCGGCGAACTCGACCGCATGCTGGCCCGGGCCGCCGAACAACAGGAAAACAGCCTCGCCGCGCGCATTGCGCTGGTGGTGGGCCTCTTCGAGCCGGCCATGCTGGTGTTGATGGGCGGCGTCGTGCTGCTGATCGTCATGGCCATCCTGCTCCCGATTCTCAGCCTCAACCAATTGGTGAATTGATCCATGCAACCTGTCTGCAAAAACCTTTCCCGCGCGCAACGCGGTTTTACCCTGATCGAAATCATGGTGGTGGTAGTCATCATCGGCGTGCTGGGGGCTATCGTGGTGCCACAGTTCATGAGCCGCCCCGATCAAGCCAAGGTCACTGCCGCCAGAATCGATATCCAGGCCATCGCCACAGCCCTGGAAATGTATCGCCTCGACAACGCCCATTACCCATCGACCCAGCAAGGCCTGGAAGCGCTGGTCAAGCGCCCCTCCGGGCTGCCCGTGGCGCGTGGCTGGAACCCTCAGGGCTACCTCAAGAGCATGCCGGTCGACCCGTGGAACACGCCTTATCAGTACCTCAACCCGGGTGTGCGGTCGGTAGACGGCACTTACGACCTGTATTCCCTGGGCGCCGATGGCGTAGCGGGCGGCGAAGGGTTTGCAGCCGAAATCGGCAATTGGGGCCATTGATCCGTGGGTTACCGCTGTCGGGGGTTTACGTTATTGGAGCTGATGATCGTGATTGTCGTGGTTGGCGTCTTGCTGGGCATGGTGAGCTTTGTCGGTGGGGGCAGTCCCGCGCGCGAGGTCAGGCAGGAAGCCGAGGCGATGGTTCAGGTGATTCATCAGTTGCGTGAGCGTGCGGTGTTCGAAGGCCAGGAATATGGCCTGCGGCTGAGTGCCCGTGGCTACCGGCTGATGCATCTGGGAGTTCGTGGGTGGGAGCCGGTGAAGGAACTGACTGACTGGCCCCTGAGCGTGCGAGTACGTTTGCAGCAGGACGGCTATGCGGTAGGGCTGGACGCCGAAGAAGGACCGCCGCAGTTGCTGTTGCTCAGCAACGATGAAACCAGTGCCTTCACGCTGACATTCGAGTCCGGCAACAGGACCTGGTTGAGCCTGTCCGGCGATGGCATCGGCGAGGTGGCGATCGATGGCTAGCCGGTCATCCTTGTCGTCCATGGGCGGCTTCACGCTGCTGGAGATCATGGTGGCCCTGGCGGTCTTCGCGACACTGGCGGCAGCCGTGCTGTCGGCCAGTCAATATGCGGTGAAGCAGCGCAACGCCGTCGAGACACGGCTGTTCGCGGCGTGGCTGGCGGATAACCGGTTGAACGAGCTACGCCTGCAATCCGGCCTGGCGGTCGGCCAGCAACAACAGGTCGTGTCCATGGATCAGCGCGACTGGGTGCTGCAACAGCACATCAGCGCCACCCGCGATCTGCGTTTACTCCAGGTCGACATTCAGGTCAGCCCGGCGAACAGTGCGCACGCGATGTATCGTGCCAGCGGCTGGATACCCGCGAGCCATGAGTAGGCAGCGTGGGTTCACCTTGCTGGAGCTGGTCATCGCCATGGCCATCTTCGCCGTGCTGGGGCTGGCCAGTTGGGGCTTGTTCGATAGCGTGCTGCGAGTGCAACAGGGCACGGCGGCCCACGAGCGAGAGCTGAGGAACCTGCAACGAGCGATGGCGGTGATCGAGCGGGATCTGCTGCACGTCGCTGCGCAGCCGATGGTGCTCGCACCGCCGCTTTTTCAGTTCCAGCGCAGTCACTGGCGCAATCCTCTGGACCAACCGCGCAGTGAGCGCCAGATGCTGACCTATCGACTCGAAGGCAGCGTGCTGTGGCGCGAAAGCCAGGGCGAAGGTACGGAGTTCGTGCAACGGCAACGACTGCTCGAAGGTGTTCGTGAGTTGCGCTGGCGTCTGTTCGACAGCCAGTCCGGCTGGGTCGCTCATTGGTCGGCCGGGCAGGATACGAAGGCGCTTATGGCGCTGGAGGTGCAAGTCTCGGCCGGGCGCTTCAAATCGATTCGTCGGGTGTTGCCGATGCCGGGTGCATTGCCATGAACGGGCGCCAACGCGGCATTGCGTTGATCAGTGTATTGCTGGTCATGAGCCTGGCGCTGCTGATCACCGGCGGCTTGTTGCGCAGCCATCACCTTTCGCTGCAAAGCAGTGGGCAACAGTTGCTGCAGATACAGCTGCGGCAGCTCGCATCGGGCGGGGAAACCTGGGCGTTGTTGCTGTTGCGCGACGCGTTACAGGACGCGGAAAAACCCGTCGAGCGGTTTCAAGGCTGGACGGCCATGGCGCCGGGTTTCGACGTTGAAGATGCGCAGATCCGAATCGATATCGATGACCTCGCCGGGCGCTTCAATCTCAATGCGTTGTTACGCCAGGGGCAGGTGGATCAGGTCACCCTCAACCGTTGGGCGCGCCTGCTCGAATTGCTTGAACTGCCTCCTCTGCTACTGAGCCAGGTCGGGCCGCTGGGGGAACTGAGCCAACTGCGCTTGCTGCCTGGCATTGACGCTCGCCTGCTGCAGCGGCTGGAACCCTGGGTGGCGCTGCTGCCCACCGACACCGCCTTGAACATCAACACCGCACCGGCGCTGCTGTTGAGAACACTCGGCGAGGTGGACGCTGCGACCGCCGATGCGCTGGCGCGTCAGGCGGCAACCACGCCCTGGGCGAGCGTCCAGGCGTTTACCCAGGACCCGTTGCTCTCCGGGCAGGGCCTGAGCAATCACGGACTTGGTACCCAAAGCCGCTGGTATCGGATAAGGGTGCAGGTGACCCGGGACGGGCGCGAACTGCACCTGGCCACGGATGTCGGACACGACCCCAAGGCTCGACAACTGACGGTGCTGCAACGACGTTTTCTTCCCATGAGTAGCCACGAGAGACCGCGATGAACACTTGGCTTTACCTGACCGCCGAGGGGCAGGACGCGCCATCCGGCCTCTGGCCCTGCGTCCTGTGGTCGCCAACCTGTCAACGTCAGCCGATGCCACTGAATCAGGCGGCCTCGGCATTGCAGGGGCAGGCGGTCGATGTGCTGCTGCCCATGGAACTGTGCAGTTGGGTTCGCAGCGAGCCATGGCCTTCGCGACGCAGGCCCGAAGCCCAGGCCATGGCCTACGCCGTGGAAGATCAACTGAGTGAAGCGCTGGAAGTTGTGCATCTGAGCGTTGGCGCTCGTGATCGTGAAGGCTGCTACCCGGTCATGGTCATCGGCCGCGAGCGGTTGGCCACCGTGCTCGACTTGCTGCGCGAAGCGGGTATTGAGGTGCGCGGGGTGTTCGTCGATGCCGATCTGTTGTCCGGCGATCAGCCGTGCGGCGCCTGGTGGTTCGGGCGCTGGTTGTTGGGTGCAGGCCTGTCGGCGCGCCTGGCGATGTCGCAAGACGACCTGGCGCTGCTCACTCAGTCATTGCCCAAGGACATGCAATGGCTGGATGAGCGTGAGTCCCCCGCCGTCATCGACCAATGCCTGACTCAGCGCCCGACCCGGGCCATCAACCTGCTGCAAGGCGCATTCGCCCCACGGGGCAAGCGTCTGCCCTGGCGTGCCGGCGGGTGGGCGCTGTTGATGCTGGCGCTGTTGACCTGGGGTGCCAGCGAAACGCGGATTCGCTTCCTCGACAGCGAAGCCAGCCGCCTCGCAATCCAGAATGAACTGCGATTCAAGACGCTCTACCCGGAGCAAAGCCGCATCGTCGACATGGCCGCGCAACTCAAGGCCCTGCAAAGCCAGCCTGTCGAATCGCAAAACACCCGCATTGCAGGGCTGGTCCGGTTGATCGAACAGGTGATTGGCGCCAGTCCGGTCGAGGTCCGGCGCATTGAGTTTCGAGCAGGCGAAGGCTGGAAAATCCAGCTGACCGCCAGCGGCTTTACCGAGCTGGAGCAGTTGCGGGAACGCGGGCGACAACAAGGCACGCCCGTGAGGCTCGACAGCGCGAACAAAGCCGCTGGCCGGGTGCACGCCACCCTCACCGTGGAGGACGAGGCATGAAGCAGGCATGGCGGCGCATTTCCGTGCGAGAACAGCGGCTGTTGCAGGTATCGGGGGCTTTTTTGTTGGCGGTTGTGGCTTTCAGCCTGATCTGGCAACCGACCCGGCAGCGGCTGGAAACAGTCGAGCGACAGTATCAACAGCAGGCGGTGCTGGCCGCGCAACTGCAACGGGCGTTACCGCGCAGCCATGTCCCCGTCGACACCGATCAACCGCTGTCGCTGCGCATCAGCGAAAGCGCCACGGCGGCGGGGCTGGAAATCCGTCAGATGGAGAGTGAAATCGATCTGCTGCGCGTGACCCTCAATGGCAACGCGCAACCCTTGATGCAGTGGCTCGATGGGATCGAGCGCGATGGCGTCGCGCTACAAACCCTGACGCTGGAGAAGCGTGACGATGCCCTCGAGGCGCGGGTGGTGCTCAAGTAGCCGAGGTGTTCTGCGGCAACAACGGCAACTTCGCCAGCTTCAACGCGATCAGCAGTGCAATCACCAGCAGCGTGCCGATGAACAACCCGATCCCGTTCCAGCCGCCCAGGTGCCAGAACACGCCACCCACCGTACCGGCGATGCTTCCCCCGGCGTAGTAGCTGAACAGGTACAAGGACGATGCTTGCCCCTTGGCCCTGGTGGCGCGGCGGCCGATCCAGCTGCTGGCCACCGAGTGGGCGCCGAAGAAGCCGAAGGTAAAGATCAGCATGCCGATGATCACCAGCGGCAATGGCGTAAACATCGTCAGGGCGAGACCACCGATCATCAGCGCGATGGTGCTCCAGAGCACTTTGCGGCGGCCGAGTTGGTCGGCCAGCGAGCCGATTTTCGCTGAGCTGTAGATGCCGGACAGGTACACCACCGACAGCAACCCGACGAAGGCCTGTTCCATGTGGTACGGCGCGGCCAGCAGGCGGTAGCCGATGTAGTTGAACAGCGTGACGAACGCGCCCATCAGCACAAAGGCTTCTAGAAACAGCAGCGGCAGGCCGGCGTCGCGAAAGTGCATGGTGAAACCGTCGAGCAGGCTGCGCGGGTGCAGTGAGCGGGCGCGGAAGTTGCGCGATTCGGGGAGGATTTTCCAGAACACCGCCGCGGCAATCAGCGCCAGGCCACCGATCACCAGCATCGCCGTGTGCCAGCTGACGAAGTCGATCAATACCCCGGTGATCAAGCGTCCGCTCATCCCGCCAATCGCGTTGCCACCGATGTACAAACCCATGGCGAGGCCGATGTGCTGTGGGTGGATCTCTTCGCTCAGGTAGGTCATGGCGACCGCCGCCAGACCGCTCAACGACAATCCGATCAGCGCACGCATCAGCAGCACACCGTGCCAGCTCGGCATCATCGCACTGGCCATGGTGCACAGCGCAGCGGCGAACAGAGCTGCCACCATCACCGGTTTACGTCCGATACGGTCGGAAATCGGGCCAGTGATCAGCAGGCCGATGGCAAGCATGCCGGTGGCGATAGACAGGATCAGGCTGCTTTGCGCCGCGTTGATGGAATACTCGTCGGACAGCAGCGGCATCATCGGCTGTACGCAGTAGAGCAGGGCGAAAGTCGCGAAGCCACCGCAGAACAACGCCAGCACCGTGCGCATGAACGCCGGGGTGCCTTTTTCGATGTAGATCTCCGCCAGCTCAGCGGCGATAGCGTCCGGCACTGAAGGTGAAACTTCATGGGCGAGTGGGGCGACAGCAGTTTTCACGTTGGACCTCGGAGGGCGCAGCCGGTCAGGCAGTGAAAAAAGCATATAGCTGGCTAATGATTCAATCCAATATATTGTTCGACCTGTTTGATAGCTTTTACGACCTAATGGGGTTTCCATGGAATTGCGTCATCTGCGCTACTTCATCGCCGTCGCCGAAGAACTGCATTTCGGCCGCGCCGCACAAGTGCTGGGTATCTCCCAGCCACCGCTGAGCCAGCAAATTCAGGCGCTGGAACAGGAAGTCGGCGCCCGGTTGTTCGAACGTACCAATCGTCGGGTCGAGCTGAGCGAGGCCGGTCGGCTGTTCCTGGAAGAGGCGCGGCGGGTGCTGGCGCAGGTCGACAAAGCGGCGGATGTCGCGCGACGGGCGCAACTGGGCGAGTTGGGTGAGCTGAAAATCGGCTTCACCTCGTCGGCACCCTTCAACTCGACCATTCCCCAGGCGATTTTCTCTTTCCGCCAGCGCTTCCCGGCGGTGCATCTGAACCTGCGGGAAATGAGCAGCACCCAGGTGGCCGATGCGCTGGTGGACGAGTCGATTGAAGTCGGGATCATGCGCCCGCTCGGGCTGCCGGACTGCCTCAGCGTGGTCGAACTGATGCGCGAGCCGCTGGTCGCGGTGCTCAGTTCCAAGCACCCGCTGGTCGAGGGTAGCGAGGAGGGCTTGTTTCTGTCTGCCCTGGCGCTTGAGCCCTTTGTGTTTTTTCCACGCAGCTACGGCAGTGGCCTGTATGCGCAGTTGCTCAGCCTGGCCCGGGACTCCGGCTTCAGCCCGCACTTCGCCCAGGAGGCCGGCGAGGCGATGACCATCATCGGGCTGGTGGCGGCGGGGCTCGGTGTGTCGGTGCTGCCGGCGTCTTATCAGCGGATGCGCATTGATGGCGTGGTCTATCGGCCGCTGCTGGATCCGGCGGCGGTGTCGGCGGTGTGGCTGGTGCAGCGCAAGGATCAGAAGTCGGCGATGGCCAAAGCGTTTGTGGAGTTGCTGACGAGGAAGGTTGAGTCCAAAGCATAAGGATACCGTGATGATGCTTATTTAGTTTAAAACAAGAATCGACTGTTCATCACGAAAGACACCAATTTTATGTTTGTTGCTTTATTCGTGAGGTGAGTTTTTATAAAGATTGAATTGGTAAATTAAATAAGTCGAAAGTGCGATAAGGTAGAGTGCGGAAATGACTAAGTGATTCGGGGTGAGCCAGTAATAAAAGCTTGAAGTGAGAAGTATTGAGGAGGCTGTTGTGGCAAATAGTGCCGAAATGGTCGATGTGATTTTTGTTGTTTTTTGGTCGCGTTGCTGTTTGTAAAACGGATTTTGGACGATGGATAGTATTATAAGTATAGTCATTACTCCAATTATAGAAATCAAAGGAATTGCTATTGTGTCTTGTGTGCTAGGATAAATTTCGCTTGCATAATTCAAATAGATTATGTAGCAGTTCGTGGTTGAAGAGGTGAGCAATGTTGTGAGGTAAAATGCTCGAAGTTTTTTGTTGGTCATAGTCATAGTGCTCTATTGAAAAGGCAGTCAGGTATGATCTGGCTGCCTTGATAAAAGTTAGAAAAGCTGTGGTTGATAGCCTTTGCCAATCAAATGTATTTTGTGTTCACCTGAAATGTCTATTTCGTAACGTGTTCCTGGCAGTGCTCTGCCAGCAGTAGTTAACTCTTCTAATGCAAGTGGTCTGTCACTCTTGTCGAAATCATATATATCATGGTAGGCCTTTATGACGCCAATGAATCGCCAAGACCCATCATGGCTTCGTATAAAGTCGCCGGCCATGCTCAAAGTGATTCTGCCCAAATAAGCCGCGGTTGCAATACTGTCCTCCAGTGTGTCGTATCCAATGCGTGGGTCGATAAGATTATATACGCCAGGTGATTTCGTGTGTTCAATAGCCTGTCTTAATAATGGAAGTTTGTGCTCTAAAATATTAAGTCCGATGGTGTTAATATCGACTTCAAGCTTTTGCCCCTTACCCCATAGATAATGCCCAAGTGCCTTGACAGAACTGAACGTGCCTCCAGAAAGTTTTGGTGTTTCTAGCTTGTATGAAGTACTGTCTGCATGCCCGGAGTTGGCAATTGCAATAATAGCCTCTCTCGCGCTGAAACCACTTTTTTGTAGAGCGTCAGCCAAGCTAAAATTCACGATTTTATTTTTGAAAAGGTCATCGTTGATTCTCCAGTGTGGATCTACCCATCCACGATCGCTTTCCACAATACGCCAAATATCTTTTATTGCGCCATATGCATCGTTTTTGTTTAATGCTTTATCTAAAATTTTCAAATTGAAAGTAAATTCGTCAAGCCCTGTTTGACGTTTTATCATGTCGATGCTGTAAAATCTGTTCTCTTCAGTAATCACCTCGGGTTGAGGTGGAGGAAGAACGTAAGTGCCGTCAATGATGATGCCATCAGTAGACCAGTATCCACCTGATGATCCTCTCCAAGTTCCAATAATATCTGTGGCGGGCAAGTTGATTCCATTTTGTGCCATTACCTACATCCTTGTTCGGTATTTATTTATGGGTTCGAGTTCTTTGTTTGGACTCCTCGGTAATTAAGCATGAGCAAGACAAGCGCTCAATGGGGTGGATGTACGCTCGGAAGTGTATTACAACGATTTCGGAATGATCCGATGATTAGTGTTTTCTTGATTCTGATTAATGCAGCTACGACCACGGTCGAATAATCAGAAAATATTCATCCCACCATAGGAAAAGTTGCTGTTCCTCTTTTAACGGTTACTCATCTACTGGAACTCGCCGCGAAGGTAATCGAGCCTGCTCGCAAAAAGCGTCTGTAAGAACACTAAAAAGCCAGCTATCTGGAACGAAGCAGTATCATCCCCTTCGGAATGCTTCACCACCTGTGGTAGGACATTTCCGAAATCCCTCGCAACGGCTACAGCGCCTTGCGGCGCTGTCTACAACTACTCCAGAATCCGCCGGCTTGTGCGCTTTGTATGGTCCCGGTTATCGGATCTATTTCATGCAGCAAGGCAGCCAGTTGGTCATCCTCCTTTGTGGCGGAGACAAAAGCAGCCAAACCCGTGACATCAAACAAGCCAGGCTCATTGCGAAATCCTGGCAGGAGCAAAACCCATGACCGAACAATTCACTCGCTGGGACTCTGCCGAGTACCTCAAGACCGAAGAGGACATGGCTAATTACCTGGATGCTTGCATGGAAGAGGCGGGAGATGACCCTGCGTTCATCGCCAAAGCACTAGGGACTATTGCACGTGCTCGCGGCATGACTCAGGTCGCACGGGATGCGGGGCTTTCTCGGGAAAGTCTTTATCGTGCATTGTCAGGTGAGGGGAATCCGGAGTTCGGCACCATCCTGAAAGTCGTTAAGGCATTGGGCTTGAAATTACACGCCAGCACCTGAAATACTGCCAATGTCCCCGAACGGGGCTTGTGAGACTCTGAGGATCCTGGGCAACCAGCCATCGCAGAGCCAGGCAGGTACAGGGCGATGACAAGCCGACCTGTTTGTGAAGGGGCGCCGAAAGGCGCCCTTTGTCGTTTCTGGTGTTTCTGAAAACGTTGAATCCGAGGAAGGTGAGTCACTTTAGGAGCGAGCCTGCTCGCGATGAACTAAAGAGCACCGCGGTTAGCCAGGAAACACGCTTCATCGTTAACGACCATCGCGAGCGAGCTCGCTCCTACAGAGGATCAGAAGCTTTACCACTGTTTGTGGGACATTTCTGAACTATCCCAGAGAGGCTACAGCGCCTTGCGGCTCTGCCTACAACTACTCCAGAATCCGCCGGCTTGTGCGCTTTGAGGGCTATCGCTAACTTGATTCGCGTCACTGATGGTCAGTGATCGGGTTTAGTAGCCCGTAGTAAACCGAAGCGCATATGCGTTCCTGATAGGCAGGTATGTCCATACCTGCCTTTGATGGTGGCTGTGCGCAGGGCGCCTTCGGGCGCGCCGGTTTTCGGTTTGCCCGGTCTACTAACCTGCGTACAGCTGCCACCCTTTTGATCAGTCGTGATTCGGTGTGGCCGCCACTTTCAGGACGCTGAATCATGACCAATACGCCAAAGTCACCGGACACCGATCCGGACGCGCCACGCCAACCCGGCACGATCTTCCTCATTGCCCCCGATATCGACAACCACACCCTGCTGGAATACGCCTGCGTATCGCTGGCATCAGCCAATGTCATGGCGAGTGATTTCGCGAGGAGTCTGAACGGAGCGCAGAGCAATACATTGTTGGGGATTCAGCAGTCGATCATGTTGGGGGAGCTGGCGGTGAATCGGGTGCTGGATAACCTTGATCCACCGTGATCGTCCGGGGCGGCGAGAACCCTTGTGGGAGCGAGCTTGCTCGCGATGGACGTCAACGATAACGCGGGCAGCCTGAATGAACGCGTTGCCCGGACGTTTTTCGCGAGCAGGCTCGCTCCTACAGGGGAAATATTTCAGGTTACGGCCAGCGCTTGAAAATCAGCGACGTATTAACCCCGCCAAACGCAAAGTTATTGTTCATCACGTACCGGTTGCTCATCTGCCGAAACTCGCCGCGCAGGTAGTCGAGCTTGCCGCAATGGGGGTCGACTTCGTCGAGGTTGAAGGTGTGGGCGTACAGGTCGCGGTTCATCATTTCGATGCTGAACCACGATTCCAGCGCACCACAGGCGCCGAGGGTGTGGCCGAGGAAGCTCTTTTGCGAACTGATCGGCATGTGTTCGCCGAACAAGCTGCTGGTGGCCAGGGTTTCGGCGATGTCGCCCTGTTCGGTGGCGGTGCCGTGGCCGTTGACGTAGCCGATGTCCGAAGGTTCCAGCCCAGCGTCCTCCAGGGCCAGTTCCATGGCCCGGCGCATGGTGATTTGTTCGGGACGGGTGGTGTGCTGGCCGTCGGCGTTGCTGCCGAAACCGACGATCTCGGCATGGATGCGGGCGCCACGGGCCAGGGCGTGTTCCAGTTCTTCGAGCACCAGCATGCCGCCGCCTTCACCGATCACCAGGCCGTCGCGCGCGGTGTCGTAGGGGCGTGGGCTGCGTTGGGGGGTGTCGTTTTTCAGGCTGGTGGCGTAGAGCGCGTCGAAGACCATGGCTTCGGTCGGGCACAGTTCTTCGGCGCCGCCGGCGAGCATCAGCGGCAGGCGCCCGAACTTGATCGCCTCGTAGGCATAGCCGATGCCCTGGCTGCCACTGGTGCAGGCGCTGGACGTCGGGATCAAGCGACCGGTGAGGCCGAAGAAGATGCTGATATTGGCCGCGGTGGTGTGCGGCATCATCCGTACGTAGGAGTTGGCGTTCAGGCCTTCGGCCACTGAGTTGAGCAGCATGTTGCCGAACGCCTTGATCTCGTCGGTGCTGCCGGTGGAGGAGCCGCAGGCGACGCCCATGCGCCCGTCCTTGATCGATTCGTCGCCCAACAGGCCGGCGTCGGCCAGCGCCATCTCCGCCGCACCCACGGCAAGCCGCGAGACCCGGCCCATGCTGCGCAGTTGCTTGCGGGTCCAGTGGCTCGGCACCTTGAAGTCATCGATGGGGCCAGCCAGGCGCGTGTTGAGTTCGGTAAAACGATCCCACTCGTCCATCCGGCGGATGCCGCTGCGGTTGGCCGCGAAGTTGCCAGCGATGGTGTCCCAGTCGCTGCCCAGTGAGGTGATGCCGGCCATGCCGGTGACGACGACGCGCTTCATCAGCACAGGCCTCCGTTGACGGCCAGAACCTGCCGGGTGATGTACGAGGCTTCCGCCGACATCAGGAAATTCACCGCGCCGGCTACCTCTTCAGGGGTGCCCATGCGTTGTGCGGGGATCATTTTCATCAGTTCTTCCACCGGCACGTTTTCGTCGAGCATGGCTGTGTCGATCAGGCCGGGTGCGACACAGTTAACGGTGATTTTGCGCTTGCCCAACTCGATCGCCAATGCCTTGGCCGCGCCGATCAACCCGGCCTTGGAGGCACTGTAGTTGACCTGGCCACGGTTGCCGATCAAACCCGACACCGAGGTGATGCAGACAATCCGCCCGGCGGCGCGACGACGGATCATCGGCATCATCACCGGGTGCAGCACGTTGTAGAAACCGTCGAGGTTGGTGCGCATTACCACATCCCAATCCTCCTCGCTAAGGGCGGGAAAGGCACCGTCGCGGGTCAGGCCGGCATTGAGCACCACGCCGTAATAAGCGCCGTGGGTTTCCACGTCGGCTTCGAGAATTTCCTTGCAACGGGCGCGGTCGGCCACGTCGAACTGCAGGATGCGCGCACGACGGCCCAAGGCCTCGACTTCGGCCTTGACGGCTTCGGCGTCCGCCAGGCCGCTGCGGCAATGCAACACGATGTCATGCCCGGCCTGGGCCAGGCGCAAGGCGATGGCGCGGCCGATGCCACGGCTGGAACCGGTGACCAGTACGGATTCAGTCATCACTGGACTCCTTCGGGTTCATGGAGATATTGAGCGGCCTGGGGTGGGCGGAATACATTCAGACGGGCGGTAACGTGAATGCCGGGGGCGTTGATGTGGCATTCGAACACGCCCATGCCGTTATCGTCTTCCAGGGAGCGAATACCGTGGATGGTCAACTCGGTGCCGGCCGGAAAACTTTCGACGTTGCATTCGAATTTTCGGCTGCCGAGCAGGAAGCCCAATTCCACCTCATCCCCGCGCTGGCGCGCATGGCAACCGGCGAAGGCGGCCACGCTCTGGGCCATCAGTTCGATGCCGACCCAGGCCGGCAGGCTGCCGTCGGGGAGATTGAACAGGCCATCGGGCTTGACGGTCAGGCGCGTGTGAATCTGCTCTTCATCGAACGCCAGGATCTGATCGATAAGAATCATGTCACCCGCGTGGGGCAGCAGTTCGGCGATCGGCCAGTCAATCATGGGGCGTCTCCGATAATCAGGCTGACGTTGTTGCCACCGAAGGCAAAGGAGTTGCTCATCAGGTAGCGGGGTGCAATGGACGTCAGGCGAGTGGCCGGGGTCACCCATTGCAGCGGCGGCAATTCGGGATCGGGCTGTCCGTCCCAGACGTGGGGTGGCAGGGCATGCTCGCGATTGTCCGGGCTCAGGCTCAACCAGCAGAACGCCGCCTCCAGCGCCCCGGCGGCACCGAGGGTGTGACCGGTCATGGGTTTGCTCGACGAACAGGGTACGCCAGCCGGGAACAGGGTCGCCACGGCCTGGCTTTCCATGGCGTCGTTGTGCTGGGTGGCGGTGCCGTGCAGGTTCAGATAAGCGATCTGCTCCGGTTGCAGGTTGGCGCGGCCCAGGGCTTTGCGCATCGCTTGCAGGGCGCCACGACCAGTCGGCTCCGGGGCGGAGATGTGATGCGCATCGGAACTGGCGCCGCTGCCGAGCAAGGCAATCGCCTGGCTGTCGGCTGCACGTCTGGTCATCAGGAACAGCACCGCAGCTTCGCCAATGTTGATGCCATTGCGGTTCACCGAAAACGGATTGCAGCGTTGTTCCGAGACCGCTTCGAGCGCCGAGAAACCGTTGAGTGTCAGCTTGCACAAGGTGTCGACACCGCCACACAGCACCGCGTCGCACATGCCCAGGTCCAACAGGCGCTGGGCGCTCATCAAGGCCCGGGCGCTGGAGGTGCAGGCCGTGGAAATGACATAGGTCGGCCCGCTCAATTGCAGCCACTCGGCGAGGAAGTTCGCCGGCGCCCCGAGTTCCTGTTGCTGATAGTCGTACTCGGCAGGGAACTGCTTTTCACGCAGGTAATGCGCGAGGCCCTGGCTGGCCTCGTCGATACCCGAGGTGCTGGTGCCCAGCACGACACCGATGCGGTCGCGGCCGTAGGTCTGGATCGCGCTGTCGATGTCCGGGCGGATTTGCAGCGTGGCCTCCAGCAACAACTGATTGTTGCGACTGTGATGGCGCGACATGTCGGCCGGAATGCTTGCCAGTTTGCCCAGGACCGCACCGACCGGCAGCGTGCGTTGCGGCACCCACCCGGTTTGTTCGCGCATGCCGCCGCAGTCGCCGGCAAACAGGTTGCGGGCGACTTCCTGCTTGTCGCGGCCAAGTGCGCAGACCAGTCCGAGGGCATTGAGGTAAGCCGTCATGGTGTTTCACCGCTCAGGGGCGTGACTTGATAGCTCGGACCATGCGGTAGCTTCAATTCAAAATTCTGCGGTTGTGCGTAGCGAATGTCCCAGCGCTCGGGCAGGGACCGTTGTCTGCCGTGCTGCCAGGCGCCGGGATAGTTGGCCGCCAGTTCCTCTTGCGGCGTCAGCGCAAACAACAGCGCCGCGAACAGTTCCCGGGCTTGCGGATTGGGCGGCAGGAAACCATCGGACTCCCAGGTTTTATCGATCAATTTCTGGCGGGCCTGGGGAATGCCCAACAGGTCCATCATCGACCAGCGAATACCCGTCTCTTCACGCTGGATCACCAGCACCCAGTCCTGACGGTCGTCGGGCTGCAAGAGCTGGATGTGCAGTTGCAGCGGCAACGGCAGATCCGGGTTTTGCTCGGGCAGCGGCGCCCGGCCGGCGCAGGCACCCAAAAGCAGGGCTACGGCAAGTAACAGAAATCGCATAACGCCGGTTACCCCTGTGGGAGCGAGCTTGCTCGCGATGGCGACGATACATTCAACATTGATATTGACTGACCCACCGCTATCGCGAGCGAGCTCGCTCCCACAGGTTTGGTGTTTCAAGCGGTTGGCAATGAACATCACACAGTTCCTTCAAAAGGTTTGCGCGCCACCACATTGACCAGGGTTTCTTCCCGTTGGCCAAAGGGTTTTGGCTTGCACACACCCAAATATTCGAGCAGGCCGAAATCCTTGGCGCGACTCCACCACAGATACGGATAAGACACGTTTTGCGCGGTAAATTCGAAACCTTGCCGGCGAATCATTTGCAGGTACTGCGCAGCGCTTTTCTGCACGTGCATGGGGTGGCGAAACAACCAGCGGATCACCCAGGTATCAATGTAAGCCTCGGTGGATTCGGCGAACAGCAGATAACCGCCGGGTTTGAGTACGCGGTAGAACTCGGCCAGTGCCTGTTCCTGCTCCACCAGGTGATGGAAGGTTTGGTGACAGAACAGCAGGTCGATACTGGCGTCCGGCAGGTTCAGGCTGGCGCAGTCGCCGCCGATCAACTCCACTTCCATGCCTTGGCGGGCCGCTTCTTCGCGGCTCTGGATCAGGCTTTGTGGATCAGCATCGACGCCAATCAGACGACCGGGCGCAAAGGCCTGGCGCAGCAGCGGGAATGACTTGCCCTGGCCGCAACCGGCATCCAGCAGCACCGGGCTGACAGGCAGCGCTTCGCTGAACAGGTTGTGCAAGTCGTTGATCGCCAACCGCAGCACATAGTGTTGCCAGATCTGGCTGCGCAGGAACCACAAACCGAAACGGGTTTCTTCGACGTAGTTGTCGCTCAAGTAGTTCATGACGCATCCCTTGCACAGAACTCCGAAATCGCCTTCAACCGGCGCCTGGCTTCGCTGACGAACGGATTGCGTCGGTCCCAGGCATATCCGGCAAGAATGGAGCTGATCATCCCGCGGATTTCCGGTGAACTGCTCTCATGGAAAATCACGTCCTGGAATGTCCCCGCGTACCAGCCTTCGACATAGCAGCGGAACGTGTCGACGCCGCGCTTGAGCGGTTCGGCGAACTCGGTTTGCCAGTCGACGGCTTCGCCTTGCAGCTGACGGTGCAATACCCCAGCGGCCATGCTCGCCGAACGCATGGCGATGGTCACGCCGGAGGAAAACACCGGGTCGAGGAATTCCGCGGCATTGCCCAGCAGCGCGAAGCCCGGGCCGTGCAGGGTTTTGACGTTGGCCGAGTAACCGCCGATGGTTCGGGCCTCGGTGTCCCACTGCGCATTTTGCAACACGCGGGCCAGGCTTGGCGTCTCGGCGATAAAGCCACGCAGGCACTCGTCCAGATTGTCGCTGCGGCCTGCGAAACGCTCCTCTGCGGCGACCACGCCAACCGAGCAGCGCCCGTTGCTGAACGGGATGGTCCAGAACCACACGTCGCGCTGGGTCGGATGAGTGGTCACCAGGATCTTGCCGCGGTCGAAGGCCGGGAGGTCGATACGGTCTTCGACGTGAGTGAACACGGCCCGGCGCACCGGGAAGTTCGACGGCGCCTCGAGGTCGAGCAAGCGCGGCAGCACGCGGCCGTATCCACTGGCATCGAGCAGGAAGTCAGCCTCGATGCGGTACTCGCTACCGTCTTCGCGGCGCACACCGAGCTGCGGTTTCCCCGGGGCAATGTCGACGCTGACGATGGTTTCGCCATAGCGGATCTCCACGCCTTGCAGCGCGGCCTGATCGGCCAGCAGCTTATCGAAATCGGCGCGCTGGACCTGAAAGGTCGTCGATTTGCCGTGGCTGAACGTCTCGCCGAAATCGAAGGCGCTGTAGCGCTCGCCCCAGGCAAACGCGGCACCGGTTTTCAGCTGGAAGCCGGCGGCGTTGACGGCGTCGAGCATGCCCGCTTCTTCGACGAAATCCAGGCAATGGGCCAACAGGCTTTCGCCGATGGAAAACCGTGGAAAATGCTGCCGCTCGATCACCAGCACATCGTGTCCCTTGCGCTTGAGCAACGCGGCGGCGATGGCGCCGGAAGGTCCGGCGCCGATGATCACGACCTGGCGGCATTCCATCTCAACGGTTGGCATGGGGGCTCCTTGCGGGGACAGCGGCTTTCAGGGGGATACGGTGCATGCCGGTCAGGGCTGGCAGCAGTGTAGCGATCAGGCCCATCAGCATCAGGGCAAAGTACAGCGGCGGGCTGATGAGTTGCTGTTGCAGCAGCAGGTTGAGAAAAACGATCTCGCTCAAGCCACGGATGTTCAGCAGCACACTTTCCCGCCAGCGGCTGGCACCCTGGAACGAGGCCCCGGCCCAGCCGAGGCCGAGCCAGTTGCCCAGCAGTTTGCTCAGCATCGGCAACAGCAGCAGGGCGACCAGTTGCATCCAGCCGAGGCTGTCCATCGCGCTGTGCACGTTGATCTGCACGATGCCGAACGTGAGGATCAGCGGGATGGCGATGTACGTCTGCAAGCGGCTCATCCAGATGGCCGGCAACGGCAGGACCAGTGGGGCTTTCAGCGCGGCCATGATCAACACATAGCCGATGCCGAAAATCAGCGCATTGAGCTTGAAGTGTTCGGCGACGACCAGCAGGGCGAAAAAGCTCAGGCTGTAAAGCCACGTCTGGCGCAGGCCCAGCAGCCGCAGCAGCACCGGGAGGCACGCGCCGGCCAGGGGCAGCAACAGGCTGCTCAGGTGCAGGCTGCCCTGGGCGATACCGAACAGGGTCCAGCAGGCGAGGTCGATGAGGATCGCGGTTTGCACCAGTCGCCGGGTGGCGGCGGGCGGGTAATCGATGTGCCGCAGGTACAAGTACAACACCGGAATCGCGGTGATGGCGAACAACAGGCCGACGGCCAGCGAGCTGATCCACGGTTGCGGCGGCAACAGCCAGATGGCCGTGGCCAGGCCGCAGGCAAACGGAATGCAAAAGCTGGGCAGGGCGATTTTCAGGCTTTGGCGATCCAGTTGCAGGTCGATCACATCGCTGAGGATGTAGCCCAGCAACAGGGCAAAGCTCAGGCTGTAGAGGTTCTTCAGCCAGCCCGGCGACACCAGCTGCGCACCGCTCAATTGCCATTGGGGCTCGATCCAGAAATACATCAACAGCGGCAAGCCGAGGGTCGCCAGCAACAACTGGCTGACGATGGGAATCAGGCCGAAATGCCGGCCGACACGGGTCGCCAAGGCGAACAACACCAGTGTCATCGCCCAGAACAGAACGACCATCATGTTGCCCGCTCCACGGCCGTGGGCTCGTGCACCTGGCGACCGGCCCACGGTGCGAGCAGGAAGCTGAAGATCAGGCCCAGACTCACCGACAGTCCGAAGTTGCTCACCGCCGGGGTGCTCGATACCGCCAGCAGGCCGAACGACAGCCAGGTGGTCAACGCCGCCAGCAGGGTGCCCAGCAGGCTCACGGCTGCGCCGCCGACCTGTTCGCGCATCAGGATCGCGTAATCGACGCTGATCGCCGTCACCAGCAGCAGGCCGAACAGGCTGAACAGGGTCAACGGCTGCCCCAGCCAGCCGAGACTGGCCAGGCTGCACAACGCCGCCAGCAGGGGCAGGGACACGATGCGCAACGCACCGCCCAGGCCGAATGGCAGGATCAGCACCAGCACGATCAACACACAGGAAGCGAGTTTCAGTTCCGCGGCACTGATTTGGGTGGCCGCGAAGACGTTGTTCAATTCACCCAGTCGATCCACCAGTGTCACGCCGGGTAAATCCTCGCCCTGGAGCCGCAGCAGGGCCGTGTTGTTGATGCCTTGCAGGCTGACCATTGCCGCCACGCCGTCTTCGGTCGGCCCCAGCCACAGGGCCCGGTAGGGTTCTGCCAACGGGCCGCTGAGCGCTGCTTCGATGTCCACGGTCGGCAATGCCTGAAGCTTTGTCAGCTCGGCTTGCAGCGCCTCGACCGGTACGCCGATTTCGAGCAAGGGTTGCCAGAACGAAGACAGTTTGCTCAACGCTGCGCGCACCTGTTGCTGTTCGTTCGGCGGGCTGACCAGTTGATTGAGCGACAGATAACCCTGGAGCTTTTCCAGGCCTGTCAATTGATCCAGTCGTTCTCTCAGAGCGGTCTGGCGTTCGAGCAGTTGCTGCTGATTGGCGGCGCGTATCAGGAAGAACTGGCTGGTGGGTTGATAGCCGGTGATTCGGGCAATGGCCTGGGCTTCGTCGGTCAATTGTTGCGGTGCGCTGATCCACTGGCGGATGTCGTTTTTGCTGCTCAGCTGCAACAGGCCGCCCACGCAAAAGGCGACCAGCAGCGCCAGCAAGACTGGCGTTTTCAGCTGTTTGAGCAGCGCTTCACGACAACCCAGCAAAAACTCGCAAACGCGCAATGGCCAGTTCGCCGGGCGCAGGTCTACGCCCTTGAGCAATGCCGGCAGCAGGCACACGGCGGACAAATAGGCGCCGAGCAACCCTGCGGCAGAGAACACGGCAATCTGGGTCAGCGCCGGGAAGGGTGTCCAGGCCAGGGCCAGGTAACCGATGCCGCTGGTGATCAGGCTCAGGGTCAAGCCCGGCAGGGTCAGGCGCAGGGCTGGCCAGCTGCGCCAGGGTTTGAGGCTCCAGCTCTTGGACAGGTAATGCAGGGGGTAGTCGACCGCGACACCAATCAGGCTCGAACCCAGCACCAGGGTCATCACGTGCATATGGCCGAACAACGCAACGCAGGCCACCGCACCGAAGAGCATGCCCACCAGCACCGGCACGAAGGCCAGCAAAACGCGCCAGCGCCGGAAGGCCAACAGCAGCAGCAACAAAATCCCCACGGTGGCACCGCCGCCGACCCAGGTCATCTCCCGGGCGGCCTGCTGCTGCCCGCTGGCTGCGTACAACAGGCCGCTGGCGGCGAGCAGTTGCACGTCGTGCCGGGCGGCTTCTTCGCGGCTGTGCTTGAGCAGGTCGGCCACTTGCAGCGGCAGGTTCATGTCGAAGGCGTTGCCGGTGGTGCGCGCGCGCAGCAGCACCCAGCTCTTGCCATCGGCATCGGCGACCAGGGCGCCGCTGCCGATGTCCAGTTGCACCGAACCACGTTGCGGCTGGCTGTTCTGGATGCGCCCGGTCAGGCCCAGCCAGTCGTCCTGGCTCGGCACCAGGCTGTAACCGTTGAACGGGTCGAACAACGCCTGCACCCGCTGCTGGATAAAGGTGTCGGGGTGCTCGATCAGAAGTTGTCGGTCCGCCGCCTGGAGCATCGCCAGGCGACCTTGCAGCAACTGCGTGCGCAGCGCCGGCAAGTCGGCTTGCAGGGTCCACTGGACCTTTTCGAACAAGCCGCTGGCCTGCCATTGCTCGCCGAGTGTCTGCGCCATGGCGACGGCCTGCTGGCGATCGCTGTGGCCGACCAGCACCAGCATTTCGCGGTTCAGCGGTTCTTGCATGCGTTGTTCGGCGCGCAGTTCCAGGGCATCGGGCGCTGTGCCGGGCACCAGATCCATCAGGTTGGCCGACAGCGGCGCGCCGTCACGCCATTGCCAACCGGCGAGCGCCAGTACTGCCAGCAGCAGGATCAGAAACAGCCGTGGCAACCACCTTTCACTCGGCAAAGTCATGCTGCTCCGCGTCGCTTAACGGTTGGGTGCTGGTGCTGTCCTGCATGCGCAACAACGTGCTGTCGCCCTGGGTCTCGAGCAGTTCGATGCTGTGTACCAGTTCCGCGCCGGTAATGTTGATCTGGTTGAACACCTGCTTGAGCAGCATCGAGCGTGGCAGCAGCGTGAGCTTCCAGTTCTGCGCGTCGCCGCTCAGAGACAGCTCGAAATCCCGTTGCAGGCCACTGCTATCGCCTTGCAGCACGGCGAGGAACAAACGGTTCTGCTCGGCACCGGCGCTTTTGCCCGGCAGCATTTGCCAAACACTGCCGTCACGTCGGGCAATGCCTTTGGCGGTGATGCGGTAGTCCTGTTGCAAGGGCGTTTTCAATAGCCATAACAGGCCGTGGTTTTTTGCCAGCACGAACGTGCCCTTGCTGGTCAGCGGCTGGGGCAGGGCGCGCAGGTGTTTTTCCTGGATGAAATTGCCGTGGATCACCTCGGGTCTGGCCAGTTGATCGCTGAGCTGTTGCAGATCGAAGGCATGGGCCAGTCCAGGAATACCCAGTAGCACGCAGAACACTGTAGGAGCGAGCTTGCTCGCGAAAAACCTGAGAGCGCCACGGGGTGTCAGATACCCAGCGTTATCGTTAACGACCATCGCGAGCAGGCTCGCTCCTACAGGGGAACGGGGATGGCAGAGCATCATGGCAGGGCCTTCTCGACAGCATCGGTAAAGACCTTCGGCGAGGCCAGTTGCATCTCGCGGCTGGCAATGTCGACGGCGACCTGTACCGACATGGCCCGGGTCAGGCGCTCACCGGTTTGCAGGTCGCTGATCAGGTAGTTGATCTTCAAGCGGTTCTCCCACTCCACCAGGTTGGCGCGCACGTTGAGTTTCTGACCGAACACCGCCCCGCGCACGTAGCGCAATTGCAGGTCGATCACCGGCCACGCATAGCCGGATTCGTTCATCGCCGTGTAGTTGTGGCCGATCTTGTCCAGCAGCGCACAGCGGGCGACTTCCAGGTATTTGACGTAATGGCCGTGCCAGACCACGTGCATGCTGTCGACGTCAAAGAACGGTACGACGATTTCCGTGTCGGTGTAGAGAAATCCCTTGCTACGCATGCAGCCTCCAGTGTTGTTCGGCGATGCGTTGCAGGCACAGGCGCAATTCGCCTTCCAGCGCGCGGTCTTCGATGACCGGTGGGAAGTCCTTGGCCAAGGCTTCATGCATGGCGGCCAACGCGGGTGGCAGGGGGCGTGCATCTTCGGCCTGGCCGCGCAGCCAGACGCCCTGATTGGCCGCCAGCAGCGTAGCGGCCGCCACCTGTTCGGTGAGTTCCAGCACGCGGATCGCATCCCGGGCGGCGATGGTGCCCATGCTCACTTTGTCCTGGTTGTGGCATTCGGTGGAGCGCGAGAAGACGCTGGCCGGCATGGTGTTCTTCAGCGCTTCGGCAGTCCAGGCGCTGGTGCCGATCTGCACCGCCTTGAAGCCGTGGTTGAGCATGGCGCGGTCGGCCGTGGCGCCCGACAGGTTGCTCGGCAAGCCATGGTTGTAGCGCTCGTCCACCAGCAGCGCGAGTTGCCGATCCAGCAGGTCGGCGACGTTGGCCACGAGGTTTTTCAGGCTGTCCATGGCGAACGCGATGTGCCCGCCGTAGAAGTGCCCACCGTGCAGCACGCGCTCGGCCTCGGCGTCGATGATCGGGTTGTCGTTGGCGCTGTTGAGCTCGATCTCGATGAACGAGCGCAGCCAGTTCAGGCTGTCGGCCAGTACGCCCAGCACATGGGGTGCGCAGCGCAGGGAATAACGGTCTTGCAGGCGATGCAGTGGTGCGGTCGGCGCGTCGATAGCCAGGTCTTTGCGCAACCACGCGGCGACCTGCATCTGCCCCGGGTGTGGCTTGGTCGCGAACAGGCGCTCGTCGAAGTGCTCCGGGTTGCCTTGCAGGGCGACCACGTTCAGCGCGGTGATGCGCGTGGCCAGATGCAGCAGGTAATCGGCGCGGGCGTACGCCAGGCAGGCCAGACCGGTCATCACCGCGGTGCCGTTCATCAGCGCCAGGGCTTCTTTTGGACGCAACACCAGTGGCTGCCAGCCGAGTTCGCGGTGCACATCGGCAGCCTGCCGGCGCTCGCCGCGGAACATCACTTCGCGTTCGCCGGACAGCGTGGCGGCAACGTACGAAAGCGGCGTCAGGTCACCACTGGCGCCCACCGAACCTTCCTCCGGAATCAGCGGCAGGATGTCGTGTTCAAGGAACGCCTGCAGGCGCTCCAGCAGCTCCACGCGCACCCCGGAAACACCGTGGCACAACGACTGCAAGCGCGCCGCCAGTACCGCGCGGGTGGCTTGGGCGTCGAGCAGTTTGCCCAGGCCGCAGCCGTGGAAGGTGTACAGGTGACGGGGCAGCGCCTCAACGTGATGCAGCGGCACCGCGACCACGCAGGAATCGCCATAACCGGTGGTTACGCCGTAGATCACGCCTTCCTTGTCCAGCAGAGAGTCCAGAAAACGCGCGCCCTTGGCGATGCGCTCGCGGTAGGCAGGGTCGCTTTGCAATTGCGTCGGCACCTTGCGGTTGGCCAGTGCCAGCACATCTTCAATGTGCAAAGGGCGTTCGCCGAAGGTTACCGGCTCAAGCGTTGGCGTCGTCATCGGTCTTCCAGAAAGGGTAAAAGTTGAACCATTGTTGGGGCGCTTCGAGGCAATAGTGACCCAAGCGTTCGGCGTAGCGGGAGGCCCACTGATGAATGACCTGTTCACGGTCGCTGCGCTTCCAGGTGATTGCGTCAGCGAAGGGTTCAATGGTCAGTCGATAGTCGTCGTCGGGCTTTTTCAGGCACAGCAGCAGGTTGACCGGGCATTTCAGCAGGCCGGCCAGCAGCCACGGGCCCTGGGGGAACCTGGCCGGATGACCGAGAAAGTCCACGGTCACGCAGCGCCCGCCATGCAGCGGCACTCGGTCGCCGGCAATCGCCAGCCACTCGCCGCGTTCCAGGCGCTCGCTCAGTTGCAGCATGATCCCGGGGTCCAGTTCGCTGACCTGGATCAGGCGCAAATTGGTCGCCCCGGCTTCGCCCAGCAAACGGTTGAACTGTTCGGCGTGCTTGGTGTGCACCAGAACGTTCATCGTGACTTTCTCGCCGAGCTCCGCCAGTGCGCGGCAGACTTCCAGATTACCCAGATGCGCGCCCACCAGCATTTGCCCGCGGGCGCCGCGCAACTGGTCGCGCAGCAGCGCCGGGTCGATGATCTCGATTTGTTCGATGCTCAGCTTGCCGTTCCATACGTCGAGTTTGTCGAGCATGGAATCGGCGAAAGCCATGAACTGGCCGAACACCCGCCAGTGGCTCGGGCGCAGTTCGCTGCGACCGCTCCAGTCGGCCAGGCGTTGCTGGTATTGCCAGGCGCTGTGTCGGGCGCTGCGGCCGAACAGGAAAAAGTACAACACGATGCCGTACAACACTGGGCTCAGTACTCGACGGCCCAGCACTCTGGCACCGAACGCGGTGAGCTTCATCAGCCAGAAACTGCCCCGTTCTTCGCGGTCGGCCCAATGCTGCTTGTCTGAACTCATGCCCGCCACCGTCGCCAGAGGATCACTGGCGCGCGCAGCAACATGCCGAAGAACAGCCGCGTGTGCATGCTGGAAATCAGGACGTTGTCGTGGAACATCCGAAAATGCGAAACGCCGTCCAGCGGGTAATGGACTTTGGTTTGCAGCCATTGCATCGGCTGATTGCGCCAGGCCAGGCGCACCAGGATGTCCGAGTCGAAGTCCATGCGCTTGCCGATTTTCACTGACTCGATCACCGCCAGGACCGGCGGCAATGGGTAAACCCGGAAACCGCACATGGAGTCGCGAATCTGCAATGACAGGGTGTTGATCCAGACCATGACGTGAGTCAGGTAGCGCGCATACAAACGGCCTTTCGGCACGCTGGCGTCATATTGCGGATAACCGCAAATCACCGCCTGTGGGTGGCGGCGTGATTGTTCGATGAAGCGTCTGACGTCCTGCAAATCGTGCTGGCCATCGGCATCCACCTGCAAGGCATGGCTGAAACCCAGGCGCGAAGCTTCGCGCAAACCGGTCATGACCGCGCCACCCTTGCCCTGGTTTTCGGCCAGCCGGATCAGGTAAACCATTTCACGCTGGGCCAGGCGATCCAGCACCCGGGCGCAGCTCGGGCTGCTGGCATCGTCCACCAGAATGCACGGCAGGTTGCTGGCGATCAGGGCATCGACCACCGTGGTGATGGCGCTTTCGTGGTTGTACACGGGGACGACGGCGCAGGGGCTATGCATGTTGGTGTACACCTGAAAGACCGAGGCGTCTGCTTCGCGAGCAAGCCCGCTCCCACATGGGGTTCGCGGCGTTCACAAATCCAGTGTGGGAGCGGCGGTGCGACGATTCGACTTGCTCGCGAAGGAGTGCGCAGCACTCTCCAAACTTATGCATGCGCTGCCTCCAGCAAGATCCGTCCGCTGGAACACGTGGCGGTTTCGTTGCGATAGGCGAAATACAATTTGCCGCGCGCCGGGTCGTAGCGTAGGTGCAGCTGGATTTCGTCTCCCGGGCGTACCAGTTGCTGGAACTTCAAGACTTCCATGCCGGCGAATTTTTTCGGCAGGTTCATCAGTTGCTGGCCCAGGCTCAGCGCCCAGTCCACCTGCACCACGCCAGGCAACACCGGCGCCTTGGGGAAATGACCGCTGAAATAGGCCAGGTCCGGTGGCACGGCCAGTTGCAGGCTCCACTCGCCATTGCTTTCGACTTGCTGCAGCACCTCGGGCGCTTTGGGGCGTGGCGCCAACAGCAGGGCATCGACGTCGGCCTGGGGCAGTTTGCCCTGAGCGTTCAGTGGCAGTTGTCGCAGCAGGCGCCAGCGTCTTGGCAGGGCCAGGGCTTCGCAGTGTTGGCTCAGGTGCTGGCGCAATTGCTCGGTGAGGCTGCGTCGACCGTGATTGCGCAGCACATGCATACCGGCCTCGCTCAGCACCAGCAACGCCCCCAGGGAGGCGCGGTTTTCCTGAACGACGCCGAGCCGAGCTTCGATGACCCATTCATGGGCCGTCAGCGCCTGTTCCAGCATCGGCAGCGAGATGCGTTTTTCTTCCAGTTTGACAATCCGGTCCAGTCGCCCGAGCAACTCGAAGCGACCATCGATGGCGATGCGCGCTGAATCGGCCGTGTGTTCGATTTGACCGACGGGTAAGTAGGGCGAAGCGATCAGCAGCGCACCATCACTGTCTTGTGTCAGCGTGACATCGGCAAAGGGGCGCCACAGTTCCGCGCCCTGACGCCAGGCGATGCCGCCGGTTTCCGAGCTGCCGAAGATTTCCGTTGGCCATTGCCCCAGACGCTCATGCAGGCTCTGTGCGGCCTCTACCGGCAATGCGCCGCCGGAGGAAAACACCCGGCGTACGGCGCTCAAGGCCGGCCAGTCGAGGTTGTCGCCCATGCGCTTGAGCAGCGCCGGGCTGGCCACCCAGGTGAAGGCCGGGTATTCGCGGCTGGCGCGTTGCAGGTCTTCCGGAAAGGCCAACTGCCGACGCAGGAACGGGCGCCCGGCGCACAGTGGCCAAAGCACCCGAAACAGCAGGCCGTAGATGTGCTGGGTGGCGACGCTGCCAATGATGCACGCCGGGCCCAGGTCGGCGCCCCACAGCTGTTCCAGCGCTTCGACTTCATTGGCCAGTTGGCGCAGGTTTTTTTCGATGCGCTTGGGTTCGCCGCTGGAGCCGGATGTGCACAGGCTGAGTCGGCAGTTATCCAGGTCCAGCGCGGCGGCACTAAGCGGCGGCTGTTGGAGGTCGCCAAGGTGCGCATCGTCGGGCTGATCGCTCAGCCACAGATCAACATCACCTGACCAGCGTTGGCGGGTCTGCGGTTGCAGGTCGGACGGCAGCAGCACACTGACCCCGGCACGCCAGGCGCCGAACAGGGCAATCGCCAGGTCGGCGGCATCCTCAAGGTGCACGGCCATCTGCCGGACACCCCGGGCTTGCAGGCCGGCGGCCAGGCGCAGCGCCTGTTCGCACAGTCGGGCGTGATCCAGTGCCGGAGCAGTGGTTACGGCGCGCTCCGGCTGAGCCTTGAGCAGCAGGTGCTCAAGTTTTATCCAATTCATGGGTGGCCTCGTACCCTTATTCGTATGAGCCATTCAATGGCAAACATCAGGCCTATCAATCCGTAGGAAATCAGACCGGTGTACAGCGTCCACCAGCTCAGCGGCGCCCAGAGGGTCAGGGCGGCGGCACACAAACCGTTGCAAAGAAAAAAAACGCTCCAGGCGATGGTCACCTGACGGGTATAGCGAATGCCCTCGGCCGGCAATTGCGGCTCGCGTACCCGGGCCAGGCGTTCAACGATCGGTGGGCCGAATGTCAGGCTCGATCCGAACAGCACCAGCATGAAGCTGCTGATCAACACCGGATACCAGCGCAACAACGCCGGGCTGTCGAACAGTGCCAGCAACAGGCAGAACACAATGGCCACCGTGGCCATCCACAGGCTGCCAGGCCGTCGTTTGCCGGTCAGCGCCCGGGCCAGCCACAGCCCGCCCAGCAGCAGCCCGAACTGCCACGGGGCGAAATGCTCCATGCCGAAATACACCGCAAAGGGATACAAAAGGCCTGCCAGCAGCAGGCCGAGGCCAATCAGTCGATTCATGCGGCGGGTTGAACCAGACGGTAGACCGCCTCGACCACGTCACTGACGGTACGCACCGATTTGAATTCTTCGGCGGCGATTTTCTTGCCGGTCTGACGTTTGATGTGATCAATCAAGTCGACCGCGTCGATGCTGTCGATTTCCAGGTCCTGATACAGGTTGGATTCCAGGCTCACACGCTCAGGGTCCAGTTCGAAAAGCTCGACCAAGGCATCGCGCAGGGTGTTGAAAATGTCGTCACGAGTTTGCATGGTCCGGTCTCAAGCTGCCTGTTTTGCGGTGACGAACGCCGCAAGGCTCGCCACGTTACTGAAGTGGTTGCGTGTGTCCTTGGCATCGGCGTCGATTTTGATGCCGTACTTTTTCTGGATGGCCAGGCCCAGTTCCAGGGCGTCCACCGAGTCCAGGCCCAGGCCTTCGCCGAACAGCGTCTGCTCGTTGCCGATGTCTTGGGCGCTGATGTCTTCGAGGCCCAGGGCGTCGATGATCAGTTCTTTGATTTCCAGCACCAGGCTAGGGGTGTTCAGATCGCTCATCTTCGGCGAGCTCCTTGATGAAGTAAGAATGCAAATAATCGTTGAGCTTGCGCGAGGCCTGCGGAGCCGGCCCCTGCGTGGCGAAGGTCTGTGGGTCTATATCGGCCCCGACCCGGAAACTGAAGTGCACGCGCCGCTTGGGGATGCGATACCAGGGTTCGGCCTTGGTCAATGTGGTCGGGCTGACCTTGATAATGACCGGGGTGAGGATTTTCGCACCACGCAGGGCGATTGCCGCGCCGCCCCGATGAAAGGCCGGCGGCTGGCCGGGCTGGGTGCGCGTACCTTCCGGGAAAATGATCAGGGTCTGACCGTCTTTCAGCGCGTCGGCAGCCGCGTCGAGCATGTCCATGCTGCCGTCGTTGCTGATGTATTCGGTGCAACCCAGCGGCCCGCGGGTGAAAGGGTTTTCCCAGAGGCTTTGCTTGACCACGCAGTTGGTGTGACGCACCAGACCGATCAGAAACACCACGTCGATCAGCGATGGGTGATTGGCAATGATCATTTGCCCGGGGCGACCGAGTTTTTCCGCACCCTCAATGTTATAGGTCAGTACCCCGGTACGGGCCATGAAACGCACAAAAATCCAGAAACAGCGGCTGACCGTTTGCCGGGCCCGCAGCCGATGGGTCCGGGCGTCGCCCGGCAGGCAGTTCAGCACAGGGAAAATCACCAGGCGCAGGCACAGCCCGCCCAGCCCGAACAGGGCGAAGCTCGCGGCGGTGGCCAGCAAACGCCAGTAATAGGCGTCGCGGTTTTTCTCGGTCATGGGTTGCGTTGCCAGGTCCATACACGATTTTTCCAGGCATGTTGGCAGGTGGTTTGCTGGCCGAGCAGCGCACACAGCAGATTCAGCGCGTGAGGCCAGCGGGGTTTGGACAACGCATCCGAGGGGCTGTTCAGGGACAACTGCCAGTCGGTACCTGGTGTGATCAGCAAGCCGACGGCATAAGGGAACGGCACGTCGTCGATCCAGGTCGAGTAAGCCTCGGGTGGCTTCTCTTCGGTGACCACCAGCAGTACCGCGCGAGCGCCTTCAGCCAGCAGCGCGGCAGCTTCAAGCATGCCGTGTTCCAGGCCATCGCCTGCGGCGGCCAGGGCGGTCATTTCGCTGGTTTCACCCCGCATGATCGACCACAAGCCAATGATCGCGTTATGCACCGACAAGCTGAACCGGGTCGGCGACAGCGGCTGGTCGGCGGCCAGATCACTGAGAATATCGACGGTGCGGGGCGTTTCGCCGTGACGGGAAACAAGGACCAATGGCAGATCCTGCCGACCTTCGGCCAAAGGCCAGCCAACACTGAATGCCATGCGCGCCAGACGGCTGAGCCGTCGACGCTGCATGGCCGGCAGAAAGGAAACGTCGGGAGCGGCATCGCTGTCCGGCAGCACGACCGGTTGTCGGCACCAGGCCTGCCAATCGGACACGCTATCAAGCCCCGGGGCCCAGGCGCGCCATTGGGCGATGTTGAAGTTGATCACAGACATTCATCCCACCCTCACGGGCTTACTTGACGCGGGGGAGTGGCCGAGGGCCGAGACTTACCCTGCGTGGCGTTTGGCGCCGAGTGGCGCGCATTATCCCGGTGCCGGGAACGTGTAGCAAATGCTGGTTACATTTTGCTCAGAAGATGAAGCAGCTGGTTCGCAAAAATTGAATGATTGGCAATTATTCACAGAATTATTACCCCGTCTGTCGGTTCTGGCGTCGAACCGCCGGGCCGCTCAGGGCTTTTCATGCAAGAGAAGGCAACTGACTGTGTAGTCCTTGCACTGGTGAGGTAGCGTAGCCATACCGTGGACCACTACACTCGGTCATTCTTTGATACACGGAGGTTTTGACATGCGGCGCGTGGTGTTCAATCAGAAAGGTGGCGTTGGCAAATCCAGCATTGCCTGCAATCTGGCGGCAGTCAGTGCCAGCGAGGGTTTTCGCACCTTGTTGGTGGACCTCGATGCCCAGGCCAACTCCACTCAGTACCTGACGGGGCTCACCGGTAGCGATATCCCGATGGGCATCGCCGATTTCTTCAAGCAGACGCTGTCTTCCGGGCCGTTCTCCAAAAAGAATCAGGTCGACATCTACGAAACCCCGTTCGATAACCTCCATGTCATTACCGCCACCGCCGAGCTGGCGGACTTGCAGCCAAAGCTTGAAGCCAAGCACAAGATCAACAAGCTGCGTAAGTTGCTTGAAGAGCTGAGCGAAGACTACGACCGGATTTACCTCGATACCCCGCCAGCACTGAATTTTTATGCGGTTTCAGCGTTGATTGCCGCCGATCGTGTGTTGATCCCCTTCGATTGCGACAGTTTTTCACGCCAGGCACTGTACGGCCTGATGGCGGAAATCGAAGAGTTGAAGGACGACCATAACGAAGGCCTGGAAGTCGAAGGCATCGTCGTCAACCAGTTCCAGGCCCGCGCCAGCCTGCCCCAGCAAATTCTCGATGAGCTGATCGCCGAAGGCCTGCCGGTGCTGCCGGTGTACCTGGCCAGCTCGGTACGCATGCGTGAATCCCATCAGGCCAATACGCCGCTGATCCATCTCGACCCGCGGCACAAGCTGACCCAGCAGTTTGTCGAGCTGCACAACCTGCTGGAAAACGCCTGATTCTGGCTGCTAACACAGAACCTCTGTGGGAGCGGGCTTGCTCGCGAATAGGTTGTTACATTCAACATCCAAGTTGACTGACACGACGCTTTCGCGAGCAAGCCCGCTCCCACATGGGGCTGTGTTGCTTCAGATCCCTTGGCTACGCAACCAGCTCATCAATTGCGGTAACGGGAACGCCCCGCTCTGCCGGGCGACTTCCCGGCCGTTCTTGAACAGGATCAGGCTCGGAATCGAGCGAATCCCCAACTGCGCCGACAACTGCTGGTTCGCCTCGCTGTCCAGCTTGGCCAGGCGACACTTGCCCGCCAGTTGCCCGGCTGCCTGCTCGAACACCGGTGCGAACGACTTGCACGGTCCGCACCAGTCCGCCCACACATCCACCAGCAGCGGCAGATCGCCCTTGATCTGGCTGGCGTAGTCGCCTTGCTTCAATTCAAACGGTTTGCTCAACAGGACTTCGTCCTTGCAGCGCCCGCATTTCGGGTGGTCGTTGAGGCGCTCGGCCGGGATGCGGTTGAGGCCGTTGCAGTGAGGGCAGGGGATGAGGAGCGGGGCGGTCATGACAAATCGTCCAATCGAAAGCGAATGATCCATATCTGGAGACATGACTCCAGATTTTCAATCGTGCAGTGCCTCACGACGAACAACTGATCTCCAGATGCTTGCCCCATTCCGGCGGCCGCTCAGCGTAGCTTTCCATCCCCGGTTGTTCCTCGAACGGATTGCTCAGCACCGAGTGCAGTCGACGGACTTCCGAGTAGTCGCCGTTCTGCGCTGCCTCGATGGCCTTTTGCGCCAGGTAGTTGCGCAGGATGTACAGCGGGTTGACCGCGTGCATTCGTTGGCGGCGCTGCTCTTGATCAAGCGTGCCTTCACGGGAAACCCTGGCGACGTAGAGCTCGCCCCAGGCGTCAAAGCCCTTGAGGTCGACGAAGTCATCACGCAAGCGGGTGATGGCCTGTTCCGGCGTTTGATCACCCAAACGGCGGAAAAACAGGCTGTAGTCGACGCCGCTGTTTTGCATCAGTTGTAGCAGGTTCTCCAGCAGTTTCTGGTCGTCATCCTCGGCGGTGGTCAGGCCGAGGCGGCGGCGCATCAGGTCCAGGTAATGGGCCTGGAACAGTGGCAGGTACAAGCCGAGGGTTTCGCGCAAGGCTTCGACGCTGATGAACGGCGTCAGGGCCTGGGCCAGGGCGCTGAGGTTCCACTGGCCAATCGGCACCTGGTTGCTGAAGGAGTAACGGCCTTGGTCATCTGAGTGATTGCAGATGAAATTGGCGTCGAAGTCATCGAGGAACGCGAATGGGCCGAAATCGAAGGTGATGCCCAGGATCGACATGTTGTCGGTGTTCATCACCCCGTGGCAGAAGCCATAGGCCTGCCATTTGGCGATCAGTTCGGCGTTGCGCTCCACCACTTCGCGGAACATCGCCAGGTACGGCTCCGGTTGTTCCAGGCACTGCGGGAAGTGCATGGCCAGCACGTGATCACCCAGCTCTTTCTGTTGCTCGGGGCGCTTGGTGTAGTAGAAATATTCGAAGTGGCCGAAGCGCACATGGCTCGGCGCCAGGCGCAGGACCATGGCTGCGCGTTCCTGCTTTTCGCGCCACACCGGGGTGTCGGAGCCGATTACGCACAAGGCGCGGGTGGTCGGGATATTCAGTGCGTTCAGGGCTTCGGAGGCGAGGAATTCGCGGATCGACGAGCGCAGTACCGCCCGGCCATCACCCATGCGTGAAAATGGCGTCTGGCCGGCGCCCTTGAGGTGCAGGTCCCAGTGTTCGCCGGCCTCGTTGTACACCTCGCCGAGCAACAGGCCGCGACCGTCGCCCAATTGCGGGTTGTAGGAACCGAACTGATGTCCGGAATAGACCATCGCCCTTGGGATTGCGTCGGCCCAGAGCTTGTGGCCGCTGAACAGTTCGGCGAACTCCGGTGTTTCGGCCACGGCCGGGTCGAGGTCCAGCAGCGCCATGGCGGCGGGGCTGGCCACGACCAAGCGTGGATTATCGATGGGCTCGGGCAGCACATGGGCGGAAAACGCATCGCCCAGGCGGTCGAAGCGGTTATCGAAGGTGAGTTCGTCGAGGGCTTTCAAGGGCCGGCTCCAGCAGAATGTCCGAGCATTCTGCTGGGGAAAGGCCGGTTAGTCGAGTTTGGCGGCGGGCGGTTCTTGCGCGGGCCTGCCGTCGACGATCGGCACGATGGTTTTCGCTTCCGGCTCGATCGGCACCATCTTGTATTCCTGGCCGTGCAGGTTCTTGAGGTAGACCTCCATCTGCCGGAACGAGATGTTGATGTGCTGCTTCTTGAACTCGCGGTTGATGAAGCGGTTGACCTCGTCGAGCACCGGGTTGCGGTCGCCGAGGTCGCGCACGTGCATGCGCAACTCGTGGTCGAGGGTGCTTTCGCCGAAATTCAGGAAGTACACGTGGGGCTCCGGGTCTTTCAGCACGCGCGGGTTTTCGCGCGCGGCCTTGAGCAACAGCTCTTTCACCAGGTCCAGGTCCGAGCCGTAGTCGACGCCGAGCTTGAGGGTCACCCGGGTGATGGTGTCGGTCAGCGACCAGTTGATCAGTTGCCCGGTAATGAACGTCTTGTTCGGGACAATGATGTCCTTGCGATCGAAGTCGGTGATGGTCGTGGCGCGGATGCGGATCTTGCTCACGGTGCCCGACAGATTGCCGATGGTGATGGTGTCACCGATCCGCACCGGACGTTCGAACAGGATCATGATGCCGGAAATGAAGTTGGCGAAGATCTCCTGCATGCCGAAACCGAGGCCGACCGACAGCGCCGCCACCAGCCATTGCAACTTGTCCCAGCTCACGCCGAGGGTCGACAGCGTCGAGACGAAACCGACGCCGGCGATCACGTAGGACAGCAACGTGGTGGTCGCGTAGGCGCTGCCCTGGGCAAGGTTGAGCTTCGACAGCACGAACACTTCGAGCAAGCCCGGCAGGTTGCGCGCCAGGGCGAAGGTGATGCCGATGATGATCAGTGCGCCGAGCATGTCGCCGATGCTGATCGGCACCATGCTCATGTTGGCGCCGGTACCGCTGGTGTATTCGTAGAGGGTGACGTTGTCCAGATACGAGAACACCGTGATCAGGTCGGCCCAGACCCAATACAGTGCCGCCATGAAGCCGCCGAGCAGCGCCAGGCGGATCAGTCGCAAGGACTGTTCGTTGACCTTCTCGATGTCCATGCTCGGCTCTTCGATCACGACTTCGCCATCGCCGGCCTCTTTGGCGGCCAGCCGCTTGGCCAGGGCGCGCTGGTAGGCCAGGCGCCGGGCCGCCACACTGAGGCCGCGCACGAAGGTGGCTTCGATCACCAGCCAGAACATCAGCAGGTACAGGGTGTTGATCAAACGGTCGCTGAGTTTCAGCGCGGTGTAGTAGTAGCCGAAGCACACCGCCACGAACAACGCGACGGGCAGGGCGGTGAACAGGATCCCCACCAGTTTGCGGAACAGCGAAGCGTTTTCGTGGGTCGGGCTGCTGATGAGCAGGCGGCTGAGCAGCAAGGTCATCAAGGCGTAGCAGATCAGCACCACCGGCATGCCGAGCACGTCATCGGCCAGTGCCGCCGGTTGCAGTTCGGCAACGGCGACTACGGTCACCAGTGCCATGACCACGATGCCGAGGCGGCGGATCCATCTGCGCAGGAATTCCACCTGGGGCTTTTCCCAGCGGAAATGCAGTTCTGCCACGCCACCCGGCGCGAGGATCCGGTAGGCGGTGTAGAACACCAGCCAGGCCCCGGCCATTTGCAGCAGCGCCGCGCCCATATTGGCGTTTTGCCCACGGGCGTCGATTTGCAGGGCCAGCCCGCACAATGCGAGGCCCAGTGAAACCGGCATCGCCAGCAGAATGTTGATCAGAATTGCCTGTGGCGTATGCCACTGGCTATCGCGTTTGAAGTGACCGATGTCCTGGTGAACCTTGTTCAAACGCGCGTATAGACTCTTGCGCCGCCACAGCAGTGCGCCGATCAGCAAGGCCAGTGGCAGGAACAGCAGCGGGCGCTGGGTCAGGCCGTCGGTCAGTTCGCTCAGGCTTGAAAGTACCGGCAGCGTATCGACTTGCCGCTGGAGGCGATCCGGCACACTGTGAATCCACTCCAGGTCCAGCGGCTTGTTGCTGGGAATCCAGAACATCTGTTCATCGAGGGTCGCCCGCAGGCTTTGCGCGGTGCTGAGCAATTGCTTCTGGTTCAGTTGCAGGGTGATGGATTCATTGAGCACCGCGCTCAGTTCGCGGTTCAGTCGCTCCAGCAGGTCGGCGCGGGTGGTGGCCAGTTCCATCAGGCTTTTGCGCAGCTGCGCCGTGACTTGCTCGGGGGGTTGGGTCGACAGCAGGTTTTCGACGTAGGTGGTCGGATTGCTCAGCAATTCCCGTTGCTGGCTGACTTCGAACTGATAAAGGCGAATGTCGGCGATCTGATCGGCCAGGTTGCGGTCGAGCCGCAGGCGCGGCAGCGCCTGTTTCTGTTTGTAGAGAATCTTCGAGAGCAGCAGGCTACCTTTGAGCACGTTGATTTGCTCGTCCAGGGCCGCATCGCTCTGGGTCAGGCTGTCCAGCTGCTGCTTGGTCTGCAGGTTCTGCTGGGTGACTTCGTTGAGGCGGTCGGTGCTCTTGAGCAGGTAGTCCGAGAGCTTCAGGTTGGCCGCGCTTTCGGTGGCCAAAAGGCTGCTGCCGCCGGCCTTCTGCGCTTCGATGGATTGCTGGGTGACCGTTTCCTGGGACAGCGCCAGACGCTTCTGGTTGATCAGGGTTTGCAGTTCCTGGATTTCCTTATCCAGGCGGTCGGATCGCTCCGACAACAGGTCATGCTGGCTGTTGCCGAGGTCTTGCAATTGGGTATTGCCGGCCAGTTCCTGGCGCCGCAACGGGATCAGGGCGTTCAGCGCCGCCAACTCTGCATTGAGCTGGTCGCGCTGCTCGGCGCTCAGGGTCTTGCCGGCGTCCTTGCCGTTCTTGAGGATGGTGTTGATCTGCTGAATGCGCGTCTGGCTGCTGGATATCTCCGCCTGGGCGCGTTCGGGGCGGGTCTGGGCGGTGATGATCAGGCTGTTGGCATCGGCCAGGGCCTTTTGCAGGTCGCTTTGCTGGGTGGAGCGCTCGGTGAGCAATTGTTCAAGCTGCTGGATCGGTTCCTTGGCGAAACGCTGCGCCACCGGCACCACGGCACTGGCCTTGAGGCGGGTCAGTTCACGCTGGTTCTCGATGGTCTGTTTGGGCGCATTGCTCAATTGCTGCTTGAGCGCGACCAGCTTCTGCTCGTAGTCACGCTTGTTGTTGAGCTGGCTCAGCGTGCCTTGCAGGACCGATTGCAGGGCCTTCAGATCGGCTTCCGGCAGTTTGCGGTCGGCGATCTTGTCCAGGCTCGCTTGCACGGCTTCGCTGGAAGGCGGTTCGGCCGCTTGCGCCGCTTGCGATAAACCAAGGGTGCTGACAGAGAGACTCAAGCCCAGCAGGGCGACGGCGAAAATGGAGCGCAGATTAGGCATAAAGACCGGTCAAGCAAGTGATAGTGGAAGCAGTTTAGAGGAAGAGTCCGGGACCCGGGCGACTTCCTTCGGGGAATCTGACGCCCACTTTACCGATCTTGTTCCCGTCCATGACGGCCACGGTCCAGATGGTGTTGTTCCATTCCACCTGGTCACCCACCACCGGCGCACCGCCAACCTTCTGGGCAATGAAGTGGCCCAGGGACATGTCCGGATCGATGCCTTCGACCTTCAGGCCATAAAGGGCCGCAACCGCGGCCAGCTGGGCGTCTCCTTCGAGTACGAAGTCGCCGAAGAAGCGCAGATCGAGGCCCCGTTGTGGCGCCTGGCTGAAGAGTTTTCCGAGGGCCGGCAGGTTGTGTTCATGGCCGATAACACACAACAAATCATCGACTTCCAGCACTGTACTACCCGACGGATGGAGCAATTGCTGGCCACGAAACAGGGCGGCGATACGGGTGCCTTCGGGCATATTCAGCTCGCGAAGGGGCGAACCGATGCACCATTTTTCCGCGCCCAGGCGATAGACGAACAGTTCCCACTCGCTGGTGACGTGCACTTCCAGGGCCGAGCGGGAGATGGGTGCAGGCTCCGGGGGTACCGTCACCTTCAGCAGCTTGGCGACCCACGGCAGGCTCGTGCCCTGAACCAGCAGCGACACCAGCACGATAAAGAACGCGAGGTTGAAGTAGAGCTGAGCGTTGGGCAGGCCGGCCATCAGCGGGAACACCGCGAGAATGATCGGGACCGCGCCGCGCAGGCCGACCCAGGAGATGAACGCCTTCTCGCGACCATGGAACGCCTTGAACGGCAGCAGGCCAACCATCACCGACAGTGGCCGGGCAAACAGAATCATCCACAGCGCCAGGGCCAGTGCCGGCAAGGCGATAGGCAGCAGGTCGTGAGGTGTCACCAGCAGCCCCAGCACCAGGAACATGCCGATCTGCGCCAGCCAGGCCATGCCGTCGAGCATGTGCAGGATGCCGTGGCGGCTGCGCACCGGACGGTTGCCGATCACCAGGCCGCAGATGTATACCGCCAGGAAGCCACTGCCGTGCAGGGCGTTGGTCAGCGCAAACACCACCAGGCCGCCGGCTATCACCAGGATCGGATACAGGCCGGTGGCCAGGTTGATGCGATTGACCAGTTGCAGCATGAGCCAGCCACCGCCCAGGCCGATGACTCCGCCGATGCCGAACTCGCGCAGCAAGTGGGTCAGCAGGCTCCAGTGCAGGCCGGTCTGGCCGCTGGCGAGCATGTCGATCAGGGTGACGGTGAGAAACACTGCCATCGGGTCGTTGCTGCCGGATTCGATCTCGAGACTGGCGGTTACCCGTTCGTTCAGGCCCTTGCCGCCCAGCAGCGAGAACACCGCGGCGGCGTCGGTAGAACCGACGATGGCGCCGATCAGTAGGCCTTGAATCAGGTTCAAGTCGAACAGCCACGCGGCCGCCATGCCGGTCAGCCCGGTGGTAATCAACACCCCGACCGTCGCCAGCGACAGCGCCGGCCATAACGCCACGCGAAAGCTCGATACCCGGGTGCGCAGGCCGCCGTCGAGCAGGATCACCGCCAGTGCGAGGTTGCCGACCAGATATGCCGTGGGGTAGTTATCAAAAAGAATGCCGGCGCCATCGACACCGGCCGCCATGCCGACGGCCAGGATGATCACCAGAATCGGGATGCCGAGACGGGACGAAAGTGAGCTCACCAGAATGCTCGCACCTACCAGCAACGCGCCGATCAAGAACAGGCTGTTGATGGTCGTCGCATTCAAAGGCAGTACTCCAGAAAGCTGAAAGGCGGGCGCAAACTGACCATGCAGTCTGCGTGCCAGCGATTCTAACCTGTTGAAATGTGATGCTGTCAAAAAGCTTTGTAGGAGCGAGCCTGCTCGCGATGGACGTCAACGATAACGCGTACTGTCTGGATCAGCGCGTTGTCCTTGATGCCTTCGCGAGCAAGCTCGCTCCTACAGGGGGCGGTGTTGGCGGATTACAGGCTAAACCGCCCAACCAGGGTGTTCAGGTCCACCGCCAGGCGCGACAGTTCATTGCTCGCCGCACTCGTCTGATTCGCCCCGGTGGCCGACTGCACCGACAGGTCACGGATGTTAACCAGGTTGCGATCCACTTCACGGGCCACCTGTGCCTGTTCTTCAGCGGCGCTGGCGATCACCAGGTTGCGCTCGTTGATTTCGACGATGGCGCTGTTGATGGTGTCCAGCGACATCCCGGCGCCGCGGGCGATGTTCAGGGTCGATTCGGCGCGTTCGGTGCTGTTGCGCATCGAATCCACCGCGTGCTCGGTGCCGCTCTGGATGCTGCCGATCATGCGTTCGATCTCGCTGGTCGACTGCTGGGTGCGGTGAGCCAGGGCTCGTACCTCGTCGGCCACCACCGCAAAACCACGACCGGCCTCACCGGCGCGCGCGGCCTCGATGGCGGCGTTCAAGGCCAGCAGGTTGGTCTGGTCGGCCAGGCCACGGATCACATCCAGTACCTTGCCGATGTCACGGGACTCGTTGGCCAGGTCGCCGATCAGGGTCGCGGTGCTCTGCACGTCGGCGCTCATGCGTTCGATGGCGCTGACGGTTTCCTGCACCAGATCACGGCCGTCACCAGCAGATGTGGTGGCGTTCTTCGAGGCCTCGGACGTGCTGACCGCGTTACGCGCGACTTCTTCCACGGCGCTGGTCATTTCGTTGACTGCGGTGGCAGCCTGTTCGATTTCGTTGTTCTGCCGGGTCAGGCCGCGGGCGCTTTCGTCGGTGACGCTGTTGAGTTCTTCTGCGGCAGACGCAAGTTGCGTGGCCGAGCCGGAAATGCGCTGCAGTGTGTCGCGCAGTTTTTCCTGCATCTTCGACATGGCCAGCAGTAAACGGCCGGCTTCATCCTGGCCGTCAACGGTGATCGGGCGCGTCAGGTTGCCTTCGGCAATCTGTTCGGCGGCGCCCAGGGCATTGGCGATCGGTTGGGTGATGCTGTTGGTCAGCAACCAGGCGAGCAGCAGCGTCAAGGCGGTGGCGATCACCAACAGGGTGATTACCAGGTTGAACGCCGAATCGTATTGATCCGCCGACTGCTGGTTGGTGTCGTGGCTCTGCTGGGTGTTGATCTCCAGCAGGCGGTTCAACACGGTGTTGACCGCTTCGGAGTTGTTGAGCAAATCGGTGTTGAGCAGGCTGCGCAATTCATCGACCTGATTGTTGCGCGACAGAGTCTTCATCCGGTCTTCGATCTGGCGGTATTGACCCAGCAGCTGTACGTATTGATCGTAGGCCGCACGTTCCTGCGGGCTGGCGATCAGCTTTTCGTAGGTTGCCTGGGCCGTGCGAATCTGCTGGTTGCGCGTCTCCAGCAGTTCCATGGTTTTCTGCTGCACTTCTGGCTCGCGGTTCACCAGTAAGCGATAGGACAACACCCGCAGGCGCAAGGTGAGCTGGGTGAAGTCGTCCAGGCTCTTGATGCTCGGCACACTGTTGTTGGTGATGTTCTCGGCCGCGCCGCGGATTTTGCTCATCTGATTCAAGGCAAACACCCCCAGAACCATCATCAAGCCGCCAATCAGGGCAAAGCTGAGGAACGCCCGAGGGGCGATATTCATATTACGAAGGGACATGGCAATCACCGAAAAGAGCGCATCCGCGCGGGGCTGAGGCTGCTGTATGGATGGCTTATCGGTCGCCTGGCTGAAGTCTTGAGTCCTTGCGCGTTTTTACTGCGACCGGGCGAGCCCGCTCGCGAAAAACGCATGGACAACGCAATCATTCAGACAGGGCGCGATATCGTTCACGTCCATCGCGAGCAAGCTCGCTCCTGCATAGGCGGGCGACGAAGTGCAGGAACCAGATCGGGGTATCACAGTCTCTACAGTTCGCGAGAAAGGTCACTCGTCAGCAAAATCAAGGCTTTGCGCCTGTATAACCCTGGCATCCAGGGTGACTTTTCTTTATCGTACGCGCCCTTTGAAAAAGCCCGGAAAATCAAAATGTTGGAAGCATCCCTAAGCCAATTGGAACAACTGGTCAGTGACCTGGTGCAACAGAACCAGACGTTGCTCGGCACCAACCAGACCCTGACCGCAGAACTGGCCCAGGCCAAGGATGAAAACGAAAGCCTGCAACTGAACCTGATGGAGCAGGAAGAGAAGCAAGGCGCCACGGCGGCTCGCATCCAGGCCCTGGTTGAGCGCGTCAGCGCAGGCCCTGTCAGCGCATGAGTTACAACGCCGCAGGGGTAAAAGTCGTCTCGATCCTGGGGGAGGACTATTCGATCAAGGCACCGGCCGGGGAAGAACAGACCCTGCTGGACGCCGCGATGATGTTGAAGGCAGCCCTGGCCGAAACCAAGAGGAAGTACCCGACGCTGATCGGTGACCGATTGCTGGTGCTGGCGGCGATGAATCTGTGCTCCCAGCAGATCGAAATGCAGAAACAGCACAAGCTCGACCTTGACCGTTACCAAGAGCAAGTCAGCGCCACGGTTGAGACGATTACCAGGACTATTGGGCAAGGCTGATTGGATGAGTTGGTCTTCAAAACATTCAATCGTGGGATGACCAAAGTTGGCGTTCTCTATCAATTATAATAGTGAAGCGGGAGGTGTCTTACTTCCCGCTTTTATATATAGGCGTTTTTGAGTATTAAAGTTGTTGGTATATAAGTCCAACTGAATACAGTTGCGTCGTGGGGTTTAGCTTGAATACCTTGCCTTTTACTTTGTAGCTTAAGCCAGACAGAATAAGGTTGTCTCCGGATGCTGCATATGGTGCCAATGTTTGGGCGGTCTCAGTTAGAAGTTCGAGTTCAGTTGCTGTTGTGGAAACTCTTAAGTCCCATTGGTTTTCGCGCGCTATAAAGGTTTTGTGAGCCACGGGAGTTGAATTTCCCGGTTCCGTGTAATAAATATCTCCAGGGCGACAAAGCTTCATCACTTCTGACCAATATAGCCACGGCCAGGCCGTGGGTTCAAAACTAGTGCTGTTTTCAGGCGATGAAGGAGGAATCTCTTCTTCTGTGAGGTTGTTTGGCGTCGCTTTGACGGAGGTGTCCAAATATGCGGTTAAGGCCCGCAGATCTACGCTGGTGAAATAAAGACCGTTATGATCTCGATAACCAGAAGATTTGTAGGAGACGTAGAACATGCCGTTTGGGGTTGAGACAGTATCACCTTTTCTCATAAAGTGCCTTGAAGTGGCACCTGCGGGTGTTGACAGTACGTGTGAGTCGGATTCGCGTGTTAGGAATAATTTGGTTTGTATGTGCATTATTTCATCCGGGAGCGGATGTTCAGCTGCTGAAAAAACTTTGGAGGCCACAAGGAAGCCTCCCCTTCCATCAAGCTCGAAGCGGTCCCCGACATCGGCAAGTTGGACGGCATAGAGCTCTGGAACATTCTCTGCGAAAAAGGTTTCAGTCATAGTAGTCATGGTATTTTTCCTACTGTATGTGCTAGTTCTTCAAGTGTTAATACGTTAATGCCTGCATGTCGTGGTGTTAAGTTCTTCACGGGGTACAGGTTGCGCCGAAGAAAAACATCTGTAACCTGTCACAGTTATCAGTGAATCGTTTCAGCTTTCCTTTCCGAAAGTTATCTCGGGCTTCCTTTGCCAAATTAGCAGCCGCTCAGTTTGGTACCGCAGAGCCAGACCCTGCTGGACGCCGCGATGATGTTGAAGGCAGCCCTGGCCGAAACCAAGAGGAAGTACCCGACGCTGATCGGTGACCGACTGCTGGTGCTGGCGGCGATGAATCTGTGTTCCCAGCAGATCGAAATGCAGAAGCAGCACAAGCTCGACCTTGACCGTTACTAAGAGCAAGTCAGCGCCACGGTTGAAGTGATTTCCAAGACGATCAATCAGGCCTGATCGGCTTTGCGCACAACCAAAGAATAGATTGTCGGTTGGTTTGTATACAATCGGCACGGCTGTTGCAGTGTTTCAGCCTCTTATTCTTTGGGGGTGCTCCATGCAGTTCTGGCGACGCAGTATTCAATGGCAGTTGATCCTGAGCATGGGCACCGCCCTGCTGGTCAGTATCCTGATCGTGGTTGGCATTTATACCCTGGTGGTCAACCGCCTCGCCCAGAGCTATCTGGTCGAGCAAGCCTTGCCGTCGAGCATCGAAGCGATGCGCAACGACATCGAGCGGATCCTCGTCCAACCCCTTACCGCCGCCAAGGACATCGCCAGCAACAGCATGGTGCGCGACTGGCTGGCCGGGGGTGAGGACAGCGCCAGGACCGCCAGCTTCGCGCAGTATCTGGAAGGCATTCGCGCCGAGCACAAAGCCTTTACCGCGCTGATCATCGGCACCGCGTCCAGCCATTACATTACCGAAAAAGGCCTGGACCGCACCCTCAGTCGTTCCAATCCCAAAGACGCCTGGTTCTACTCGTTCCTCGACAGCAACCAGCCTCGCACCCTCAATATCGACATCGACACGGCCACCGGAGAATTGGCGCTGTTCATCGACCTCAAGGTCGAGCAGGCCGGCAAGGTAGTGGGCGTTGCCGGGCTTGGCCTGAGCATGAAAGAGCTGTCGGAGCTGATTCACAACTTCAGCTTCGGTGAGCGCGGCAAGGTCTATCTCGTGCGTTCCGACGGTTTGATCCAGGTTCACCCAGAGACGCAATTCAGCGGTAAGCGCACCTTGGCCGAACAGATTGGCGAGTCAGCCGCGCAAGCGGTCATGGGTCAAAAAACTGCCACCAACAGCAGCTTCCAGCGTGATGGCGAAGACTTTCTCGCGTTGAGTCTGCCTTTGCGCGATCTCGGCTGGACGCTGGTGGCCGAAGTGCCGCAATCGCAGATCTACGCCGAAGCCCGGCGCGCCATGTGGATGAGCAGCGGTATCGGCCTGGCGGTGGCGATTGTGTGTCTGTTGCTGGTGGTGCTGCTGGCCCGTGGGTTGGTGCGGCCGATTCGTCAGGTAACAGCGGCACTGGTTGCCATTGGTAGCGGTGGTGGAGATTTGACCCAGCGGTTAGATTCCAGTCGCGCCGATGAGCTGGGCGATCTGGCGCGTGGCTTCAATCGGTTCCTCGACAGTCAGCGCGACATGATCGGTGAAGTGCTTACCACCAGCGAACAGTTGCGCGCTGCTGTCGGGCAGGTGGCGCGGGTGGTGGACAACACCGCCGAACGCTCCGGGCGCCAGCAGGAAATGACCGACATGGTCGCCACCGCGGTGCATGAAATGGGCCTGACTGTGCAGGACATCGCGCAGAACGCCGGCAACGCGGCATTCGCTTCACAAACCGCCCGTGACGAAGCGCTGCAGGCGCGGGAGGTGGTGGGTGGTTCGATCCGCCACATTGAAAGCATGTCCCGGGAAATCGGCGTCGCGGCCACAGCGGTGGGTGAACTGGCCCATCAAGTGGCGTCGATCGACCAGGTGCTGGCGGTGATTCGGGGGATTTCCGAGCAGACCAACCTGCTGGCGCTCAACGCCGCTATCGAAGCGGCGCGAGCCGGGGACATGGGGCGCGGGTTTGCCGTGGTGGCCGATGAAGTGCGGACTTTGGCGCGGCGTACGCAGGCATCTACCGATGAAATCCAGCAGATGATCGGCAGCCTCAAGCAGGGTGCGGAGAATGCGGTGTCGTCGATGCATTCCGGGCAAGCCGCGACCGGCACGGGTGTCGAGTCCAGTCAGCGTACCGGGGCTTCGTTGACCGCGATTACCGGGCAAGTGGAGCGCATCAGCGACATGAATCATCAGGTGGCGACGGCGACGGAAGAGCAATCGGTGGTGACCGAGGAGATCAACCGGAACGTACAGGGGATTTCTGACCTGGCGCGGGCGACGGCGGGGGAGGTCAGGGCCTGTCGGGAGGATTGCCAGACGTTGCAGCGGTTGGCGGATGATCTGGCGCGGCAGATGGGTGGGTTCAAGCTGAGCTGATGTTTCGCCTGTGCGGGCCTCTTCGCGAGCAAGCCCGCTCCCACAGGTTTTCTGGTGTACACAAAATTGATTTTTCACACCGGCAACTGTGGGAGCGGGCTTGCTCGCGAATGGATTTCAGCAGCACCACAAAACTTTGATCAGAACCACTCATCCTGCATGCCCAGGCACACATCATCCCGGGCCTCAAGAATTGCCAGCTCATGATGGCAGCCCGGCACTTCCCACGTCAGGAAGTAGCGCGCCGCCTGCAGCTTGCCTTTATAGAAGCCGACATCCGCCGCATTCCCCTTCACCAGGCCTTCTTCTGCGCGGATCGCCTGTTCCAGCCAGCGCCAGCCGATCACCGTGTGACCAAACACTTTCAGGTACAGCGCCGAGTTCGCCAGGCTGCTGTTGACCTTGCCTTGGGCCAGATCAGTCAGCAGACCGATGGTCACGGCTTGGAGGCGTGTCACCAGTTTTTCCAGCGGCTCGCGCAGCGGCGTCAATGAATCAAACGCCTGTGCTCGCTCGCCAGTGTCGGCGATCAGGCGGATCAGTTGCTTGAGCCCCGCGCCGCCGTTCTGCGCCAGTTTGCGGCCCAAAAGGTCCAGCGACTGAATACCGTGGGTGCCTTCGTGGATCGGGTTCAGGCGGTTGTCGCGGTAGTACTGCTCCACCGGGTACTCACGGGTATAGCCGTGGCCGCCGAGGATCTGGATCGCCAGTTCGTTGGCCTTCAGACAGAACTCCGACGGCCAGGATTTGACGATCGGCGTCAGTAAATCCAGCAGTTCATGGGCCTGTTTGCGTTCGGCTTCGGTCGCAAGCGTGGTGGTGTCATCGAACAGTCGCGCCGCATAAAGACCCAAGTCAAACGAGCCTTCGACGTAAGCCTTTTGCGTCAACAGCATGCGTTTCACGTCGGCATGCTGAATGATCGCCACTGGTGCAGTGTTCGGGTCCTTGCTGTCTGGCACGCGTCCCTGCGGACGCTCGCGGGCGTATTCCAGCGAGTACAGATAACCGGCGTAGCCAAGCATCACCGCGCCCATGCCGACGCCGATCCGGGCCTCGTTCATCATCTGGAACATGTAACTCAAGCCATGGTGCGGCTTGCCCACCAGATAGCCGACGCACTCGCCGTTATCGCCGAAATTCAATGCGGTGGAGGTGGTGCCGCGCCAGCCCATCTTGTGGAACAGCCCGGCCAGCAACACGTCGTTGCGTTGGCCGAGGCTGCCATCGTCGTTGACCAGGAACTTGGGCACGATAAACAGCGAAATGCCCTTCACCCCGGCCGGTGCGTCCGGCAGCTTGGCCAGCACCATGTGCACGATGTTTTCCGACAGCGGATGATCGCCGCCAGAGATGAAAATCTTGTTGCCCTTGAGGCGATAGGTGCCGTCAGATGCAGGTTCTGCGCGTGTACGAATATCCGACAGTGACGAACCCGCGTGGGGTTCGGTCAGGGCCATGGTGCCGAAGAAGCGGCCATCGATCATCGGTTGCAGGAAGCGGCGCTTCTGCTCATCGGTGCCGAAGCTCTCGATCAGGTTCGCCGCGCCCATGGTCAGGAACGGATACGACGTCGAAGCCGCGTTGGCCGATTGAAAGTGCGCGAAGCAGGCCTGGGACAGCAGCGTAGGAAGCTGCATGCCGCCAGCGTCGAAACTGCGTGCGGCGTTGAGGAAACCGGCTTCGAGGAAGGCATCTACCGCCGGTTTCACTTCCGGAATCAGAATCGCCTGACCGTTCTCGTAGCGTGGCTCGTTCTCGTCGCCCTTGCGGTTGTGCGGGGCGAAGAACTTCTCGGCGATGTTGCGGGCGGTGCCAATGGCGGCATCGAAGGTTTCGCGGTTGTGCTCGGCGAAACGCTCACGCTGGGTCAGGCCCTCGGCATCAAGGACTTCATACAGCTCGAAAGCCAGATTACGGGAACTGAGCAACGTCTCGGACATGGCGGCCTACCTTTTATTGGAGTGGACCGAGTCTAGGCTTGTGAATTTATGCTGAATAGCATGATTGATGAGCGTGATAATTGGGCAGAGCAGAGGCTTTGCAGGCGCCACAAAGCCAATGTGGGAGCGGGCTTGCTCGCGAAGAGGTCGCCACATTCAACATTTAAGTTGACTGACAGACCGCTATCGCGAGCAAGCCCGCTCCCACAGGGATTTGATTGCCAGGCAGCCATTGCGGCTGCCTGGCGTATCGGTGTTAACCGATGGTCATCAGGCTGGCATTACCACCTGCCGCAGCGGTGTTGACGCTCAACGCACGCTCGATCACCAGACGCTCCAGCGCAATGTTGGTTTCGCCCTGCGACAGGCCCTGAACCCCAACGATGGCGCCGGCACGCTTGGCTACCTGCTGGCACACCGCACGCAACTGGTCGGAATGGCCGTGATGCAGAACCGCATCAAACACCACTTCGTCCTTGTTCCAGTCGGAAACCAGCTTGATGCGCGCCTGAATGTCCTTCGGCAGGCGTGCGAACAATGCCTTGGTCATGTCAGCTTCCGGCCATACCGCCGAACCGCCGACAGCCAATACCGCCGCCAGTTGCGTCAGCAGATCGCCTTCGACTTCCGCCAGGCACAGCACGTGTTCCCGTGGCAGGATCGCATAGCTGTTGCGTTCGCCGGTCGGGCCGGCCAGGAGGCGGGTGATACCGCTTTGCGATTGTGCGGCGAACTGCACGCACAGGGTGCTCAGGTCGGCGAACTTGTGGTTGTCGGCCCAGGCTTTCAGGGCGGTCAGCGGCTTGCTCATGGCGTCGCGCAGACGAAGGTCCGGTGCTGCGGCAGCATCGCCGCGAGCGAAGGATTGTTCGATCGCATCCGCAGGGCGGGTCGACAACAGGCGGTACAGGTACAGCGGGCCGCCGGCTTTCGGGCCGGTACCCGACAGGCCTTCGCCGCCGAATGGCTGCACGCCTACTACTGCGCCAACAATGTTGCGGTTGACGTAGACGTTACCGGCGTTGACGTTGTCGATCACCTTGGCAATGGTCTCGTCGATGCGGGTGTGCACGCCCAGGGTCAGGCCGTAGCCGGAAGCGTTGATCTGACCGATCAGTTGATCGATGTCCTTGCGCTTGTAGCGAACCACGTGCAGCACCGGGCCGAAGATCTCCCGTTGCAGTTCGTCGAAGCTTTCCAGTTCGATCAGTGTCGGCATCACGAAGGTGCCGCGTTTGACTTCTTCGGCGTCGGCGATGGCCACCTGGTACACGCTGCGACCTTTGTCGCGCATGGCCTGGATGTGCTTCTCGATGCCAGCCTTGGCTTCAGCGTCGATCACCGGGCCGATGTCCACGGACAGACGCTCAGGGTTGCCGAGACGGCTTTCAGCCATGGCACCTTTGAGCATTTCGATGACGCGGTCGGCGGAATCTTCCTGCAAGCACAGTACACGCAGAGCCGAGCAACGCTGGCCGGCGCTGTCGAACGCCGAGGACACCACGTCGATCACAACCTGTTCGGTCAGTGCCGAGGAGTCGACGATCATCGCGTTCTGGCCACCGGTTTCGGCGATCAGCGGAATCGGACGACCCTGGCTGTCCAGGCGGCCGGCGATGTTGCGTTGCAGCAAGCGCGCGACTTCGGTGGAGCCGGTGAACATCACGCCTTTGACGCGATCGTCGCCGACCAGGCCGGCACCGACGGTTTCGCCACGGCCCGGCAGCAGTTGCAACACGCCTTCCGGGATGCCGGCTTCGAGCATCAGGCGCACGGCCTGAGCGGCGACCAGCGGCGTTTGTTCCGCAGGCTTGGCCAATACCGGGTTACCAGCGGCCAATGCAGCAGCCACCTGGCCACTAAAGATCGCCAACGGGAAGTTCCACGGGCTGATGCATACGACTGGGCCCAACGGACGGTGAGCGTCATTGGTGAAATCGTTGCGTGCCTGCACTGCGTAATAACGCAGGAAATCCACGGCTTCACGCACTTCGGCGATGGCGTTGGCGAAAGTCTTGCCGGCTTCGCGGGCCAGCAGGCCCATCAGCGGCTGGATCTCGGCTTCCATCAGATCGGCGGCACGTTCCAGGATCGCGGCGCGCTCGGCGGGCGGTGTGGCCTGCCAGATCGGTGCAGCGTTGAGGGCGCACTGGATCGCGTTGTCGACATCTTCGACGGTCGCTTCCTGCACATGGCCGACCACGTCACGCAGATCGGACGGGTTCAAGACCGGTGCCGGGGCTTCGCTGCTGGAAGCGCAACCGAGCATCGGCGCCGCTTTCCAGTGGTTGTGTGCGGTAGCGAGAAGCGCGCAGGACAGGGATGCCAAACGATGTTCGTTGGCCATGTCGATGCCGCTGGAGTTGGCGCGCTCGGAACCATACAGGTCACGCGGCAGCGGAATGCGCGGGTGCGGCAGGCCGAAACCACCTTCCACGGTCGCCATTTGCTCGATGCTGGCTACCGGATCGGCCACCAGTTCCTGGATCGAAATCGACTGGTCGGCAATACGGTTGACGAACGAAGTGTTCGCGCCGTTTTCCAGCAGGCGACGCACCAGGTAGGCCAGCAGGGTTTCGTGAGTGCCGACTGGAGCGTACACGCGGCACGGACGGTTCAGCTTGCCTTCGGAAACTTTGCCTACAACCTGTTCGTACAGCGGTTCACCCATGCCGTGCAGGCACTGGAACTCGTACTGGCCCGGGTAATAGTTCTGACCGGCGATGTGATAAATGGCCGACAGGGTGTGGGCGTTGTGCGTGGCGAACTGCGGGTAGATGACTTCCGGCACCGACAGCAACTTGCGGGCGCAAGCGATGTAGGACACGTCGGTGTACACCTTGCGGGTGTAGACCGGGTAGCCTTCCAGGCCTTCGACCTGGGCGCGCTTGATTTCGCTGTCCCAGTACGCGCCTTTTACCAGGCGGATCATCAGGCGATGACGGCTGCGGCGAGCCAGGTCGATCACGTAGTCGATCACGTACGGGCAACGCTTCTGGTAAGCCTGGATCACGAAACCGATGCCGTTCCAGCCAGTCAGTTGGGGCTCGAAGCACAGGCGCTCGAGCAGATCCAGTGACAGCTCCAGGCGATCGGCCTCTTCGGCGTCGATGTTCAGGCCGATGTCATATTGCTTGGCCAGCAGGGTCAGCGACAGCAGGCGCGGGTACAGCTCGTCCATCACGCGCTCGTATTGGGCGCGGCTGTAACGCGGGTGCAGGGCGGACAGCTTGATCGAGATGCCCGGGCCTTCATAAATCCCGCGACCGTGGGAGGCTTTGCCGATCGAGTGGATGGCTTGTTCGTACGAGGCCAGGTACTTCTGCGCGTCGTGCTCGGTGAGTGCGGCTTCACCCAGCATGTCGTAGGAATAGCGGAAACCTTTGGTTTCGAACTTGCTGGCGTTGGCCAGGGCTTCGGCGATGGTTTCGCCGGTCACGAACTGCTCGCCCATCAGGCGCATGGCCATGTCGACGCCCTTGCGGATCATCGGCTCGCCGCTCTTGCCGATGATGCGGCTCAGGGACGAAGTCAGGCCGGCTTCGTTGTGGGTCGACACCAGTTTGCCGGTCAGCAGCAAGCCCCAGGTGGCGGCGTTGACGAACAGCGACGGGCTGTTGCCCAGGTGCGGCTGCCAGTTGCCGGTGCTGATCTTGTCGCGGATCAGGGCGTCGCGGGTGCCTTTGTCCGGGATGCGCAGCAGCGCTTCGGCCAGGCACATCAGCGCCACGCCTTCCTGGGACGACAGGGAGAATTCCTGCAGCAGGCCCTGGACGATGCCGGCACGGCCGCCGGCGCTCTTCTGGTTGCGCAGTTTTTCAGCAATCGAGGCGGCGAGTTTGTTGGTGGCTTCGGCCATCGGTGCCGGCAGGCGAGCCTGCTCGATCAGCATCGGCACGACTTCCGGCTCGGGGCGACGGTAGGCGGCGGTGATCGACGCGCGCAGTACCGATTGCGGCAGGATGCTTTCGGCGAATTCAAGGAAGCACTGGTGGGCGTGATCCAGAGGCGAGTCGACGGAGTCGTCGGAATCCTTGGTCGAACCGTTCAGCTCGGACAGGGTTGCACCACCCTCGAGTTTTTCCAGGTAATTGAAGATTGCCTGCTTGATCAGCCAGTGCGGCGTGCGATCAATCGAGGTCGCGGCGGCCTTGAGGCGTTCGCGGGTCGGGTCGTCAAGTTTGACCCCAAGGGTGGTGGTAGCCATGTTTTTATCCTCATGTTTGCCACGACTGCGTGGCATCAGCTGGCGGCAAGATTAGCCGTGCGACTGTTGAGGTGCAACCGGGTGCAACCCTTTTTTTGTCGGAATATTACGCAGCTCGTCAGGAAATAAATTCTGGTACGGCGGTGCTGCCTTTGCTTGGTGCTTTTTAGGGTGGTTGGCCCGCGTTCTTACTCCGAAAAGGAGCAAAAAACCGGGTTTGAAATTTATTTCCGACTGGGTGCAACTTATTCTCAAGAAACTGGTTGCACCTTATTTGCTTTGTTGAATAGCATTCGCGCCCAAGGTGCAACCCGGTCGAAACCCGGGTGCTCCGGCTGATGGCTTTCCTGGGGAAACATCAGTCATAAATGCGCGGGAACCCGGATCGTCTGTCAAACGTATGCGTTTGCGAGCGGTTCACCAGCCGCAGCTACATAAAAACAAAGCCAGGGCGTAACTTAATGAGCGTAAGCAATCCAACCCTGATCACGTTCGTGATCTACATCGCAGCAATGGTACTGATCGGCTTGATGGCCTATCGCTCCACCAACAACCTTTCCGACTACATTCTGGGCGGTCGTAGCCTGGGCAGCGTCGTGACCGCACTGTCCGCCGGTGCCTCCGACATGAGCGGCTGGTTGTTGATGGGCTTGCCCGGCGCGATCTACATGTCCGGTCTGTCCGAAAGCTGGATCGCCATCGGCCTGATCGTCGGCGCCTACCTGAACTGGCTGTTCGTCGCCGGCCGTCTGCGTGTGCAGACCGAGCACAACGGTGATGCACTGACCCTGCCGGACTACTTCGCCAGCCGTTTCGAAGACAAAAGCGGCCTGCTGCGGATCATCTCCGCGGTCGTGATCCTGGTGTTCTTCACCATCTACTGCGCTTCCGGCATCGTGGCCGGCGCCCGTCTGTTCGAAAGCACCTTCGGCATGTCCTACGAGACTGCGCTGTGGGCCGGTGCTGCGGCGACGATTGCCTACACCTTTATCGGTGGTTTCCTGGCCGTGAGCTGGACCGATACCGTACAAGCCACCCTGATGATCTTCGCGTTGATCCTGACGCCGGTTATCGTGTTGCTGGCCACCGGCGGCGTCGACACCACTTTCCTGGCCATCGAAGCGCAAGATCCAAGCAACTTCGACATGCTCAAGGGCACCACTTTCATCGGCATCATCTCGCTGATGGGCTGGGGTCTGGGCTACTTCGGCCAGCCGCATATCCTGGCGCGTTTCATGGCTGCCGATTCGGTTAAATCGATCGCCAACGCCCGTCGCATTTCCATGACCTGGATGATCCTGTGCCTGGGCGGCACCGTGGCAGTCGGCTTCTTCGGTATCGCCTACTTCTCGGCGCACCCGGACGTGGCTGGCGCAGTCACCGAGAACCACGAGCGTGTGTTCATCGAACTGGCCAAGATCCTGTTCAACCCATGGATCGCGGGTATCCTGCTGTCGGCCATTCTGGCTGCCGTCATGAGCACCCTGAGCTGCCAGTTGCTGGTGTGTTCGAGCGCCCTGACCGAAGACTTCTACAAGACCTTCCTGCGTAAATCCGCTTCGCAGCTGGAACTGGTGTGGGTCGGCCGTGCCATGGTGTTGTTGGTTGCCCTGGTGGCGATCGCCCTGGCGTCCAATCCGGAAAACCGTGTACTGGGTCTGGTGAGCTACGCCTGGGCCGGTTTCGGTGCCGCATTCGGTCCGGTCGTGCTGATCTCCGTGATCTGGAAAGACATGACCCGCAACGGCGCACTGGCCGGTATTCTGGTCGGCGCGATCACCGTGATCGTCTGGAAACACTTCGAACTGCTGGGCCTGTACGAAATCATCCCTGGTTTCATCTTCGCCAGCCTGGCGATCTACTTCGTCAGCAAGATGGGCACGCCGACTGCCGGCATGTTCCAGCGTTTTGCTGCTGCTGAGGCCGATTATCGCTTGAACAAGTGATCGGGATGAGTGCATGCGCTGACCCGATGACTTGAAAAAAATGGCCCGCGTCCTTTTGGACGCGGGCCATTTTTTTTGCATTTTCACTGCAGTGTTCTCCGCGGCTGACCCGCTCAGCCGCCAACCCCTGACTTGCCGGCCGGTAAAAGGTAAACTTCCCGGCCTTCGCAGGAGCAGCCATGAATTATCGTCACGCCTTCCATGCCGGCAATCACGCCGATGTGTTCAAACACCTGACCTTGACCCGCCTCATCGCCCTGATGTCGCGCAAGGAGCAGCCGTTTGCCTATCTCGATACCCACGCCGGCATCGGTCTGTATGACCTTCAGGGTGATCAGGCCAATCGTACCGGTGAGTACCTGGAAGGTATTGCGCGTTTGTGGGATCAGCCGGATCTGCCGATCCTGACCGCTGATTACATGCAGGTGCTGCACGAGATGAACCCGGATGGCCAGTTGCGCTATTACCCGGGGTCGCCGGAGTTGGCGCGGCGCCTGACCCGTCCGCAGGATCGCGTGTTGCTCAATGAGAAGCACCCGGAAGATGGTGTGCTGCTCAAGGACAACATGGCCGGTGATCGCCGAGTCAAGGTTCACTTGGGTGAGGGCTGGCATGTGTCGCGGGCCTTGCTGCCGGTGCCGGAGAAGCGTGCGGTGATGTTGATCGATCCGCCGTTCGAGAAGCTCGATGAGATGCAGCGCTGTGCCGCGTCGTTGAAGGAAGCGATTGGCCGGATGCGTCAGACAGTGGCGGCAATCTGGTACCCGGTGAAGGATCAGCGCGCGTTGCGCCGCTTCTATCAGGACCTGGCCGGTACCGGTGCGCCGAAGTTGTTGCGGGTGGAGTTGCTGGTGCATCCGCTGGATACGCCCAACAGCCTGAACGGTTCCGGGCTGGCGATCGCCAATCCGCCGTGGGGGCTGGAGGAAGAATTGCGTGAGCTGCTGCCGTGGTTGTCCGAGAAGCTTGGGCAGACCCAGGGTGGGTGGCGGATGGATTGGTTGATTGCCGAGAGTTGATCTGTAGGAGCGAGCTTGCTCGCGAAGGTCGTGAACGTTAACGCGTAAAACCGGATGCCCAGCGGCGTCCTTTGGTTTTTCGCGAGCGGGCTCGCTTCTACAGTCAGTTGTCAGATCGGGCAGGTCACGCCTGTGCCGCCAATTCCGCAGTAGCCTTCCGGATTTTTCGCCAGGTATTGCTGGTGATACGTCTCGGCAAAGTAGACGGTCGGGGCCTGGTCGATTTCGGTGCTGATTTCACCGAGACCGGCCTTGGACAGCTCGGCCTGGTAGGTTTCCTTGCTCTTGAGCGCCGCGTCCAGTTGTTCCGGGCTAGTGGCGTAGATCACCGAACGGTATTGGGTGCCGATGTCATTGCCCTGGCGCATGCCCTGCGTCGGGTTGTGCAGTTCCCAGAACATCGCCAGCAGTCCTTCGTAGCTGACCTTGGCCTTGTCATACACCACCAGCACCACTTCGGCGTGACCGGTCAGGCCCGAGCAGACTTCTTCGTAGGTCGGGTTCGGCGTGAAACCGCCGGCGTAGCCGACCACGGTGCTGACCACGCCTTCACGCTGCCAGAAGCGGCGTTCCGCGCCCCAGAAGCAGCCGAGGCCGAAGATCGCGAAGTCGACATCTTCGAAGAACGGGCCGAGCAAGGGGGTGTCTTTAAACACAAAGTGCTTTTCAGGCAGGGTCATCGCGGTTTCGCGGCCAGGCAGAGCTTGTTCTTTAGTAGGGAGCACGTTTTTGTTCACCAGAATTTCCGAGCGCAGAACCATGATCAGTCCTCTCAGTCAGGTTGGGTTGTAAATAAACAGACTGTCAGTGTGCCCAATACCTGCCCGATACGCACTACCCCTGTAGGGGTGAGCCTGCTCGCGATAGCGGTGTGTCGGTGTCATGGGGGGCTGACTGGTCCACCGCTATCGCGAGCAAGCTCGCTCCCACAGGTTTTTTGCCTGCCACAGAGTTTATGTCTGCCACAGGTTCTGTGTCTGTCAGGCGATTGGGCCACGCGGGTAGCGTTTGAGCTTGTCGATCAGCTCATTGCCCGGGATCGGACGGTCGAACAGGTAGCCCTGGCCGACGTCGCAGCGGTGACGGCGCAGGAACGACAACTGCTCGGCGGTTTCGATGCCTTCAGCCACGACCTTGAGTTTCAGGTTGTGGGCCATGGCGATCACCGCGGAGGTGATTTCCATGTCGTCCTGGTTGTCCGGGATTTCGTGGATAAAGCTTCGATCGATCTTGATGATGTCGATGGGGAATTTTTTCAAGTAACTGAGCGACGAGTAACCGGTGCCGAAGTCGTCCATGGCCAGGGTCAGGCCCAGGCGCTTGAGCTGGTCGAGCTGCAAGTGGGTGTCTTCGGTAGCCTCCAGCAGCAGGCCTTCGGTCAGCTCCAGCTCCAGCAAATGAGCCGGCAGGGCTTCTTCCTTGAGGATGTTGGCAATGGAGGCCACCAGGTCCGGGTCGGAAAACTGCTTGGGCGACAGGTTGATCGCCACTTGCAGGTTGCCCAGGCCGACGGCGGTCAGCGCTTTGCTCATGCGGCAGGCCTGGCGGGCGATCCATTTGCCGATCGGAATGATCAGCCCGGTTTCCTCGGCGACGCTGATGAACTGATCCGGGCGGATCATGCCTTTTTCCGGATGGTCCCAGCGCAGCAGGGCTTCCATCCCCAGCAGGCGACCGCTGCGCAGGCACAGCTTGGGCTGGTAGAACACGTCGAGTTCGTTCTGGGTCAGGGCGCGGCGCAGGTTGTTTTCGACGAACAGCTTGTAGCTGGCCTCGGCGTTCAGCGCTTCGGTGAACACCTGCACCTGATGTTTGCCGTTGGCCTTGGCCTTGTGCAGCGCCAGCCCGGCATTGCGCATCAGGGTTTGCGGGTCGCGCCCGTGCAGTGGCGCGCAGGCCAGGCCCACGGAGCCGGTGACGCTGATCAACTGGTTGTCGACGAACATCGGTTTGTCGAGGGTCGCCAGCAACTGGTTGGCCACTTGCTGGCCCGTCGTGAGGTCGCTGTTGTCCAGCAACACGGCGAATTCGTTACTGGCGAAGCGTGCCAGGCTGCCGCTCGGGATCAGGCTGTTGCGCAGGCGCCGGGCCAGGCTGATCAGCAGTTTGTCGCCGGTCTGGTGGCCGAGGCTGTCGTTGATCCGCTTGAAGTTGTCGATGTCCACCAGCAACAGGCTGATCGGCGCGTCGCTGTCCCGGGCGAAGCGTTCATCGAGGTTGCGGATGAACGCCGGGCGGTTGCCGAGATTGGTCAGGTTGTCGGTGTAGGCCAGGCGCTCGATGCGTTGTTGGGCGAGCTTGGTCTGGGTGATGTCTTCGTAGATGCCGATGTAGTGGGTCAGCTCGCGGTTGTCGCCGTAAACCTTGGAGATCGACAATTGGCCCCAGTAGGGTTCGAGGTTTTTCCGGCGGCTCTTGAATTCACCTTGCCAACTGTTGCTCTTGGCCAGCGCCGAAGGTGCATCGAACAGCAGTTCGCTGAGGTTCTCCAGGGCCGGTAGTTCTGACAGCCGCTGACCGTGCACTTCTTCGGTGGAATATTGGGTGATCGCGGTGAAGCTCGGGTTGACGTATTCCACCACGCCATCGCAGTTGACCAGCAAAAAGGCGTTGGCACTTTGTTCGACCGCGCGCTGGAACAGGTGCAGGGCGCTGGTGGCGGTTCGCCGGTTGTGGTTGCTGATGACCTGGGCAAACTGGTCCGCCAGTTCTCCGGCGAACGCGATTTCATCCGACTGCCAAGCGCGGGTTGCCCCGGTTTGCTCCAGGCACAAAACGCCGACCACCTGGCCATCGACGCGGATACTGGCGTCGAGCATTGCGTTGACGTCCCGCGGGCGCAGGCTTTCGGCCATCTCCCGGGTGCGTGGGTCGCGCATGGCGTTATGGGCGTCGATGGCTCGGCCGGTGTGCAGGGCGTCGAGGTAATCGGGGAAAAGACTGACGTCGATCGGTTGCGGCAGCAGGTATTCCTGATTCGTGCGGTGATAGGCCGAGATCGGCACCAGCATCGAGCCTTCAAGGTGCCACAGGCTGGCACTGTCGATTTCGTAGATGTCGCAGGCGCTGCGGGTGATCAGCTCGGCGGCTTCGCGCAAGGAGTTGTTGCTGCTGTAGCGTTGACGGGTGAGCAGCAGGATCAGATCCTGCTGGGCTCGCACCCGCTCCAGATGCAGCAGTTGCTCCTGCTGGGTGCGCTGATTGAGTTCCAGGGCGATTTGCAGGCGCGAGTTCTGGGTTTCAAGGTCCATGGCCGGTTGCAGCGGGTCATCCTCGAACAGGCCGTCGATGACCAGCAGGTAGCCGCGCAACAGGTGTCGATTGTGTTGTTTGTAGGCTTCGCCCAGCTCCAGCAGAGTCAGGGAGCCAGCGGCGGTGTGCAGGGTATAGCGGATCAGGTAGTGCGGGCTTTCAGTCAGCTGTTGCTGGACTGCATCGTGCAGTTGATAGCGCGCTAGCGGCTCCATCAGGCTGGCGTAGGGCGAGCCCACCAGCGCACACAGTTCCACGGCTGGCAGGCCGAACTGGCGTTCGCAATTGGGATCGAGAAACAGCAGCGCCCAGCTGGGTTCATTAAGCCGTTCGAAACGCAGCATGCCGAGCCGCGAGGGCACAGGCAACTGCGTCACTACCTCGGCCACCATACGGCTGGCGGCATCGGGCTGGCTTTTCATGGAGGGAAACTCGCTTCGAATATGCTGAACGCGCTGGGCTCTCGCCCTCTTTACTGTTGCCTGCGGCAAGGTTGCATCATTGCGACACCGACTGACAAGAGAGATGAAGGCCAAGTGCTATAAGAATATGTCGGCAGACGACAAGTTTTCTTCAGTCGGTGGCAAAAAGTATTGCCATTCGCTGAAAAATCGCAGTTTTGCAAGTATTGCCAGTGACTGCGATCTGTTTCCGGGTCAGCGAATCGGGATGCCAATGGACTGCAAATGCTTGCCCTCCCGGTCGTGGAAATTCACCTGAAGCTGCCCGGCATCGACGACCAGGTGTGCAAAATTATCCTGGCTGATCACCTTGCTGGTCAGTTCATGTCGATAGTCGCCTGCGGCGGTGCGGACCAGGGGGTGATCGAGGACGAATGTGGCGGTCGTGGCATAGGGCAGCATTTTGCTGTTGCACAGCGGTGACGAGACGATGGTGTGGACCTCGAAGTCCGGATCCTCGCTGTGGCTCAGTCGACTGGTCAGCGAGCCGTGGACATCGCCGGAAATGAAGAAGACATTCTTGATGCGGTGTGTGCGAATGGTCTCCAGCAACCGTAGCCGTTGTTCTGGAAAGGCCTGCCAGGCGTCATCATCCGTGCGTTTGCGGTCAGGGTAGAACATGACACTGGTGACCACGAATTTGACCCGTGCCGGGCTGTGGATCAGCCAGTCGCACAAGGCTTGTTCCTGGGCTGCGTCGAGAATGCGTCGGTCAGTGGCCGACAGATTGCGTCGGGTCCGACTGTCGGTAACAAACCATTCGATATCACCTTCAGTAAATTGATACCAGTATTTGTCCAGTCGTTTATTTGTCAGTCCATCATCAGTTAGTGCGTGGGCTGGACTATGACTGACCTGATACAACTCATAGGCCCTGATTGCGTTTGCATATAAGTACTCATCGGACTTGCTCTTGTTGGCGGGCCAGTTGTCCTCTATTTCATGGTCGTCAAGGATCATGTAAGTGGGCAGATTGGACATTAATCTGGCGATATTTATCTGCGAAAACGCCACGCGATATTTATGGAGGATTTCCTTGAGTTCCCGATCAGGGGCGATAATGTTCAAGTCATCGACATAGATTTGGTCTCCCGTCATCACCAGCGCGCTCACGGGAGGACTGGCTTGCTCCACCAAACGTGAAATCGAAGCAAAGACTCTGTCGCCCAGGTGAGGGGCGGATGCTATGCCTGCGGTCATGCGCAGGTATCGGCAAGAGCCGACAATGTAGGCCCTTGGCTGGTTGGCCTGGCTGGAACGGGTACGCAAGTGATAAACCTGCCGCGACCATTGCAGCGGCAGTTCCTTCACCGTGTCGACGGTGTGCGACGGGCTGGTCAGGCTGAACCACCCGGCCTGATATTCATAGTCGGAGTCGGCGGACAGGTTGTTCAGCACGATAACTTCGCACATGTCGTGCTCGGGTTCGAGTTTCGCAAAGTTACCTTTTGACCAGTGATCTTCACCTTGTCGTCTATAGCGAATGCCAGCAAATGCCAAGGTGTCTTTGTTGTGTTCGCCGCGTAAGAAAATACGGGCGTGACTAGTTGTGGTGTGGCCAATAATCGGGCCGACAGTGGGTTTGAACATGTTTGAGTCCATTCGGCTGCTAATGAATTAGTCAGATGGTTGTTTCGGATGTAATAAGTAGTCTTCCAGCCAAGACTAGTTATTTGGCCCGAAAAAATATCTGGCAGAAATGGACTCGAGTTGTGGGCGGTATCAGCCACAAATGTAGGAAGACGTTTTAAGTAATAACTTCAGGCAAAAAAAAGCCCCGCCAAATTGGCGGGGTTGAGGTACGAGCGTGGCGCTCGGAAACGTGGAACGCAACAGGCCCTCCGGAGAAGGAGGGCCGGTCGGTGTTACAGGAGCATGGTGCGGATGTCGCCCAGCAGATCGCTCAGACGCTTGGTGAAGCGTGCAGCAGCGGCGCCGTTGATCACACGGTGATCGTAGGACAGCGACAGCGGCAGCATCAGTTTCGGCTGGAAGGCTTTGCCGTCCCAGACTGGCTGGATGGTTGCCTTGGAAACACCGAGGATCGCCACTTCCGGCGCGTTGACGATCGGCGTGAAGCCGGTGCCGCCAATGTGGCCGAGGCTGGAAATGGTGAAGCAGGCGCCTTGCATCTCGTCCGACGAGAGCTTCTTGGTCCGGGCTTTTTCAGCCAGGGAAGCAGCCTCGGCGGCCAATTGCAGCAGGCTCTTCTGGTCGACGTTCTTGATGACCGGTACCAGCAGGCCATCCGGGGTGTCGACGGCGAAGCCGATGTTCACGTATTTCTTGCGGATGATCGCTTTGCCGCTTGGCGCCAGCGAGCTGTTGAAGTCCGGCAGTTCCTTGAGCAGGTGCGCGCAGGTCTTGAGCAGCAACGGCAGGACGGTCAGCTTGACGCCGGCCTTCTCTGCAACGGCTTTCTGGGCAACACGGAACGCTTCGAGCTCGGTGATATCCGCCGAGTCGAATTGCGTCACGTGCGGTACGTTCAGCCAGCTGCGGTGCAGGTTGGCGGCGCCGACCTGCATCAGACGGGTCATCGGCACTTCTTCGATTTCACCGAAGCGGCTGAAGTCCACGACCGGAATCGGCGGGATGCCCGCGCCACCGGTTGCGCCAGCAGCAGCGGCCGGTGCTTCCTTGGCCTTCTGCATCATGGCTTTGACGTAAACCTGCACGTCTTCCTTCAGGATGCGACCGTGCGGGCCGCTGGCGCCAACGGCGCTCAGCTCGACGCCGAATTCGCGGGCCAGTTGACGCACGGCAGGGCCGGCGTGAACTTTGGCGCCTGGCTTGGCTGGAGCAGCAACCGGGGCAGCAGCAGGAGCAGCGGCAGCCGGAGCAGCAGCGACTGGAGCCGGAGCGCTCGGAGCAGCAGCGGCAGGTGCGGTCGCAGCAACAGGTGCAGCAGGAGCGGCGCCTTTGACTTTCAGTTTCAGGATCAGGTCGCCGGTTCCGACTTCGTCGTCGAGCTTGATGGAAACGCTTTCCACCACGCCAGCGGCTGGCGACGGGATTTCCATGCTCGCCTTGTCGGATTCCAGGGTGATCAGCGACTGGTCGGCCACAACGGTGTCGCCGGCCTTGACCAGGACTTCGATGATCTTGGCCTTGCCCGCCGAACCGATGTCCGGAACATGGATGTCCTGAACGCTGTCGGCCACTGGAGCGGCCGGGGCTGCGGCAGCAGCAGGTGCAGCGGCGGGTGCCGGAGCGGCAGCCTGGGCCGGAGCAGCAGCCGGTGCAGCAGCACCCGCCACTTCCAGATCCAGGATCAGGTCGCCGGTGCCGACTTCGTCGTTGAGCTTGACGCTGATGGCCTTGACCACGCCAGCGGCAGGCGACGGGATTTCCATGCTCGCCTTGTCGGACTCCAGGGTGATCAGCGACTGATCAGCCGCGACGGTGTCGCCGACCTTGACCTGGATCTCGATGATCTGGGCCTTGCCCGACGAACCGATGTCCGGCACGTGCACTTGCTGAACGCTGGCAGCAGCCGGCGCAGCAGGAGCAGGAGCAGGAGCGGCGGCAGGTGCAGCAGCCGGTTTGGCTTCAGCCTTGGCCGCCGGTGCGGCAGCCGCAGGAGCCGCAGCAGCGGCACCTTCGACTTCCAGCTCCAGCAGTTCGTCGCCTTCTTTCAGGCGATCGCCCAGCTTCACTTTCAGGCTCTTGATGATACCGGCCTTCGGCGCAGGCACTTCCATGCTCGCCTTGTCCGACTCAAGTGTCAGGATGCTCTGGTCGGCTTCGATACGGTCGCCGACCTTCACAAACAGTTCAATTACTTCACCTTCACCGCTGCCGATGTCAGGTACGCGAATGAGTTCGCTCACAGAATCTCTCCTCAGCAGTCCAGTGGGTTGCGTTTTTCCGGGTCGATCCCGAACTTGGCGATGGCTTCAGCCACCACTTTAGGTTCGATATCGCCACGGTCAGCCAGTGCTTCCAGGGCTGCCAACACCACGAAATGACGGTCGACTTCGAAGAAATGACGCAGTTTCTTGCGGCTGTCGCTGCGGCCGAAACCGTCGGTGCCCAGGACTTTGAATTCCTTGGACGGTACCCACTGACGGATCTGCTCGGCGAACAGTTTCATGTAGTCGGTAGAGGCAATGACCGGACCTTGACGGCCGTTCAGGCACTCTTCCACATAGCTCAGCTTAGGCTTCTGGCCAGGGTGCAGACGGTTGGTGCGCTCAACGGCCAGGCCGTCGCGACGCAGTTCGTTGAAGCTGGTAACGCTCCACACGTCGGCGCCGACGTTGAACTGTTCACGCAGGATCTTCGCCGCTTCACGGACTTCACGCAGGATGGTGCCGGAGCCCATCAGCTGAACGTGGTGCGCCGCTTCGCGGTTGTCTTCCTCGAGCAGGTACATGCCTTTCTTGATGCCTTCTTCGGCACCGGCCGGCATGGCTGGCTGCTGGTACGACTCGTTCATCACGGTGATGTAGTAGAAGACGTCCTGTTGCTCTTCGGTCATCTTCTTCATGCCGTCCTGAATGATCACCGCCAGCTCGTAGCCGTAGGTTGGATCGTAGGTGCGGCAGTTCGGGATGGTCGCGGCCAGCAGGTGGCTGTGACCGTCTTCGTGTTGCAGGCCTTCACCGTTCAGGGTGGTACGGCCGGCGGTGCCACCGATCAGGAAGCCACGGGTGCGGCTGTCGCCAGCGGCCCAGGCCAGGTCGCCGATACGCTGGAAGCCGAACATCGAGTAGAAGATGTAGAACGGCAGCATCGGCTGGTTGTGGCTGGAGTACGAAGTACCGGCAGCGATGAAGGAGCTCATGGCGCCCGCTTCGTTGATGCCTTCTTCGAGGATCTGGCCCTTCTGGTCTTCCTTGTAGAACATCACCTGGTCTTTATCGACTGGCTCGTAGAGCTGGCCGACGGAGGAGTAGATGCCCAACTGACGGAACATGCCTTCCATACCGAAGGTACGGGCTTCGTCCGGGATGATCGGTACGATGCGAGGACCGATTTCCTTGTCCTTGACCAGTTGCGCGAGGATCCGCACGAAGGCCATGGTGGTGGAGATTTCGCGGTCGCCCGAGCCGTCCAGGATCGCCTTGAGGGTTTCCAGTGGCGGGGTCGGGATGTTGAAGCTCTTGGCGCGACGCTGAGGTACGAAGCCGCCCAGTGCGGTACGGCGCTCGCTCAGGTAACGGGCTTCGGCGCTGCCTTCTTCCGGTTTGAAGAATGGCAGGTTTTCCAGTTCATCGTCCTTGACCGGGATGTCGAAGCGGTCGCGGAACAACTTCAGGCTGTCGACGTCGACTTTCTTGGTGTTGTGCGCAGTGTTCTTCGCTTCGCCGGCACCGGTGCCATAACCCTTGATGGTCTTGGCCAGGATGACGGTCGGTTGTTCTTTGTGGTTGACCGCTTCGTGGTACGCCGCGTAGACCTTGTACGGGTCGTGGCCGCCACGGTTGAGTTTCCAGATCTCGTCGTCGGACAGATCTTCGACCATCGCCTTGAGTTCTGGCGTGTTGAAGAAGTGTTCACGTACGAACGCGCCGTCTTTGGCTTTGTAGTTCTGGTACTCGCCGTCGATGACTTCGTCCATGCGGCGTTGCAGGATGCCGTCGACGTCCTTGGCCAGCAGTGGGTCCCAGAAACGGCCCCAGATGACTTTGGTCACGTTCCACTGAGCACCGCGGAACACGCCTTCGAGTTCCTGGATGATCTTGCCGTTGCCGCGAACCGGGCCGTCGAGGCGCTGCAGGTTGCAGTTGATGACGAAGATCAGGTTGTCCAGCTTCTCGCGGCCGGCCAGGGAGATAGCGCCCAGGGATTCCGGCTCGTCGCACTCGCCGTCACCCAGGAAGCACCAGACTTTCTGTTTGCCTGGCTGGATGAAACCACGGTGTTCCAGGTACTTCATGAAGCGTGCCTGGTAGATCGCCTGGATCGGGCCCAGACCCATGGATACGGTCGGGAACTGCCAGAAGTCAGGCATCAGCCAAGGGTGCGGGTAGGACGACAGGCCCTGACCGTCGACTTCCTGGCGGAAGTTGTTCATCTGGTCTTCGGTGATGCGGCCTTCCATGAATGCGCGGGCGTAAACGCCTGGCGAGGTGTGGCCCTGGAAGTAGATCAGGTCGCCGCCGTGTTCTTCGGTCGGGGCCTGGAAGAAGTAGTTGAAGCCGATGTCATACAGGGTCGCACTGGAGGCGAAGCTGGAGATGTGACCGCCGAGGTCAGAATCCTTCAGGTTCGTACGCATTACCATGGCCATCGCGTTCCAGCGTACCAGCGAGCGAATGCGGCGTTCCATGAACAGGTCGCCAGGCATGCGTGCTTCGTGGGTTACCGGGATGGTGTTGCGGTAAGGCGTGGTGATGGCGTAAGGCAACTGCGAACCGCTGCGGGTCGCCAGTTCACCCATACGGGTCATCAAATAGTGAGCACGGTCTTCGCCTTCTTTGTCGAGAACCGATTCCAGGGCGTCCAGCCATTCCTGGGTTTCGACGGGATCGAGGTCTTGCATGGCTTGCTCCAGGGCGGAAAGGCTACCAGAATCGGTTGCCTGAGTTAGCGACTGGCCTTGTGGGCAGACGTTATGAATTCTTGGATTGCCGACAGGTTGTTCCGGCGGCGTGTAGTTTTACTACAAATCATCCGGCATTTCAGCCCGTCTAATGTATATACGAGTAGTAAAACTACAGAAGAGCGGCTTGTGGCCCCCGGCTGCGTTGTGAGAATAATCGTTAAGGTTGGTCTTTTTCCAACTACAAAAGGTAAAAGCTTGATGCTGGCTGCCAAAATAAAAGAAATTTCAGCTATTTCTAACTTTTGTTCGACACTCCCTCAGGTAGTGGGTTTTCGAAAACCACTACATGCAGCCCGTTGCACGCCGATCAAGGATAGACCATGAGCCTCCCCTCGCTTGCCGAACTGCCCGCCATTCTCCTGCCGTTTGTCACCCGTGCCGAGCAGTCGTTCCGCGCTGCCGTCGCCGCTCTGGACGATGACCACGGGCTGTCCGCCTGGACGCCGGAACGCTGGGCGCAATTTGCCCGCGTCACCGCCGCCAGCGATTTCGTGATTGAACAGTGTGTTCGTGACCCTTTGATGTTGCTGGGGCTGGTGCAGTCCGGCGAACTGGACCGCGGCTTCGCTCCCGGTGAGTTGTGCGGGCAAATCGCGGCCGCCGCGAACGTGGCCGAGACCGATGATCAGCTTGGCCGCGCCTTGCGCCGCCAGCGTGCACGCCATCAGGTGCGGATCATCTGGCGCGACCTGACCCGCCAGGCCGATTTGATCCAGACCTGCCGCGACCTTTCGGACATGGCCGATGCCAGCATCGATCAGGCCTATCAATGGTTGTACGTGCGGCATTGCCAGCAGTTCGGCGTGCCGACCGGGCGGCGCAGCGGCGAGCCGCAGCAGATGGTCATTCTCGGCATGGGCAAGCTCGGTGCCGTGGAGCTGAACCTGTCATCGGACATCGACCTGATTTTTGCCTATCCCGAGGGTGGCGAAACAGTTGGCGTCAAACGCCCGCTGGATAACCAGGAGTTCTTCATCCGTCTGGGCCAGCGGCTGATCAAGGCTCTGGACCCGATGACCGTCGACGGCTTTGTATTTCGCGTCGACATGCGTTTGCGTCCCTACGGTTCGGCGGGCGCGCTGGTGCTGAGCTTCAACGCGCTGGAGCAGTATTACCAGGACCAGGGGCGCGACTGGGAACGCTACGCGATGATCAAGTCGCGGGTGGTGGCCGGGGATCAAGTAGCCGGCGCGCAACTGCAAGAGATGCTGCGGCCATTCGTTTACCGGCGTTACCTCGACTTTTCCGCCATCGAAGCGCTGCGCACCATGAAGCAGCTGATCCAGCAGGAAGTGCGGCGCAAGGGCATGGCCGACAACATCAAGCTCGGTTCCGGCGGTATTCGCGAAGTCGAGTTTATTGCCCAGGCGTTCCAGTTGATCCACGGCGGCCGCGATCTGAGCTTGCAGCAGCGCCCACTATTAAAGGTATTGAGCACGCTGGAAGGTCAGGGGTACCTGCCGCCGAACGTGATCAGCGAGCTGCGTGAAGGTTACGAATTCCTGCGTTACACCGAACACGCGATTCAGGCGATTGCCGATCGCCAGACGCAAATGTTGCCCGATGGCGAGCAGGATCAGGCGCGCATTGCCTTTATGCTGGGCTTCGCGAACTGGACGGCGTTCCACGAACAACTGATGTATTGGCGCGGCCGTGTGGCCTGGCACTTCGGGCAGGTGATCGCCGATCCCGATGAAGAACAGGGCGCCGAAAGCGAAGTAGTGGTCGGCGGTGAGTGGTTGCCGCTGTGGGAAGAGGCCCAGGACGATGAGGCCGCCTGCCGTCAACTGGAAGAGGGTGGTTTCAAGGATGCCCCAAAAGCCTTGAAAGCCCTGGCTGGCTTGCGCGGCAGCCCGCAATTGAGGGCGATGCAGCGTCTGGGTCGCGAACGTCTCGATGCTTTTATTCCGCGTTTGCTGGCACAGGCCGTGGAACATGACAATCCGGACCTGGTACTGGAACGGGTGCTGCCGCTGGTCGAAGCCGTGGCCCGTCGTTCCGCGTACCTGGTGCTGTTGACCGAAAACCCCAGTGCGTTGCGGCGTTTGCTGACGCTGTGCGCGGCGAGCCCGTGGATCGCCGAGCAAATCACCCGCTTCCCGCTGCTGCTCGACGAATTGCTCAACGAAGGCCGGCTGTTCAAGCCGCCACTGGCGCCAGAACTGGCGGCAGAGTTGCGCGAGCGCCTGACACGGATTCCCGAGGACGACCTCGAACAGCAAATGGAAGCTCTGCGCCATTTCAAGCTGGCGCACCGCTTGCGAGTGGCCGCCTCGGAAATCGCCGGCAGCCTGCCGCTGATGAAAGTCAGCGATTACCTGACCTGGCTCGCCGAGGCGATCCTGGAACAAGTGCTGGCACTGGCCTGGCGGCAAACCGTGGCCAAGTACGGCACGCCGCTGCGCACCGATGGCACCTTGTGCGATCCCGGCTTCATCATTGTCGGTTATGGGAAAGTCGGCGGCCTGGAACTCGGGCATGGTTCGGACCTGGACCTGGTGTTCATCCACGATGGCGATCCACAGGCTGAAACCGATGGAGCCAAACCCATCGATGGCGCGCAATTTTTCACCCGACTGGGGCAGCGGATCATTCACTTGCTGACGGCGCAGACCAACTCCGGGCAGTTGTATGAAGTGGACATGCGTCTGCGACCGTCCGGCGTGTCGGGCTTGCTGGTGAGTTCCCTGGGTGCGTTTGCCCGCTATCAGGAAAACGAGGCCTGGACCTGGGAGCATCAGGCATTGGTGCGCGCGCGGGTGTTGGTGGGCAGTCAGGATGTCGGCCAGGCCTTCGAGAAAGTCCGTGCCACGATATTGGGCAAAACACGTGATCTGCCGACCCTGCGCCAGGAAGTCAGCGAGATGCGTGCCAAGATGCGCGATAACCTCGGCAGCAAGAGCACCGCGGCCGGCACCGGGGCAAATGCCTTCGAAGCCACGGCGCCGTTCGATATCAAGCAGGACGCCGGAGGTATCGTCGATATTGAATTTATGGTGCAATACGCGGCCCTGGCGTGGTCCGAAACACACCCGCCATTGCTACGCTGGACGGACAACATCCGCATTCTGGAAGAGCTGGAGCATGAAGGGCTGATGCCCGTCGAAGATGCCAGCCTGTTGCGTGAAGCGTATAAAGCGTACCGTTCCGCCGCCCACCGGCAGGCCTTGCAGAAGGACCCCGGGGTGATCCCGGGCGATCAGTTTGCGGACGAACGGCGGCAGGTCATGCGGATCTGGCGTGAGCTGGGGTTAAGCTGAAACGGGATATTTGATACGCCAATATTCCCTGTAGGAGCGAGCTTGCTCGCGATGGTCGTTAACGATAACGCGGCGAGCCTGACACCCCGCGGAGTTTTCAGGCTCATCGCGAGCAAGCTCGCTCCTACAGTAGATTTGCGTTGTTCTGTAGAATTTTCGAGGCGGGGAGGCGTAGGCCTCCCCGGTTCGTTTATGGAAACCACATGAAAATTCTGATCGTTGGGCCCAGTTGGGTCGGTGACATGGTGATGGCGCAGACACTTTTCCAGTGTCTGAAACAACGCCACCCGCAATGCGAAATCGACGTGCTGGCCCCCGAGTGGAGCCGGCCGATTCTTGAGCGCATGCCCGAAGTTCGCCAGGCCTTGAGCTTTCCGCTCGGTCACGGTGTCCTGGAACTGGCAACGCGTCGGCGCATCGGCAAATCCCTGGCAGGCCAGTACGACCAGGCGATCCTGTTGCCCAATTCCCTGAAGTCGGCGCTGGTGCCGTTCTTTGCCGGCATCCCGAAGCGCACCGGCTGGCGTGGCGAGTTTCGCTATGGCCTGCTCAATGACGTGCGCACGCTGGACAAGGATCGTTATCCGCTGATGATCGAGCGCTTCATGGCCCTGGCTTACGAGCCGGGCTTTGAGTTGCCAAAGCCGTATCCACGTCCGAGCCTGCAGATCGACCCGGTTACCCGCGAAGCGGCGCTTGCCAAGTTCGGCCTGACCCTCGACCGCCCGGTGTTGGCCCTGTGCCCCGGCGCCGAGTTTGGTGAGTCCAAGCGTTGGCCGTCCGAGCATTACGCCAAGGTTGCCGAAACGAAGATCCGCGAAGGCTGGCAAGTCTGGCTGTTCGGTTCGAAAAACGACCACGCCGTGGGCGAAGACATCCGCGCGCGGCTGATTCCCGGCCTGCGTGAAGAATCGGTCAACCTCAGCGGCGGCACCTCGCTGGCCGAAGCCATCGACCTGATGTCCTGCGCCGATGCGGTGGTGTCCAACGACTCCGGCCTGATGCACGTTGCCGCCGCGCTGAATCGCCCATTGGTGGCAGTCTACGGCTCGACGTCGCCAGGTTTCACGCCACCGTTGGCCGAGCACGTCGAAGTCGTTCGCCTGGGCATCGAATGCAGCCCATGCTTCGACCGCACCTGCCGTTTCGGCCATTACAACTGCTTGCGCCAACTCATGCCGCAAGCGGTGAACGAAGCCCTGCAGCGGTTGCAAGGCACTCCGGTCGAGGTCAAATAGCTTGCGGGTTCTGTTGATCAAGACTTCTTCGCTGGGCGACGTCATTCATGCGTTGCCGGCGTTGACCGACGCGGCGCGGGCGATCCCCGGCATCAAATTCGACTGGGTGGTGGAAGAAGGCTTTGCCGAGATCCCGACCTGGCATCCGGCGGTGGGCAAGGTGATTCCGGTGGCGATACGTCGCTGGCGCAAAAACATCTGGCAGACCATCAAGAGCGGTGAGTGGAAGCGCTTCAAGCAAAGCGTTCGCGCCACGAAATATGACTTGGTGATCGACGCCCAGGGCCTGCTGAAAAGCGCCTGGCTGACCCGTTACGTCAAGGCGCCGGTGGCCGGCCTCGATAAAAACTCTGCACGCGAACCCATCGCTGCGCGCTTTTACGATCGACGCCTGGCCGTTGCCCGCGGGCAGCACGCGGTGGAGCGAGTGCGTCAGTTGTTCGCCATCGCGTTGGGCTATGACTTGCCCAAAGGCCTGGGTGACTACGGCCTGAATATCGAGCGCCTGGTGGAATTGCCGCGCAAGAATCCGTACGTGGTGTTTCTGCACGGCACCACCTGGGACACCAAGCACTGGCCCGAAGCCTATTGGCGTGAGCTGACCGAGCGGGTCGGCTACCTGGGCGTAGGGGTGAAACTGCCGTGGGGCAATGCGCTGGAGAAAGCCCGGGCCGAGCGCATCGCAGCCGGTTTCAAACACGCCGAGGTGTTGCCCAAACTGAACCTGGCCGGTGTCGGCAAGGTACTGGCGGGCGCGCAAGCCTGCGTGGCGGTGGACACCGGCCTGGGCCATCTGGCCGCTGCGCTGGATGTGCCGACGCTGTCGCTGTTCGGCCCGACTAACCCGGGCCTGACCGGCGCCTATGGCAAGGTGCAGATTCACCTGGCCAGCGACTTCCCTTGTGCGCCGTGCCTGCAAAAGAAATGCACTTATCAACCGACGGCTGAAGATGCCCGTCAGTTTGACCTGAAACGCGAGTGGCCGTTGTGCTTCACGCGTCTGAATCCCGAGCGTGTCGCGAGCCGACTGAGCACGTTGTTAATGGCTGAGGAGCTGCGCTGATGCAATTGGCATTTGTCTTGTACAAGTATTTTCCATTTGGCGGCTTGCAGCGCGATTTCATGCGAATCGCCCTGGAGTGCCAGAAGCGCGGCCATCAGATTCGCGTCTACACGCTGATTTGGGAAGGTGACGTACCGCCGGGTTTCGAAGTGCTGGTGGCGCCGGTCAAGGCGTTCTTCAACCATCGGCGCAACGAAAAGCTCAGCGAATGGATGGAAGCGGACCTGGCCAAGCGCCCGGTCGACCGCCTGATCGGCTTCAACAAGATGCCGGGCCTGGACGTCTACTACGCCGCCGACGGCTGTTTCGAAGACAAGGCGCAGAACCTGCGTAACTCGCTGTATCGCCGTTGGGGCCGCTATCGCCACTTCGCCGAATACGAGCGGGCGGTGTTCGCCAAAGAGGCGAAGACCGAAGTGCTGATGATTTCCGAGGTCCAGCAACCGCTGTTCATCAAGCATTACGACACGCCGCTGGAGCGCTTTCACCTGCTGCCACCGGGTATCGCCCAGGATCGTCGTCGGCCGGCCGATGCCGATGAAATTCGCGCCGGGTTCCGTGCTGAATTCAATCTCAAGGACGATGAACTGCTACTGGTGCAGATCGGCTCCGGGTTCAAGACCAAGGGCGTCGATCGCAGCCTCAAGGCGTTGGCGGCATTGCCCGCTGATCTTAAGAAGCGCACCCGGCTGTTTGTAATTGGCCAGGATGACCCCAAGTTATTCCAGATGCAGAGCGCGACCTTGGGGCTGGGTGACAACGTCACGTTCCTCAAAGGGCGCAGTGACATTCCGCGTTTCCTGTTGGGTGCCGATCTGTTGATCCACCCGGCGTACAACGAAAATACCGGCACCGTGCTGCTCGAAGCCCTGGTGGCCGGCTTGCCGGTGCTGGTGAGCGCGGTGTGCGGTTACGCCCATTACATCGCCGAGGCCGATGCTGGCCTGGTGCTGGACGAACCGTTCGATCAGGCACAGCTGACGCAGTACCTGACCGGCATGTTGAACGACGCTCAAGCAAGGGCGGCCTGGAGCCGCAATGGTCTGGCCTTCGCCGAAACGGCCGACCTCTACAGCATGCCGCAGCACGCGGCGGATGTGATTCTGGCGGAGCACGCTTAAATGAAGTTGATGCTGGCTGAACCGTTCAAGAGCCTCTGGGCCGGACGCGACCCGTTCGCCGAAGTCGAGGGGCTCAAGGGCGAGGTGTACCGCGAGCTGGAAGCACGCCGGACATTACGCACGGAAGTCGACGGCAACGGGTTTTTCGTGAAAATCCACCGTGGCATCGGCTGGGGCGAAATATTCAAGAACCTGCTGACGGCCAAGCTTCCTGTACTGGGTGCCGGTCAGGAGTGGAAGGCGATTCAGCGCCTGCAGGAAGTCGGCGTGCCGACCATGACCGCCGTCGCGTATGGCGAGAAGGGCCGTAACCCGGCCGATCAACATTCGTTCATCGTCACCGAAGAGCTGGCGCCGACGGTCAGCCTGGAAGATTTCAGCATCAACTGGACCCGGCAGCCACCGGAGCCAAAACTCAAGCGCGCACTGATCGCCGAAGTCGCGCGCATGACCGGCATGATGCACCGTGCCGGGGTCAACCACCGCGACTGCTACATCTGCCATTTCCTGCTGCACACCGACAAACCGGTGACCGCCGACGACTTCAAGCTTTCGGTGATCGACCTGCACCGTGCCCAGACCCGCCCGGCGATCACCTTGCGCTGGCGCAACAAGGACCTGGCTGCCCTGTACTTTTCCGCGCTGGACATCGGCCTGACCCGCCGCGACAAGCTGCGCTTCCTCAAAGGCTATTTCCAGCAACCGATACGACAGATCCTGTGTGAAGAGGCAGCTTTGCTGGCATGGCTCGACGGCAAGGCCAACAAGCTCTACGAGCGTAAACAGCGATACGGGGATGCGCTCTGATGTCGGGTTGGAAGCTGGAACCGGCCTACAGCGAGCTGGCCGATGACTTCGGCAGCCTCGAGGCTGTGTTTGCGCTGCAAGGCGAGCGTTTGACCCGTGACGCGCTCTCGGAGGTCATCCGTGTCGAGCGCAATGGCGTCAACTATTACGTCAAACGGTATGTGGGCGCCGGCAAAGGCTTGCGGCGTTACCTGGGCAAGCCTCGGGTGAAGATGGAATGGCAGAACCTCAAGCGCTTTGCCAAGTGGGGTATCCCCACTGCCGAAGTGGTGGCCTGGGGGCTGGAGCGGCGCGGTGCGGCCTACGCTCGCGGCGCGATGATTACCCGGGAGCTGCCGGGTACCGAGGACTTGTCGGCACTGGCCGAGCGCCACGACCCGAAGCTGGCGGACCGCGCCTGGGTCGATACCGTCAGTCGTCAGCTGGCCCAATACACCCGGACCATGCACGACCACCGCTTCACCCATAATGATTTGAAGTGGCGCAACCTACTGATCGACGATCAGGCTCGAGTGTTTTTGATCGATTGCCCCAACGGCGATTTCTGGCGCGGTTTCTGGCTCAAGTACCGTATTACCAAGGATCTGGCGTGCCTGGACAAGGTCGCCAAATATCAATTGTCGGCTACACAGCGCCTGCGCTTTTACCTGCAATACCGCAACCGGACCCGGCTCAACGCTGCGGACAAAAAACGCATCCGGCACGTGGTGAGATTTTTCGAGGGACGCGAATGACTGACTTTCTGGCCGCTGAAGACCGTGCGCTGCTTGAGCGCCATGGCCTCGGCACGTTCGAGGCACTCTGGACCAAACAGCTCGATGCGGTGGACGAACCCAACACCGGTGGCGGCGGCTGGAGCAGCGTGTTTCGGCTGGATCTGGAAGGTCATGGTTTCTACCTCAAGCGTCAAAGCAACTACCTGACCCGCACCTTGCGCGCACCGTTCGGCGAGCCGAGTTTCGCTCGCGAGTTTCGCAACATCTCCCGTTACCGGAAGATGGGCATTCCGGCGCTCGAAGCGGTGTTCTACGGGGAGCGCAAGGTCAATGGCGAGGTCCGCGCGATCCTGCTGACCCGTGCGCTGGACGGTTGGGACGACCTCGACTCGCTGTTGCAGCGCTGGACTCAATTGAGCCCTGAGCAGCACTCGGAAATCCTCAAGGCCAGTGGCGAACTGGCCCGGCAGCTGCACGCCGCACGCCAGGTGCATGGGTGCTTCTATCCCAAGCACATTTTCATGCGCGCCACCGGCAACGGCTATCAGGCTCAATTGATCGACCTGGAAAAGACCCGGCCGCTGCTGTACGGGCAGCGTGACCGAATCAAGGACCTGGAGCCGCTGACGCGCCGTGCGCCCGAGTGGGGCGAGTCGCAACTGCGGCAATTGCTGGCCGCCTATCTGGATCAGCCGCAGGACAGCTCGCTGATCGATAGCTGGCTGCAGCGATTGACTGCGCGGCGCAGCCAAAAGAGGCCGCGCTGATGCGTTTATCCGAACTGAAGACCGCAGGCCGCACTCCCGTTTTGCCGCTGAGCGTTTCGCTGGCCGACGCCGCCGGCCCTGCCGAGCTGCAACTGCTGAGCCTGTTGCGGGTGTTGCCGGGGCAGCGTTATGTCGGTGCCGGCGTCTGGCGTGGCCGGCCGGTGTTGGCCAAATTGCTGGTCGGCAGCAAGGCTGCACGGCATTTTCAGCGTGAGCTGGATGGCGTGCGCCTGCTCTCTGCCCAGGGGCTGACCACGCCGCAGCTGTTGGCCGATGGCCTGAAGGACGGCGAGGGTGGCTGGCTGCTGTTTGATTTTCTTGAGCATGCCGAAAGCCTGGGCGACACCTGGAAGCAGGTGGAGCAGCAGCCCGTACTGTCCGATGGGCAAGGGGCGGTGCTGGCCGAGGCGTTGGGCGCGATCGGCCAGATGCATCGCAAGGGCCTGTGGCAGGAAGACCTGCACCTGGACAATTTGCTGCGCCAGGGCGGTCGCCTGTACCTGATCGATGGCGCAGGTATCTGCTGCGAGACACCTGGCCAGCCGCTGTCCCGGCAGAAGGTCCTGGAAAACCTCGGGGTGTTCTTCGCCCAGTTGCCGAAGTCGATTGAACCCTTCATTGAAGAGTTGCTGGTGTATTACCTGCTTAGCAACGGCGAACACGCCTTACCCATGGAAGCGTTGCAGAAGCAGATCGACAAGGTCCGCAGTTGGCGCCTCAAAGACTTCCTGATCAAGGTCGGCCGCGAGTGCACGCTGTTCAGCGTCCAGCGCGGAGCCTTCGGGTTACGGGCGATTCGCCGCGAGGAAGTGCCGTCGATGGTGCCTGTGCTGGAGCAGGCCGATGCCTTGCTCGATCAGGGGCACCTGTACAAGACCGGCGGTGCGGCGAGCGTCGGCAAGGTCGAGGTGGATGGCCGCACGCTGGTGATCAAGCGCTACAACATCAAGGGTTTTGCCCACTGGCTCAAGCGCTTCTGGCGCCCGAGCCGGGCCTGGCATTCATGGCGCGAAGGCAACCGCCTGGCGTTCCTCGGGATTGCCACGCCCAAGCCGCTGGCGTTGCTGGAAAAGCGTTTCCTGTGGCTGCGTAGCCGGGCTTACCTGATCACCGAGTACCTGCCGGGGCCGGACATCATCGAGCGTTTTGCGCCGTATGTGGAGCGTGGTGATGCACCGGAAGCCGAACTGGCGGCACTGGATCATCTGTTCGCCGAGTTGATTCGTCTACGCATCAGTCATGGCGACTTCAAGGGGCATAACCTGTTCTGGCAGCAGGATCGCTGGGCGTTGATCGACCTCGATTCGATGTGCCAGCACGGCTCCCTCGGCAGTTTCTCCCCGGCGTATGCAAGGGATCGCGCGCGGTTCATGCGCAATTGGCCTGAAGGCAGTGCCCTTTATCAGGTCATTGATCAGCGGTTGCCCAAGGACATCTCCAGCGCGGCCTGAATCGGACCTTCGGTCCTTTCGCGAGCAAGCCCGCTCCCACATAGCTCTCCTGCGAACACAATATTTGTGCGCGACATGGATCAAGTGTGGGAGCGGGCTTGCTCGCGAAGGGGCCGGAACTGCCAGCCGAGAAGGGCGACAGGTTCTTGTGAACCGTCCTACGCGATCTTGGGAAGTCATGAACTGTGGCCAAAATCGCTCCGATGCTAGTTTGCCTGACGTTCTCGGAGGGCAGATTTTGACGATCAAAATGGCAGTTTCAGCGGGTGTTTTATCAGTGTCGCTAACGGGTTGCGGGACCGCCGCCACCGTCCTGCAGGATGAAGCCCAAGCCGCGCAGGGGCTGCGTCGGCAAAAGACCTATTGCCAATCCATTCCACGGGTCTACAGCGGCCTCGCCTACGACTTCTGTGTCTTGAATGCACCGCCAGACCCTACGGGTATCCTTGTGCCGCTCGTATTGGTGGATCTGGCCGTGTCTGGCGCGCTGGATACCGTTGTCTTGCCGTACACGATTTACCGGCAAAGCGTGGACGGCAGTATCTCCATCTATTGGCGGCCTGCGCGCGGATAAAAAATGCCGTGAGGTCCCGGCCGTGGTTGCATACCGCTTGCGGCTAGAGGTTTGCCGCCGCTTTTACGCTATAATCCCGCCCTTTAGCTGTCTCTCGCTCATTGCGAGGGCACATTAATTTTTGAGGCGCTTGCGCCTGCATGCAGACTAAAGAGGCTAGACCCCTGTGGCATTGACGATTCTTGGCCTGTCCGGCGCCCTTAGCCATGATCCTTCCGCAGCCCTGTATATCGACGGCAAGCTGGTCGCGGCGGCTGAAGAGGAGCGCTTCGTACGCGATAAACATGCAAAGAACCGCATGCCCTACGAATCGGCGAAATTCTGCCTGGAACAGGCCGGTATCAAGCCGTCCGACGTTGACGTGGTCGCGATCCCATTCGCACCGATCAGTCTGTTCGGCAAAGCCCGCTGGCAGTACGCCAAGCGTTACTGGTACGCCCCGGACCGTGCACTCGACGCGATCCTGATGGGCAACCGTCGCTACAAGCGCTATCGCAACAAGATCGTCTGGTGCCTGGAGCAACTGGGTTTTGATCCGAAGAAGATCAAGATCGAGCCGGTCGAGCACCACCTTGCCCACGCCTCCAGCGCTTATCACTGTTCAGGTTTCAAAGAGAAAACCGCGATCCTGGGCATCGACGGCAAGGGCGAGTACGCCACGACCTTCTTCGGTTACGGCGAAAACGGCAAGATCCACAAGATCAAGGAATTCTTCGATCCGGACTCCCTCGGCGGCCTGTATGGCGCGATCACCGAGTTCCTCGGTTTCGATATGCTCGACGGTGAGTTCAAGGTCATGGGCATGGCGCCGTACGGCGACGCCAGCAAATATGATTTCTCGCGCCTGGCTTCGTTCGAAAACGGCGAGTTGGTGATCAACACCGACTACGCCAACGTCATCGGCCTGCGTCGCTACAAAGAAAAGGGCAAGGGTTACTACTTCTCGCCGAAGCTGATCGAGTGGCTGGGTCCAAAGCGCGAAGGCGACATCGCCGACGAGCCTTACATCCACTACGCCGCCAGCATTCAAGCGCTGTTCGAAAAGATTGCGCTGCAGATGATCGACCACTACCTGGGCGACGTGCTCAAGGAAACCGGCAAACTGGCCTATGCCGGTGGCTGTGCGTTGAACGTCAAGCTGAACCAGAAAATCATCGCCCGCGACGACGTCAAAGAGCTGTTCGTACAGCCGGCGTCCGGTGATGCCGGTACCGCAGTCGGCGCGGCAGCCTATGTGTCCCACGCCCGCGGCGTGCCGGTCGAGAAGATGGAACACGTCTACCTCGGCCCGTCGTACAGCAACGAAGACGTGATCGCAGCCTGCGCCCGTCACGCCAACAAGCCGACGTGGCGCAAGCTCGACAACATGCCGGAGCAGATCGCCAAAATCATGGTCGATGGCAACCCGGTGGCCTGGTTCCAGGGCCGCATGGAGTTCGGTCCGCGTGCACTGGGCGGGCGTTCGATCATCGGTTGCCCAAGCGTGCCGGGCGTGGCCGACCGCATCAACCACCAGATCAAGTTCCGCGAGCGCTGGAGGCCTTTCTGCCCGTCGATGCTCGACACCGTGGCGCCGCAGATGATCAAGATCGATCACCCGGCTCCGTTCATGACCTTCACCTTCGAAGTGGCTGAAGAGTGGAAAACCCGCGTGCCGGAAGTCGTCCACGAAGACGGCACCTCCCGCGCCCAGGTGCTCAAGCGCGAATACAACCCGCGCTACTACGACATGATGAAAGCGCTGGAAGTGCTCACCGGCAACGGCGTGTCGCTCAACACCTCGCTCAACCGTCGTGGCGAACCGATGATCTGCTCGCCGACCGATGCGCTGAATATGTTCTTCGGCTCGGATCTGCAGTACCTGATCATGGAAGACATCCTGGTGGTCAAAGAGGGCGCAAACGCTTATGACTCGCTCGGCTGAACGCCATGTGCTGCAGTTCTGCCACGGCTATGACGGGCCGTTCCTGGACTGCGCACGGCAGTACGCCAGCCTGTTCGCGGGCACCGGTTATCGGGTGACCACGGTCTTTCTGACCGGGACTGCCGATAGCGAGGTGGCCGCAGCGTGTGCTTCCGATGAAGTGTTGTTCATGGAATACAGCTCCAAGGCCATTCGTGGCCTGAAGCTGGGTGCCATCGGCGATCTGCGCAAGATCGCCGCGTCGCGCAACTTCAGTTTCTGCATCGCCCATCGCTTCAAGCCGATCTACATCGCCTTGCTCGGCACTTCGTTGCCGGTGATTGGCGTGCACCACGCGTTTGACGATTACAAGCGCGGCACGCGCAAACTGTTCGCGCATATTTTCCGCAAGCGTCTGAGCCTGCTCGGGGTGTCCGATGCGGTGCGCGACGACATGCGCCAATGCCTGCCGAAATGGCCGGCGACGCGTATTCAAACCCTTTACAACCGCATCGACGTGCCTGCGCTGCAAGCCAGTCAGGTTTCCGCTCGCGAAGCTCGGGAAACCCTCGGTCTCTCGGCTGATGCGTGGATTGTCGGCAACGTTGGCCGACTGCACCCGGACAAGGATCAGGCTACGTTGCTGCACGGTTTTGCTGCGGCGTTGCCGGGGCTTCCGGGCAACAGCCAACTGGTGATTCTCGGCAAGGGGCGTCTGGAGCAGGATCTCAAGGAGCTGGCTCGGGAGCTGGGTATCGGTGATCGGGTGCTGTTCCTCGGTCAGGTGCCGGACGCGCGCAATTATTTCCGCGCCTTTGATGTATTTGCCCTGAGTTCCGATCACGAACCGTTCGGCATGGTGCTGCTGGAGGCAATGGCCGCTGGCGTACCCTTGCTCGCCACAGCGTGTGGCGGGGCGAAGGAAGTGGTCGAAGGCGTGGGCATTCTGTTCCCGCTCGGCGATGCTGAACACCTTGCACAAGGCCTGCAACATTTGGCGGGTATGGATGATCAACAGCGCCGTCAATGCGCCGAGATGATGCTCGATCGCTTGCGTGAGCGTTTCTCCGACCGTGCGGTGCGCGACACCTTCTGGCGTCTGCCGCAAGTTACCGATCTGGCACCGAGGGGCTGATGCTCAACCGATTCCAAGGCTGGCGCGAACGTGGCTGGTCGCCCGTTGACGCCTCTACCTACGCAAAAGCCTGGCAGCAATTTGGCGGAAGCGTCGCGACTCATCCTCTGGTGGTCGAGCGTCTGGCGGATCTTGCCGGCATCCCGGTGCGATACCTGGCCTGGGAGCAACTGGGCGAAGTCAAGGCCGCGATCCCGACCTGGGGCCGCGATGTGGCGCTGTCCAAGGATGTGCTCAAGCGCAACGGCAAAAAAGGCCTGTTCGATCTCGGCAATGCCGAGCTGATTTTGCCGGCCGCCGCTGATGTTCAGGCTCCTCTGCGCCATCGTGCACGCTACTTGTCGGCACTCAACGAAACCCGCTTCAGCGGCATGAAGTTGCAGGCAGAACAATTGGCCATGGCCCGTACCCCGGAAGAGCTGTCGAAGAAGTTTCGCTACAACCAGCGCCGCGAATTGCGTCTGCTGGAAGAGGCGGGCGGTGTGGTGCGTCCGGTCGGCGAATTTTCCAGCGCTGAATTGGCGGCGATCTACTGTGATCTGTTCCAGCGTCGTTGGGGGTTCCCGGCCACCGGCGCTGCGCGCATGGCCGAAGTCCTCGAACTGCTGCGCGAGTTGCTGATCGGTTCGGTGATCTTCCTCAACGATGCGCCGATTGCGATTCAACTGGTGTACCGCGTCGAAGCGCCGGAATGGATCAGCGTCGAGTACATCAACGGCGGCGTTGATCCCGAAACCCGCGAATTCAGCCCCGGTAGCGTATTGAGCTTCCTCAATACGCAAAGCGCCTGGGAGCATGCCCGGGCGCAGGACAAACCGTTGCGCTTTTCCTTCGGTCGCGCCGACCGTGAGTACAAGGATCGCTGGTGCAACCCCGTGCCGGTCTTCACCGTATGAGCCAAACCATGAGCCGCAAACAGCAACTGCTCAAGCGCCATCGGCGCAATAAACGTATCGGCCTGCTGATTGCGCTGGTGCTGTTGATCGTCATGGGTGTGCTGGTGGCCTGGTGGTTGCCGCTGGTGCTGGCGGTTCTGGGTTGGGTTGCCCACGAAGCCTGGTTTGCCGACCACCTGTTCTACTCACCGAAAGACGATTACCAGTACAGCTTTCCGCCCTACACGCCCCAGCCCAAAGTGCACCTGAACGGTGAACATTTGCGGCTGGACGAGGGCGTGATGCTGGTCGACGATGCGACGCTGGTGCTGGCCCTGCGGGTAAAAAGCACCTGGCTGGGACGTTTTATCGATCCAGTGGTCGAGTTGGCGGGGGGCGAAAACCCTGACCGACAAACCTTCGAACGAGGCGTAAACGGCCTGCGTTACCTCAATCTCAGTGGTCAGGCTCAGGCGCTGTCGCGTGGTGAGCTGCGCTTGCGCGGGCGTTTCTGTCGTGTGTTTGGTGAGCCTGTGCTGTGGGCACTGGAGCATCCGGATTATCGGCGTCAACGGGTGATGGTCATCGCGCCCCACGCCGATGATGCCGAGCTGGCAGCCTACGGTTTGTACAGCCAGGCCGACGAAACCTGGATCGTCACGCTGACAGCGGGCGAAATCGAAGCCGAACACTACCGGCAGATGGGACTGAACAAGGTCGATGCGGCCCGCTTGAAAGGCCGCCTGCGCACCTGGGACAGCATCACCGTGCCACGTTGGGCCGGTGTACCCGAGGCCCGCTGCGTACAACTGGGTTATTTCTGCCTGCAACTGGCGAGCATGCAGGTCGCGCCTGCGGTGGCCGCGGGATCGCGGGAAGCGGACCTGGGTGATACCCGGCTGTTCCGTCAGTTGAATCCTTTCACGCTGCCGGGCGATGCCGATGGCGCGCCGACCTGGAACAATCTGCTGGCGGATCTGCGTGAGTTGCTGCTGCGGGCCCGCCCCGAGGTCATCGTCCTGCCGCATCCGACCCTCGATCCGCATCCCGACCATGTCTGCGCCCAGGCGGCAGTTCTCGAAGCCTTGCAAGGCCTGGACTGGCAGCCGACCACGCTATTGGGCTATGCCAACCACCTGCACGACAACGACCGCTGGCCGATGGGCGATACCGGTGATGGCATCGCCTTGCCGCCGGCCTTCGATCCGGCCCAGCCGATGCAGCCTTATTGCCTGTCCTTGCCGCTGGAGCAGCAGCGAGACAAGGCCATGGCGTTGGGCATGATGCACGACCTGCAATCGGCGATGCCGTTCAAGCGTCGCTTGCGTCGGCTGATACAACGTTTGTTGGCCGGCCGGTTGCCGTCCATCTATGGCCAGAACGAATTCTTTCGCAAGGCCGTCCGGCGCCACGAGCTTTTGTGGTCCATCAAGCACACACCAGGCAATGTTTCTCAGCGGGGAGAGTTATGAGTCAGCGGTCAAAGGTCCTGCAGCTGCAGCCTGACTACAACGTCAAAGCCCATGATTTCGCCGACCTCGCGGAGCAAATCGTCAAGGCCCTACCCGGTGATCGCTATGAAGTGACCGCCGCGTTTCTGCGCGGTAAACCCGGGCCGGGCGAAGCAGTGAGCCGAGCCGACCGTTCGGTGTACTTCGAATTTTCCGACAAGTCCCTCAAGGGCATGCGCCTGCGGGCCATGTGGCAGCTGTACAAGTTCTGCCGTCGGGAAAAATTCGATGTAGTGATCTGCAACCGCTTCAAGCCGGTGAACATGATGCTGGCGCTCAACCGCTGGTTGAAAGTGCCGTTGTGCATCGGCATTTCCCACGGCTTTGGCGAGTACGACCGTTTTTACCGGCGCCGCCAGACCCAGCGCCTGATCGATCGTCACTGGCGCTTCGTCGGCGTGTCGCCAGCGGTGAAACAGTATCTGCTGGACTGTGACTGTGGCTTCACCGATCAGAATACCTATGCCATCACCAATGCCATCGACATCGAGCAGGCCGAAGGTCTGCAACACAGTCGTGAAAAGGCCCGTGAAATGCTGGGCATCGATCCGTCGGTGCGGCTGATCGGTGCGTTGGGGCGACTGGTGCCGGTCAAGGGCCATATCTATTTGCTGCAGGCCTTCGCGGCACTCAAGGACAAATACCCCAATACCCAACTGGCGATCATTGGTGCCGGCCGCGAAGAGTCGCGCCTGGCCGCGGAAATCGACCGCCTCGGCCTCAGCGGTCGCGCCCATTTGCTGGGGTTCAAGGAAATTGCCCTGCAGTACATTCGAGCTTTCGACATCTGGACCATGCCTTCTTTGGCCGAAGGCCTCGGGCTGGCGCTGCTCGAAGGCATGAGCGGGCATTTGCCGGTGATCGCCTCGAACGTGCCGGCCATGTTGCCGCTCATCGAGGGGGCCGGTGGCCTGGCGATTACGCCGAAGGATGTGCCGACGCTGCAGGCGGCGCTGGACACTTACCTTGGCCTTTCGGATGACGAGCTCAAGGCCAAGGGCGAGCAGTCCTTCCGTTATCTGCAGCTACACCATGACATTGAGGAGTTCCGTCGCGAATACCTCAATCTGATCGATTCCGGCCTGGAACAGGCCCGCAAGGAGCAGCCATGAACGACGCGCAACCCATCGTCACAGTCATCATCGCGTCGTACAACCACGCTCCTTACATCGAGGAAAGCATTCTCAGCGTCCTCAACCAGACCTATCGGAACATCGAGTTGCTGGTGGTCGACGACGGCTCGAAGGATGACAGCGTCGAGCGGATCAAGGCATTGCAGGCCATCCATGGCTTCGACTTCCGGGTTCAGGAAAACCAGGGGCTGACCAACACCCTCAACGGTGCAATTGCCCGGGCCAAGGGCAGCCTGATCGTGCCGTTCGGTTCGGATGACATCATGCTGCCGGAGCGAATCGCCACTCAGGTCGCGCATATGGAGGGCAAGCCCGAGGTCGGCATTTGCGCCGGTAACATCGAACTGATCGATGCCGATGGCAATCTCTACCCCGAGAAGCGCCAGCGTCGGGATGTGCCGTTCCGTCGTCTGGATTTCGACGACATGTTCCTCGAGCGCAAGCCCTATCCTCCGGCGCCCACCCTGATGATCCGCCGCGAAGCGCTGGACAAGGTGGGCGGTTTCGACCCGACCATTCGCCTGGAAGACTTGCTGATCGAGCTGAAGGTGACCCATGCCGGTTACTTCATCGATGGTCTGAATGTGTTGATGGCGCGCTATCGCAAGCACGCCACCAACTCCTACAAGAATCACCGCTTCATGATCGACAGCATCCTGCGCACCTACGCGCTCTTCAGCGATCACCCGCTGTATGACGAGGTGCGCTACAAGTTCCTCAATTCCATGTTCCTCAAGACCGCCAACCGTGATCGCAAGCTGGCGCGGGAGTTGCTGGCGCAGATTCCATTCAAGGCCTGGAACAAGAAAACCTGGCGTGGACTGGGCCGGATGTATTTCTCACGGCTGGAGAAAGACTGAGCCGGAGGCTGGATTCAAGGGGGGGGAAGGCGGGGCATTGTCCTCGGAGGCATGCCCCGGCAACGGCTCAACGTTGTTGAGCCGTTTCCTCCGGAAGTTCTTTCCTCGGCTTCCTGTTCTGGCGCAACCAGTGCAGGGTTTTCTTGCCGGCATTGATACCGGGCTTTTCGATGTACAGGTAAGTCAGGCTGCTGATGATGATCAGCAGGCAACTGCACACGGCCAGCAACGGCAGGAAGACCCAGGGTTGCCGGACGTCAAGGTGCAATATCGGCGGTAGTCGCTGCACCAGTACCCAGAGCACGAAACCGTGCAGCAGATACGTGCTGTAGCTGATTTCCCCCAGCCAGCGGATGCTGCGTGGTCTCAGGGCGCCGAACAAGGTATTGCCGGACGCCACGATCACAAAGAACAGTGAAAGCAGCAGCAGCGCCCCCAGGTTGAATGCCCGGTTGAACGCCGTAAAGGCGATCGCCAGCGCGAGCAGGGCGACGATGCCCGCCAGTGGAGACAGGCTCCAGGCGACGCATTGTGGACGGCGAATCCAGTACGCCGCAGCGATGCCGCCGAGGAAGCTGGCCAGGAAGTGCTTCTTCAGCGAGTGTTCCCAGCCGACAACCTGGTACAGGGTATAGATGCCGATCAGGCACAGCACCGTCTGCATCCAGCCGCCGCGACAAATGAACACCATGGCGGCCAGTGGCAGGGCCAGGTAGAAAAACAACTCGTACCCCAGCGTCCAGGTGACGTTGGAGATCAGCATGCCGGTCTGGTGGTACTGGTTGACGTCTGGCCGGTCGAAGATCAGCCAGGCCAGGGTCTGGCCAATGAGTTGGGTGCCGGAGTCCTTGAGTTCCCAGTCCTGCAAATAGAACACACAGACAAACACGGTCAACATCAGCGGCAGGTAGAGCGGGTAGAGGCGAAACAGCCTGGATACCGCAAATGCCAGCCAGTCGTGTTGCCGTCCGTGGGTGAGCAAGCGGTTCCAGAACAGAAAGCCGGTGATCATGAAAAAGAGGGCGACGCTACCCTGGCCGAGCTGCGAGTAGAAGTTGCTCGGAGGAAAGTCGATCACGCCGGTTTTCAGAAAGATCCAGGTAATGATCGAGTGGTGCACGAACACGCCGAAGGCCAGATACCCGCGTAAGCCGTCGATGCCGGCAAAGCGGCTTTCGCCGCAATGCTCCAGCTCTCGGGGGATTTTCGGCACGCTGCGCAACAGTAGCGCAGCGGTCGCGATGGCGAGCAGGTAGGCCGCCATCGCGATAAGCGGGTTGGTTTCTGTCATCAGTGAGCCTGGGCCGGAGGACTCCCGGCCAGCACGTGCCTGTGCAAATTATCCACGTCGGCTTTCGAGGCCGTCGCGGCGTATCCCAGCAGCAGTGCTTCGAAGTGATCCTCGAACAACCAATGCCGATCCGATGCGTAGCGCTGCATGTGGCGCAGATTACGCCGACGCAGGGAAGGGCTCAATGCCGAGGGGTAAATTCGCAGGTCGGCCAGGTCGATCAGGCCGAACTCGCCGTCCTCCAGCACCAGCACATTGCCCAGGTGCAGGGAGCGGAAGTAGACCCCTTGCTGGTGCAGTTGAGCCATGAATTTACCGAAGCGCTCCACCAGTGCCTGGCGCACTGCCGGGGCGGTGATGCCTTGCAGGATCTGGCGCAGCGTGTTGCCTGGCAACGGGGAGTAATGCACGGCGGTGCTGCCGTCTTCGAACCGGTAAAGGTCGAGGATGTGCGGTGTCGGGATGCCCATGCCGCGCAGTTGCACGCTATTGACGGCAAAACGATCGGAGTAGGGCGTGAAACTGCCCGAGGTATACCAGCGACGGCGGCGGAACAGCTTGAGAAAACTGCCATCGGTCAGGCGCAGGACCTTGGGGCCCAGACCATCCTCTTCGATGACCCTGGCATCGGCAGTCAGCTGTTGCAGGGCGCTTGGTGTCGCCGTCTTGATCGGCGTGTCCAGCAGGCGCCGGGCACGCTGATTGATGCTCAATGCGGCAATCAGCGCCAAGGGGATCCATAGCAGGAACCAGTGCTCCTTGGGGCGAGAGATGATCCCGCCACCTTCAGTCAGGCCTGCACCGATACCGAAGGCCAGCCAGGCTGAGGCGATGATAAACAGCGGTTGCACACGATGGCGCCGGCTGCTGATGAAGCTCCATACAACAAAGAACAGCCATGGCAGCAGGCCGATAATGCCGACGTAGTAGAGCACGCCAAGGGCAAAGCTATGGGGCTCCTGAAGGTTGTAGCCGACGCCGGGGTCCAGTCTCAGTGCGGCGTTGTAACCGTGCCCGATCCATGGGTGTTCAGCGATCCGGTTCAGGGTCAATTGCCAGAGCTCGATGCGGAAGGAACTGCCTCTTTCGAAGATTTTGTCCGCAAACAACGCGAAAGTCGCCGTACCGGCGAAGAACATGGCGCCAAGCATGAAGACCGAGCGTCGATTCCAGCAGATGAAACACAGCCAAAGCGCAGCCAGCGTCAGTGCAACCAGTGGGGTCCTGGAGCCGGTGGCCAGCACCGCGGCGAACATGATCGCCATCGCCGGTACGCTCAGCCAAAGTACCTGGCGTCGCTTGCACGTCATGCTCAGGCTCAGCCAATAGGTACAAAAAAAGCCGAAAACGTGGGAGCTGAGCAGTGGATTGTCGAATGCGCCTACACCGATCAGGCGCATTTCCGGTTGGTAGATCTGGTCGAACCTGTACAGGTTGTAGGCAGAGATGACCAGTGCCACCGTCGCGGCGCAGAACAGCAGGGGCTGGATGATTTCGCTGCGAAAGCGCACCAGCAGGTAGCAGCCAACGAACAGCAACAAGGTGTGCAATGGCGGTTTGAACTGGCCAAAGTCGATGTCGTCGTCTGGCCTCCAGCTCAGGCTGAGCAGTGCCCACGCCATAAATAGCAGGGCTGCAATGACGATCGGCTCGCGCAGCAACTCTTTGCCGAGCCGCGGCCGCAGGCACAGTGCAAAGAGTGCCGGAATGCTGAACAGGCCATAATAAAGCTTGTGATGCACACTGCGCCCCGGCAGGAAAAACAGCGCACAAAGCAGCAACAGATAACCGAGCGGAAGGATCCACAAACAAATGAAATCGAAGATTCTGTTGGACGTGCTGTTCAAAACGTTTAATTGCATGCTGGGTAACTTATTCCTGAATTGAGCGACCATACCAAGGCAGGGACATCGGGTGGCTATTTGACGCGCCACAATACACAGACTGTATGCGATTGCCAGAACCCTGGGGAAGCTGTGGTAAAGTCAGCGTCCTTTTCATCGACATTCGCGTGATATGACCGACTCCAGTCTCTGCGCAAGCCCATCGAGCTTGAAAATCTACTTCCGCCTGCTCGGCTATGTCCGGCCGTACATCAGCCTGTTTCTGATCAGCATCGTCGGTTTTCTGATTTTCGCTTCGACACAGCCAATGCTGGGCTACATCCTCAAGTACTTTGTCGACGGTCTATCCAATCCTGAAGCGGTGCTGTTTCCAACAGTGCCCTACCTGCGGGATCTGCAACTGCTGCAGGCGGTGCCATTGTTGATCATCCTGATCGCCGCGTGGCAGGGGTTGGGGTCGTACCTGGGCAACTACTTCCTGGCCAAGGTTTCCCTGGGCCTGGTCCATGACCTACGGGTCCAGTTGTTCAACAACCTGCTGGTGTTGCCAAACCGGTATTTCGACAAGCATAACTCGGGGCACCTGATTTCACGTATCACCTTCAACGTGACCATGGTCACGGGGGCGGCAACAGATGCGATCAAGGTCGTAATCCGTGAAGGCATGACGGTGATCTTCCTGTTTGCCTCGCTGTTGTACATGAACTGGCGCCTGACGCTGGTCATGGTCGCCATCCTGCCGCTGATCGCCCTCATGGTGCGCACGGCCAGCAAGAAATTCCGCAAGCAGAGCAAGAAAATCCAGCTGGCCATGGGGGACGTGACGCATGTGGCGTCCGAAACGATCCAGGGCTATCGCGTGGTGCGCAGCTTCGGCGGTGAAAAGTACGAAGAGAAACGCTTCTTCGATGCCAGCCAGGGCAACACCGACAAGCAATTGCGCATGACCCGCACCGGCGCCATCTACACGCCGTTGCTGCAACTGGTGATCTACACCGCCATGGCCGTGCTGATGTTCCTGGTGCTGTTCCTGCGGGGCGATGCGTCGGCCGGCGACATGGTGGCCTACATCACTCTGGCTGGCCTGCTGCCCAAGCCGATTCGCCAGCTGTCCGAAGTCAGCTCGACCATCCAGAAGGGCGTGGCCGGCGCTGAAAGTATCTTCGAGCAACTGGATGTCCAGCCTGAAGTCGATACCGGCACCGTCGAGCGTGATGTGGTCAGCGGTCGCCTGGATGTGCGCAACCTCAGCTTTACCTACCCTGACACCGAGCGTCAGGTGCTCAATGACATCAGTTTCTCGGTCGAGCCCGGGCAAATGGTGGCCTTGGTGGGACGTTCGGGCAGCGGCAAGTCGACCCTGGCCAACCTGATTCCGCGTTTCTATCACCACGACAAGGGCGAAATCCTGATCGATGGCGTCGAAGTGGAGCAGTACAAGCTGTTGAACCTGCGTCGGCATATCGCCCAGGTGACTCAGCACGTGACCCTGTTCAGCGATACCGTGGCCAACAACATCGCCTATGGCGACCTGGCTGGCGCACCCCGTGAAGACATTGAAAAGGCAGCCAAGGATGCCTACGCGATGGACTTCATCGCTCAATTACCTGAAGGCCTGGACACCCAGGTCGGGGAAAACGGCGTGTTGCTGTCCGGTGGCCAGCGCCAGCGCCTGGCGATTGCCCGGGCACTGTTGAAGAATGCTCCGCTGCTGATCCTCGATGAGGCGACTTCGGCGCTCGATACCGAGTCCGAGCGGCATATTCAGGCAGCCCTGGACCAGGTCATGAAAGGTCGCACCACGCTGGTGATCGCTCACCGCCTGTCGACCATCGAGAAGGCCGACCTGATCCTGGTCATGGATCAGGGGAAAATCGTCGAGCGCGGCACCCATGAACAACTGCTGGCGCAAAACGGCTACTACTCGCGCCTCAACGCGATGGGCCTCGACGCCCCGGCCGAAGACATCGCCTGACCCCGAAAGGGCGAGCCTGGCTCGCCCTTTCGCACTCCCGTCGAAACCGGTCAGCCGCTACCGTGACTTTGATGATTTCGCCTAGCGGGTTTATTGCTCAAAAAATGAGCAAAAAATGTTGGCGAATCATCCGGTTGCAGCCACCGCACTAGCCGACACCAACCCTGTGTTAATATCGCGCCCCTGTTCATTCTGTATGTGGGTTGCACCATGAAGTTGTCCATGCCGCGATTCGATCAAGCCCCTGTCTTGGTAGTCGGCGATGTCATGCTCGACCGTTACTGGCATGGTGGTACCTCACGGATTTCTCCTGAGGCACCGGTGCCGGTGGTCAAGGTCGATCACATCGAAGACCGCCCGGGCGGTGCTGCCAACGTTGCCTTGAACATTGCCGCCCTGGGGGCTCCGGCTTCGCTGGTCGGTGTCACCGGCGACGATGAAGCCGCCAACAGCCTGGTCAACAGCCTCAAGGGCGCCGGCGTGCGGGCCATCTTCCAGCGCATTGCGCACCAGCCGACCATCGTCAAGCTGCGGGTCATGAGCCGTCACCAGCAATTGCTGCGCATCGACTTCGAAGAACCCTTCGCCACCGACGCGCTGGCGCTGGCCGCGCAGGTCGATGAGTTGCTCGAAGGCATCAAGGTGCTGGTGCTGTCCGACTACGGCAAAGGCGCGCTGAAAAACCATCAGGCGCTGATCCAGGCTGCCCGCGCCCGCGGCATTCCGGTGCTGGCCGATCCCAAGGGCAAGGATTTCTCGATCTACCGTGGTGCGAGCCTGATCACGCCAAACCTCAACGAATTCGAAACCATCGTCGGTGGTTGCGCCGATGAGCACGAATTGGTGAGCAAGGGCGCGCAACTGATGCACGACCTGGACCTCGGTGCCTTGCTGGTGACCCGTGGCGAGCACGGCATGACCTTGCTGCGCCCGGATCATCCAGCGCTGCACTTGCCGGCCCGGGCCCGTGAAGTGTTTGACGTGACCGGTGCCGGCGACACAGTAATTTCCACCCTGGCGGCCGCGATTGCTGCGGGTGAGGAGTTGCCCCACGCGGTGGCCCTGGCCAACCTGGCGGCCGGTATTGTGGTCGGCAAGCTCGGTACGGCGGCCATCAGTGCGCCTGAACTGCGTCGTGCGATTCAGCGCGAGGAAGGTTCCGAGCGTGGAGTGCTGGGCCTTGAGCAACTGTTGCTGGCGGTCGATGATGCCCGTGCGCACAACGAGCGGATCGTGTTCACCAACGGTTGCTTCGACATCCTGCACGCCGGTCACGTGACCTATCTGGAGCAGGCGCGGGCCCAGGGCGATCGCCTGATCGTGGCGATCAACGACGATGCATCGGTCAGCCGCCTGAAAGGGCCTGGCCGTCCGATCAACAGTGTCGACCGGCGCATGGCCGTACTGGCCGGCCTGGGTGCGGTGGACTGGGTGATCAGCTTCTCGGAAGGCACCCCGGAAAACCTGCTGAGCGCGGTCAAGCCGGACGTGCTGGTCAAGGGCGGCGACTACGGTATCGACCAGGTGGTCGGCGCGGACATCGTGACGGCCTATGGCGGTACCGTGAAAGTGCTGGGGCTGGTGGAAAACAGCTCGACCACCGCGATTGTCGAGAAGATCCGCAAGTCTGAATAACGCAGCTTTTGTAGGAGCTGGCTTGCCAGCGATGGTCGTTAACGATGACGCTAATCTATTGAACAGATGCGGCGTCCTTGAGTCCATCGCTGGCAAGCCAGCTCCTACAAGGTTATGCGTACACCAGTCGGAGCTGCAGCAGTTTGCTTTCAGGAGCTGACTTTTTTACGCGGCACTATTTTCTTCAGCAAGAGCTTGGCCTTCCCGCGTAACCGCGCCAGGCCCGAATCCTTCCCCGGCGGGGTCAGGCCCTGCTGCCTCACCCAGTCCTTCCAGCGAATTCGCTCGTCGCGAACCAGCCAGCCTTCCTGTCGGGCAAAACTCTCGGCCAGGTACAGTCCGCGCGTGCTGGCGGGACACAGCTGATCCTTTTTCAAGGTGTAGAGCTCAGCCATCGGGTGGCCGTCCTGCAAGGGCATCAAGTACAGATCGGGGCGCTTGCGGTCGAGGCGGGCGACGAGTTGATCGCCTTCCAGTCGTTCATCGACATGGAACAGGCTCAGGGATTTGGCTTCCTTGGGAACGTCCAGGCGCAAGTCGTAGATCAGTTGCAGTGACGCCGTTGGCAAATGCACGTAAGCCCGCGGACGCTCCATCAGCATCAGGTTGGCGCAACGTACCGGTCGCGCCGAGCCAGACAGTGGCGACAAGCGAAACGGCAGGGCTTCACGGTAATGCAGGGCGGCCGAGTAGGGCGCTGGCAGCCAGGTGTCGTTGAACCGACCACCGAGCCAGCCTTCCGGGGTTTCCAGCAGGCATTCTTCGGCTATCTCCTGGATCGCCGTGTGCAAGGGCAGATTCAGTTCATGGGCGGGCACGTAACCGGAGATCAGCTTGAGCACCACATCGCCACGGTCCTGCCGGCGTTGGCGCACCAGCACCCAATAGTCGCGATTCTGCCAATGCAGGGTCAGGCGCACCGAAACCCCGAGGTTGGCCAACTCCAGGGCAAACCGTTCGCTGTCGCCGACCGTCACCGGCCGACGGCGTTGCAGGGTCTGGGAGAAATTCAGCGGCCTGCCGACACTCTGGTAAGCCAGGCCTTCGGGGGTCGCTTCGACGAATAACGGCAGGGTCTTGAAGTTGCTCGGGTTCTTTCTGATGAGCGTACGCGACATGTCGGCTCCTGCTTAAGGCCGCGTGAGCGGCGTCAGTGGCTACGTAGGACCTGGGCAACGGTCGCGACATTGTGGGCGAGGTGCAGCGGATTGATGGTCCCGACAATAGCACTGGCAACACCCGGATGTTCAAACAACAACTCGAAACTGGCGCGCACCGGATCCACGCCCGGACTCAGGCAGACATGACCACTGGCGAGGGCTTTCTTGACCAGAATGGCTTTGCCGTGTGCAGCAGCATAGTCAATGACGGCCTTCTCGTTTTGTTCGTTCAGATTGTAGGTGACCATCGCGCAATCGCCTTGCTCCAGTGCCTTGAGGCCACCGTCGACGGTTTTGCCGGAAAACCCGAAACCGCGAATCTTGCCTTCGGCCTTGAGCGCGGCGAGGGTGTCGTAGACTTCGCAGTCATTGAGGATTGCCAGGTCATTACCATCGGAGTGCACCAGCACCAGGTCGATGAAGTCCGTTTCCAGGCGGTGCAGGCTGCGGTCCACCGACATTCGAGTGTGTGCGGCGCTGAAATCGTGACGGGACTGGCCGTCGGCAAACTCCTCGCCGACCTTGCTGACAATCACCCAATCCTGACGCTGACCGCGCAGCAACGGGCCGAGGCGTTCTTCGCTGCGACCATAGGCCGGGGCGGTGTCGATCAGGTTGATGCCCAGGTCGCGGGCGAGTGTGAGCAGCCTGCGTGCTTCATCGTCATCGGGAATCTGGAAGCCGTTGGGGTACTTCACCCCTTGGTCGCGGCCCAGTTTCACGGTGCCCAGGCCCAGGGGTGAAACCAGCAGACCGGTGCTGCCCAGCGGGCGATGCAGGTCGTGCAGGGTCGGTTGGCTCATGGCAGCAGTTGCTCCCAGGCCGGTACGCCCATCGGCGGCTTCGGCAGTTCAGGCAGCGCTGCCGGGTGGCTTGGCTGGATACCGTCGCGAGTCAGGCTGGCGATCACCCGGTCGGCGAAGTCCGGGGCCAGGGCGAGTTTGGTCGGCCAGCCCACCAGCAGTCGGCCTTCCTCGGCCACAAAGGCGTTGTCGGGACGGGTCAGGCCTGATTGCAGCGGTTCGGCGCGATCCACGCGCAAGGTGGCCCATTGCACTGTGCTCAGGTCGATCCATGGCAGCAATTGACCTAGTTCTTTCTGTGCGGTGGCGATCTGCTCGGCGGGCTCACGGGTCACGCCTTCGGATTCCGCGATATCGCCGCCCAGGTACCAGACCCATTGGCCATCCGCCGCCGGGTGCGTGGTCACGGTGATGCGCGGTTTGGTGCCACCACCCAGGCAGTGGGCGTACAGCGGTTTGAGGCTTGGCCCCTTGGCGATGATCATGTGCAACGGGCGGCGCTGCATGGCGGGCTGGCTCAGGCCCAGCGTTTCAAGCAATGCCGCGGTTCCGGCGCCAGCACTCAGGACGATGCGTTGGGCACGGATCTCGCGCTCGTCCACCTTCAGGCCGACCAGCACGCCGCCTTCGAGCAGCGGCTCGATCTTCTGCCCGGCGAGCAAGCCATCTCCGGCCAGATCGGCCAGGCGCTGGATCAGGCTTGGCACGTCGACCACCAGTTCCGCCAGGCGATAGACCTTGCCCTTGAAACGTTTGTCTTGCAGGGCTGGCGGCAATTGCTCGCCCTTGACCTGATCGACGCGGCCGCGCACGGCTTTGCTGGCGAAGAAACTGGTGAGGTTGCCGGCGAGGGTGCCAGGGGACCAGAGGTAATGGGCTTCGGACAACAGTCGCACCCCGGACAGGTCCAGTTCGCCGTCGCCAGCCAAGGCTTCACGCCAGCGGCGCGGCATGTCGGCGATGGCTTCCGAGGCACCGGTCAGGGCGCCATGCAGCGCGTATTTGGCGCCCCCGTGGATGATGCCCTGGGACTTGACACTCTGCCCGCCGCCGAGGCTGGCGCTTTCCACCAGCACGGTCGAAAAGCCCTGGCGACGCAGGCGCGCATTCAGCCAGAGGCCGGCGACACCAGCGCCGACAATCAGCACGTCGGTGGAAATAACGGATGGCATTCGGCGACCTCTGTGTTCAAGACGAGGGCGCAGTATACAGACTCGAAGATTGGAGGGGCTGACGCCAGTGCTCTCGAGCCAACGAGTAACCCTGTGGGAGCGAGCTTGCTCGCGATAGCGGTGGGTCAGTCAACATTGATGCTGAATGCCATGCCGTCATCGCGAGCAAGCTCGCTCCCACAGGGGATCGTGTTTCGAGCTCTAGTGCCCCGCAGTCTTGGAGAAGAGCTGGATGACCACGACACCCAGCACAATCAGCGCCATCCCCATCATTGCCGGCACGTCCAGCTTCTGCCCATAGATAAACAGCGCCGCGATGCTGACCATCACGATCCCCATGCCGGCCCACACGGCGTACGCCACGCCCACCGGAACGCTGCGCACCACCAGGGTCAGCATCCAGAAGGCGATCCCGTACCCGACGATGACCAGCACCAGTGGCAGCGGGGTGCTGAAGCCTTTGACCGCTTTCATCGAAACAGTGGCAATCACTTCGGCGCAGATGGCAATGGCCAGGTAGTAGTAAGCGGTCATGGGTCAATCCTCGTGTGAAGTGTTGCTCTCTGAGGTCGGCATTCTAGAGATTCGCCAGATGCGGTAAAGTCATTACCTATCTGTTTGAGAGATTGGTTGAGCCATGAGCATGCAATGGAATCTGGAGCAGCTGCGGTTGTTTGTGAGCGTAGCGGAGCAGCGTTCGTTTTCTGCTGTTGCGCGCGATCAGCGCAAGGCGCAGTCGGCGGTCAGCAGTTCGATAGCGTTGCTGGAAGAAGACCTGGGCGTCAGCCTGTTCGACCGCAGCAGCGGCCGTCAGCCGAAACTCACTGAAGCCGGCACGGCTTTGCTGGACGAAGCGCGGGAAGTGTTGCGCCAGTGCGAACGGCTCAATGGCCGGGCGCTGGCGATGATGCGCGGGCAGGAAGCTCGACTGCGTGTGGCACAGGATGAGGCGATGCCTTATCAGCCGATCATCGAAAGCTTCGAAGCCCTGGCGGAAAAATTCCCCAGCCTTGAAGTGCAACTGACCAGCGCCGCCCAAGGCGATGTCGCGCGCAAGCTGGTGGAGCGGCGCGCCGATCTGGGGCTGCTGTTCTTTCACGATCAGATTCCCGAGGCTCTTGAGCGGCGGGTGCTGGGCAGCGTGGAAATGGTCACGGTGTGCGGCAAGGATCATCCGTTGGCGCGCAAGGGCGCAGTGGACGGCCAGCAACTGGCGCAACATCGGCAGTTGCTGATGTCCACAGAGTCGAGCATTTACCCCGGCAGTGATCCGGCCAGCCCGCAGGTCTGGCGCGCCGACAGCTTTTATGTGATGGCCGAATGGCTGGTACGCGGCCTCGGCTGGGCCTGGTTGCCACGCCACGTGGTGCAGTACCCGACCTATCAGAACCAGATGGTCGAACTGGTCAGCGAATGGACCCCGCCGGCCCTGGTGGTGGAACTGGTATGGCGCCGGGATGAACCGCTCGGTCCGGCCGCGCGCTGGCTCGCCGAACGTTTTGCCGTGCACTTGCAGACGATAGGCGAAAAAAGCCGATAAACTCCGCCGCCATGAATAGAACTCTCTACACCGCGCTGTTTTATCTGGGGCTGCCATTGGTAGCGATTCGGCTTTGGCTGCGCGCGCGCAAGGCGCCGGCGTATGCCAGGCGCATCGGCGAGCGCTTTTCCTACGGGATGCCGACGATGAAACCGGGCGGCATCTGGGTGCACGCCGTGTCGGTGGGCGAAAGCATTGCGGCCGCACCGATGATTCGCGCCTTGCTGGCGCGTTATCCGGATCTGCCGATCACCGTGACCTGCATGACCCCGACCGGTTCGGAACGCATCCATGCACTGTTCGCCAATGAGCCGCGCATCCAGCACTGCTATCTGCCCTATGACCTGCCTTGCGCTGCCCGGCGCTTCCTTGATCGGGTCCAGCCGAAATTGGCGGTGATCATGGAAACCGAACTGTGGCCCAACCACATCCATCAATGTGCCAAGCGCGGGATCCCCGTGGCGTTGGCCAATGCACGGCTGTCCGAGCGTTCGGCCAGAGGTTACGGCCGGTTCCCCAGGCTGACCCAGCCGATGCTGGCCGAGATGAGTCTGTTCGCGGTGCAGACCGAAGCCGAGGCCCAGCGCTTGCGCGACCTGGGCGCGCGGACGGAAACCGTCGAAGTGACCGGGTCGATCAAGTTCGACCTGACCATCGACCCGCAACTGCTGGAGCGCGCCGTTGAGTTGCGCGGGCAATGGCAGGCGCTGGAACGACCGGTGTGGATCGCGGCCAGTACCCATGACGGCGAAGACGAGGTGGTGCTGGCGGCCCACCGTCAGTTGTTGGCCAGTCACCCCGATGCCCTGCTGATTTTGGTGCCGCGTCATCCTGAGCGCTTCAATTCGGTGTTCGGGTTGTGCCAGCAACAAGGGTTTGCCACGGTCCGGCGCTCCAGCGGCGATGCGGTCAGTGCGAATACTTCAGTGCTGCTGGGCGACACCATGGGCGAGTTGCTGTTTCTCTACGCCCTGGCGGACAGCGCATTTGTCGGTGGCAGCCTGGTGCCGAATGGCGGGCATAACCTGCTGGAGCCGGCGGCCCTGGCTAAACCGGTGTTGAGCGGTCCGCATCTTTTCAACTTCCTCGAAATCGCCGCGCAGTTGCGCAGTGCCGGGGCGTTGCAGGAAGTGGAAGATGCCGAAGGGCTGGCGGTGGCGGTGCAGCGACTGTTCGAACTGCCGCGAGATGCGCAGTGCATGGCAGAGGCCGGGTTGACGGTGATGCGCACCAATCAGGGGGCGTTGCAGCGGTTGCTGGATGGGTTGGGGCGGTTGATCGACAAGTCTTCAATTCGCCGCTGATCCTGTGGGAGCGAGCTTGCTCGCGATGGCGGCTGTACATCCAACACCTAAGTTGCCTGTCAGTCAGCTATCGCGAGCAAGGTTTGTGCTGCCTTGAACTCTGATGGTCAAGGTCGCGCTTTCAACTGCTCCTCTGCCGCCTTGGCCAGATCCGGAGGCAGGAAGTCCTTGTCCGGGTTGTAGTTCGGGTTGAGCCAGCGAGCCAGGGTTTGCAGGTCCCCCGGATTCAACGTACCGGCCTGTTGCTTCAAGCGCAGGTTGTCGAGGATGTAGTCGTAGCGGGTGTTGTTGTAGTCACGCACCGAGGTGTAGAGCGAGCGCTGCGCATCCAGCACGTCGACGATGTTTCGCGTACCCACCTGATAGCCGATTTCAGTCGCTTCCACCGCGCTCTGGTTGGAGATGATCGATTGCTTGCGCGCCTGTACCTGCTCGACATCGGTGTTCACCGCGCGGTGCAGGTCGCGGGTGTTTTCCACGATGCTGCGGCGCAGGGATTCGCGTTGCTGTTCGGTCTGGTCCAGTTGTGCATAGGACTGACGCACCTGGGAGTTGATCAGGCCACCGCTGTAGATCGGGATGTTCAGTTGCAGGCCCACAGTCGTTTGCTCGACGTTGCCGCCGTACGCCTGGGGCAGGTTGTTCGGGTTGCTGAAGCCCAGTGCGTCGTTGTCGCCTTTCTCGTACTTGGCGATCGCGTCAACCGTTGGCAAGTGCCCGGACCTGCGTTGCTTGAGGGTTTGCTCGGCGGCGCTGACGGCATAGTTGCTGGCCAACAGATTGAGGTTCTGCCTGCCCGCGGTTTCGACCCAGGCCTTGGCGTCGTTCGGTACTGGCGGCAGGATCGGCAAGTCATGCCTGATGCCCCAGATCGAGTTGTACTGACGGTTGGTCAGGGTAATCAATGCTTCAAAGGCGTCGTCCACCTGGCGCTGCGCAACGATGCGGTTGGCGCGTGCGGTGTCGTAGCTGGCTTGTGAGTTCAATACGTCGGTCTTGTCCGAGAGGCCGACATCAAAACGTTCGTTGGATTGATCGAGCTGGCGTTTGAACGCCGCTTCTTCGGCCTTGGTCGAGGCCAGGTTGTCCTGGCTGCGCAGCACGTTGAAATAGCTGTCAGCGGTTTGCAGGATCAGGTTTTGCTCGGTCGCCGAGAGTTGCAGGGCGGCCTGTTCGTTGACTTCCTTGGCGGCCTGGAACTGGAACCAGCGATCGGCGCGGAACAGCGGCTGCGCCAAAGTGGCCTGGTAGGAATGAGCGTCGCGGTTGGTCGTGCCCGAAGGTTGATCGAGCGACGTACGCACCTCGGAAACATTGGCGCCGCCCGAGAGGTTCGGCAGCAGCCCGGCGCGAGCCTGGGGCACGACTTCTTTCTGCGCGCCATATTGGGCGATGGCAGCCGCCAGGTCGGCGTTGTTGTTGACGGCTTCTTGATACACGCTGACCAGGTCCGTCTTGGCCGATAAGGGCACATCTGCTGCCCAGGCCATTCCGTTGGACGCACAAGACACGGCGAGGGCCAGTGAGAGTTTGCGCAGCATAGACGATCCCTAGAATTGATATTACAGAGGTAATTTGAGCGCCAAGGCTAAGGCCCTGCTTTGACAGCGTCAATGCGCGGCTCAGCGTAGCGAGTGTAGTTGTGCATTCGGACGGCAACAATCCTGATACTGCGTGTAATTACGCCATTCATCATGGTGTTTGCCGTGGGGTTGGCGTTCTTTGCCAGTTGTGTCTAGACTGGCCGGGTTCTTGTCGGGGTGCCTTGCTTTGAGGCTGAGATCGAATAATTTCGGATCCCGTTGAACCTGATCAGGTTAGCGCCTGCGTAGGGAACAAGATTTCTCGTCACCCGGCGAGTCCTCTTGTGCTTCGTCCGGGATGTTGTTCGACAATCGAACACCCCTCGAGCACTGAGCACAGCACAGCTGGTTTTCCCAGCGCCCGTGCGTCCATTCGTTTACAGGTTCGCTCCGACAAAAATCCACTGCCTGGATGTGTGTCTGGAGAGCCCGTGATGACTACAAAAGCAAAAATCGCCACCAACCTGAGTGATTCGGCCAAGGTCGATCAGCAATCGGTTCAGCCGTTTACCCGCTCGCAAAAAATCTATGTTCAGGGCACTCGCCCGGACATCCTCGTGCCGATGCGCGAAATCAGCCTGGACGTGACGCCGACCGACTTCGGTGGCGAGGTCAACGCACCGGTGGTGGTGTATGACACCTCGGGCCCGTACACCGACCCCAATGTCATCATCGATGTGCGCAAAGGCCTGGCCGATGTGCGTTCGCCGTGGATCGAATCCCGTGGCGACACCGAACGCCTGAGCGGCCTGAGTTCGAATTTTGGCCAGGAGCGACTTGCCGATCCGGAGCTGACCAAGCTGCGCTTCGCCCACGTCAACAACCCGCGCCGCGCCAAGCCGGGCGCCAACGTCAGCCAGATGCACTACGCGCGCAAAGGCATCATCACCGCTGAGATGGAATACGTCGCCATCCGCGAAAACATGAAGCTGGAAGTGGCCCGCGCCGCCGGCCTGCTGGACCAGCAACACGCCGGCCACAGCTTCGGTGCCAGTGTGCCGAAAATCATCACCCCGGAATTCGTCCGTGACGAAATCGCCCGTGGCCGCGCGATCATTCCGGCCAACATCAACCACACCGAACTGGAACCGATGATCATCGGCCGTAACTTCCTGGTGAAGATCAACGGCAACATCGGCAACAGTGCACTGGGTTCGTCCATCGAAGAAGAAGTGGCGAAACTGACCTGGGGCATTCGCTGGGGCTCGGACACGGTCATGGACCTGTCCACGGGCAAGCACATCCACGAAACCCGCGAGTGGATCATCCGTAACTCGCCGGTGCCGATCGGTACGGTGCCGATCTACCAGGCCCTGGAAAAAGTCGGCGGCGTGGCCGAAGACCTGACCTGGGAGCTGTTCCGCGACACGCTGATCGAGCAGGCCGAGCAGGGTGTCGACTACTTCACCATCCACGCCGGCGTGCTGTTGCGCTACGTGCCGATGACCGCCAAGCGCGTGACCGGCATTGTCTCCCGTGGCGGTTCGATCATGGCCAAGTGGTGCCTGGCGCACCACAAAGAGAACTTCCTCTACACCCATTTCGAAGACATCTGCGAAATCATGAAGGCCTACGACGTCAGCTTCTCGCTGGGCGATGGCCTGCGTCCGGGCTCGATTGCCGACGCTAACGACGAAGCGCAGTTCGGCGAACTGGAGACCCTCGGCGAGCTGACCAAGATTGCCTGGAAACACGACGTGCAGTGCATGATCGAAGGCCCGGGCCACGTGCCGATGCAGTTGATCAAAGAGAACATGGACAAGCAGCTCGAATGCTGCGACGAGGCGCCGTTCTACACCCTTGGCCCGCTGACCACCGACATTGCGCCGGGCTACGACCACATCACCTCCGGTATCGGTGCGGCGATGATCGGCTGGTTTGGTTGCGCCATGCTCTGCTACGTGACGCCGAAGGAGCACCTGGGCCTGCCGAACAAGGATGACGTGAAGACCGGGATCATCACCTACAAGATCGCCGCGCATGCCGCCGATCTGGCGAAGGGGCATCCGGGCGCACAGATCCGCGACAATGCCTTGAGCAAGGCGCGTTTTGAATTCCGTTGGGAAGACCAGTTCAACCTGGGGCTCGATCCGGACACCGCGCGTTCGTATCACGATGAAACCCTGCCGAAGGATTCGGCCAAGGTGGCGCACTTCTGCTCCATGTGCGGGCCAAAATTCTGCTCGATGAAGATCACCCAGGAAGTCCGCGAGTATGCGGCCAACCAGCGGATCGAAGCGGTCGACGTAGACGTCGCCCAAGGCATGGCCGAACAGGCCGAGCGCTTCAAGCAGGAAGGCAGTCAGCTGTATCAGAAAGTTTGATCTGATCCTGGATTGGCGGTGCCTGTGGCGCCGCCTTCGCGAGCAAGCCCGCTCCCACATTCGACCTGCGTACACAGGACCAATGTGGGAGCGGGCTTGCTCGCGAAAGCGCCAGATCAGACACCGAAACTCTCAATGACAAAACATATTCCTCTGAGATAACACCCTTGAGCATTCAACCCAGCACTTACTCCCCCGATATCGCGGTGCCGACCGACAAGCGTGTATTCGGCGGCCGCGATCTGTTTTCCCTGTGGTTCTCCCTCGGCATCGGCCTGATGGTGCTGCAGACCGGTGCCTTGCTCGCGCCGGGCCTTGGCCTGTCCGGTTCGTTGCTGGCAATTTTTCTTGGCACCCTGGTCGGCGTTCTGCTGCTGGCGGCGGTCGGCGTGATCGGTAGCGACACCGGCCTGTCGTCGATGGCCGCGCTCAAACTCAGCCTCGGCGCCAAAGGCGCAAGCCTGCCGGCGGTACTGAACCTGCTGCAATTGATCGGCTGGGGTTCGTTCGAAATCATCGTCATGCGCGATGCTGCCAGCCTGCTGGGCGCGAAGGCCTTCAACGAAGGTAGCCTGCTGTCCAATCCCGTGCTGTGGACGCTGTTTTTCGGTGCCCTTGCGACCTTGCTCGCGGTCAGCGGTCCGCTGACTTTCGTGCGCCAGATCCTGCGCAAATGGGGTATCTGGCTGCTGCTGGCCGCGTGTGTCTGGCTGACCTGGAACCTGTTCGCCAAGGCTGACCTGACCGCATTGTGGGCCCAGGCCGGTGACGGTTCGATGCCGTTCGCCGTGGGTTTCGACATCGCCATTGCCATGCCGCTCTCGTGGTTGCCGCTGATCGCCGACTACTCGCGCTTCGGCAAACGGGCGAAAAACGTCTTCGGCGGCACCGCCATCGGTTTCTTCATCGGCAATTTCTGGCTGATGAGCCTGGGCGTGGCCTACACACTGGCGTTCGCGCCGAGCGGTGAAGTCAATGCCTTGCTGCTGGCGCTGGCCGGCGCCGGCCTGGGGATTCCGCTGTTGTTGATTCTGCTGGATGAATCGGAAAACGCCTTTGCCGATATTCACTCGGCGGCAGTGTCCAGCGGGATTCTGTTGCGCGCCAAAGTCGAGCACCTGGCGTTGGCCATCGGCGTTGTCTGCACGCTGATTGCCCTGCTGGCGCCGTTGGCCCAGTACCAGAACTTCCTGCTGCTGATCGGTTCGGTGTTTGCGCCGTTGTTCGGCGTGGTGCTGGTGGATCACTTCATCCTGCGCAAACGCAGTGGCCTGGTGGCGTCAGCCGCGTTGCGCTGGCCGGCGCTGCTCGCCTGGCTGGGCGGGGTTAGCACCTATCATTTGCTGGCCAACCTGTATCCGGATGTCGGCGCAACCCTGCCGGCACTGGTAGTGGCAGGGTTGCTCCAGCTAGTGCTGGGTCGGGCCTTCAGTTACGGCCGGGAAACAGCTCGGGCTTGATGATGCCGTTCAGGCGAGGGTAGGGGATCTTCAGTTCGACATGGCCCAGCGCGTAAGGCGCGATGGTGCTGGTTTCGTATTTGAGGATTACCCCGCCGTAGGTCAGCGCCACGTTCTGGGTTGTCTGGAACGGCCAGCTCTTCACGAACTCCGGTTCCTGATCGAGCTTGGTGCTGATCAGCCAGCTGTTGTGCGCCACTTGCGCGGCTTTCCAGAACGCGTCTTCCTGCCCTGGCACCAGCATGTCCGACAGCGTCAGCACTTTATGCTGTTGGCGTGAATAGTTGATGAAACCTCGACCTGGGGTGCCATGGGCACCGCCGGTGTCCAGGTAGCTGGACAATTCGACGATCACCAAGCCGTCATGCTGCTCACGTACCTTTGCCTGCAGATAGCTGCTGAAGCGCGGGCCGGCGGTGCGCAAAAACTCTTCGCGATAGGCCGCCAGGGTCGGGGCGACCGGCGCGTTGGGCGAGGTGCGGGTCATTTGCAGCAGGCGCTTTTCGATGATGCCGTCCAGTGCAGGTTCGTCCGGGAAGTGCAGGGTGTCGATGTTGACCAGGGGGCAATCCGGGTTGCTGCAACCGGGCTTGAGTTGCTCGGAGGCGTCGCGGGTGGTTTCCAGCGGCGTCCGGTAGTTGGGCTGGAACAGGCTCGCGCAAGCGCCCAGGGTCAGGGCGATAGCGGCCACGGAGGCGATTTTGAAAAGCGACATGAGCGTCCTTTCTGAAACAGGGAAGGCAAAAAGTTACCGGCTTCGACTCTCAACAAAGCAGTCAGTTCGCCACTAAGCTAATTAGAGTGGGTTTCGCCCTCACCGTCCATCCCGCTGACGGGAAAGGGGCTGCATCAAATGTCACGGGCGCGTTAGGATGGCGCGAAGTCGAGGCCCAGGAAAAAAGCAGCCTCGAACAGGATTTGCAGTAAAAGAGGATAGTCATGACGGATTTTGCCAACGCCATTCCCACCGCCGTTGATATCGTGCGGCGCGAAAAGTGCTACGAGGGCTTCTACAAACTCGAACGCGTGCACTTGCGCCACGAATTGTTCGCCGGGGGCATGAGTCGCGAGATCAATCGTGAAGTGTTCGTTCGCCATGACGCGGTATGCATGCTGCCTTACGATCCACAACGCGATGAAGTGGTGCTGATCGAGCAGTTTCGCGTCGGCGCCATGGGCAAGACCGACAACCCGTGGCTGATCGAACTGGTCGCTGGTCTGATCGACAAGGATGAAGTGCCGGAAGCAGTTGCTCACCGCGAAGCGCAGGAGGAAGCTGGGCTTGAAATCGGGGCGCTTTGGCCGATGACCAAATACTTTCCATCGCCGGGCGGCAGCAACGAATTCGTGCATCTGTACCTGGGGCGTTGCGACACTACCGGGGTTGGCGGCCTGCATGGGCTGGAGGAAGAGGCAGAAGACATCCGCGTCACGGTCTGGGCTTTCGACGATGCCCTGCAAGCCGTGCGCGACGGGCGTATTGCCAACGCGGCGAGCATCATTGCCTTGCAATGGCTGGCTTTGAACCGCGTTGAAGTGAGGGGGTTATGGTCGTAAACAAGCTGCGCGATCGCTATCGGGTGGACCTGGTGGGGCTGCAAGCGTCCTGCGAGGCGAACTACGCGCGCTTGATGCGACTGCTGCCGGACATGCGCAGCGAGCCCGCCGCGCGGCGCATCGCCGTGACCCATGGCGACCAGATGCTCGGTGTGCTGGCCCTGGAAGTCCTGCTGACCTGCCCCTACACCACGACCCTGCAAGTGCGTCAGGAACACAGCCTGCCCTGGCTGCCGGTGCCGCAACTGGAAGTGCAGGTCTATCACGACGCGCGCATGGCCGAAGTGGTCAGCGCCGAACATGCACGACGCTTTCGCGGCATCTATCCTTACCCGAACGCCTCGATGCACCAGCCGGACGAAAAGGCCCAGCTGAACATGTTTCTGGGCGAGTGGTTGAGCCATTGCCTGGCGCTGGGGCATGAGTACGAAGTGGTACGTTAATTGTGATCAGCAGTTGTGAACTGCGTCAGGTTCACAGATTTCCCCTTTCGATCGTCCCCCAGCATAATTGCGGCACTTACCCATCCCCGTGATCACGCCCTGGGAGAACGCCTTGCCGAGCGTATCCACATTGACCACCGCCGATCCGGCGTTGCTGGTGCAACTCTCCGACAGTCACCTGTTTGCCGAAGCGGACGGCGTGTTGCTGGGCATGAACACCCGCGACAGCCTGCAAAAGGTCATCGAACTGGTGCGCGCGCAACAGCCGCGGATTGACTTGATCCTGGCCACGGGTGATCTGTCCCAGGACGGGACGCTGGAGTCCTACAAACAATTTCGCGACATGACGCGTCAGCTCGATGCGCCGGCGCGCTGGATTCCCGGCAATCACGATGAGCCGCAGATCATGGCCGAGGCGGCGGTGCAGAGTGCTTTGCTCGAGCCGGTGGTGGATATCGGCAACTGGCGGGTCACGTTGCTCGATTCGGCGGTGCCAGGCTCGGTGCCGGGTTATTTGCAGGATGAACAGCTGCAGTTGCTCGCCCGCTCGTTGAGCGAAGCGCCGGAGCGCCATCATCTGGTGTGCTTCCACCATCACCCGGTGTCCATCGGTTGTGCATGGATGGAACCGATCGGCTTGCGCAATCCCGAGGCGCTGTTCGCCGTGCTGGATCGCTTCGAGCAGGTACGTGCGGTGTTGTGGGGGCATGTGCACCAGGAAATCGACCGGATGCGCAACGGCGTACGTTTGATCGCCTCGCCCTCTACCTGCATCCAGTTCGAGCCGGGCAGCGAAGATTTCAAGGTCGGGGAACAGGCGCCGGGCTATCGCTGGTTGCGACTGCTGCCCGACGGGCGGCTGGAAACCGGGGTGGAGCGGGTTACCGGGTTTGATTTCACTGTGGATTACGGTTCCAACGGCTACTGATTTTTTCATTTTTTCTGGAAAACCTAGTCGCGCCCTTCGCGAGCAAGCCCGCTCCCACAGGGGGAGCTTGTGACCGACGCAAGTCCAGTGTGGGAGCGGGCTTGCTCGCGAAGGCGTCTACACAGACACCGTGGATTCTGTGGATATCCCCGAGTCCCTGTAAACTCCGCCTCTTTAGCCGACGCACAGGGAGCTCAAATGTCCGGTTCGATCCTTTATATCCACGGCTTCAACAGCTCGCCGTTGTCGAAGAAGGCCTGTCAGTTGGTCGAGGTGATGGAGCGTCTGGGCCTGAGCGAACACCTGCGCGTTCCGGCATTGCACCATCACCCGCGCCAGGCTATCGAGCAGCTGGAGCAGGCGATTGCCGAGCTGGGGCGGCCACTGCTGGTCGGCAGCTCGCTCGGCGGCTACTATGCCACTCACCTTGCCGAGCGCCATGGCTTGAAAGCCCTGTTGATCAACCCTGCCGTCAGCCCGCACCGGATGTTCGACGGCTTTCTGGGGACGCAGAAAAACCTGTATACCGAAGAGACCTGGGAAATGACCCACGACCACGTGGTGGCCCTGGCCGAACTGGAAGTGCCGGCGCCCCAGGATCCACAGCGTTATCAGGTATGGTTGCAGACGGCTGACGAAACGCTGGACTATCGCCTCGCCCAGCAGTATTACCGGGCATGCGCCTTGCGTATCCAGGCCGGCGGCGACCACAGTTTCCAGGGTTTTGCCGGGCAATTGCCGGCCATGTTGAGTTTTGCCGGCATTGGCGCCGATTTGTATCAGGCAATCGATTTCACCGCACTGTGAGCGATAGCCCCATGAATTCTTTTTTCACCGAACACTGACGACGAGACCCCATGGCCACTCCCAGCGCTAGCTCTTATAACGCAGACGCCATCGAAGTCCTCTCGGGCCTCGACCCGGTGCGCAAGCGCCCCGGCATGTACACCGACACCAGTCGGCCGAACCACCTTGCCCAGGAAGTCATCGACAACAGTGTCGACGAAGCCTTGGCCGGGCATGCCACATCGGTGCAGGTGATCCTGCATGCCGACCATTCCCTGGAGGTCAGCGATGACGGCCGAGGCATGCCGGTGGACATTCACCCCGAGGAAGGTGTTTCGGGCGTCGAGTTGATCCTCACCAAGCTGCATGCCGGTGGCAAGTTTTCCAACAAGAACTACCAGTTCTCCGGCGGCTTGCACGGGGTGGGTATTTCCGTGGTCAACGCCTTGTCCACCGAAGTGCGGGTGCGTGTAAAACGTGACGGCAACGAATACCAGATGACCTTCAAGGATGGCTACAAGGCCACCGAGCTTGAAGTCGTCGGTACTGTCGGCAAGCGCAATACCGGGACCAGCGTGTTCTTTGCGCCGGACCCGAAATACTTCGACTCACCAAAATTCTCCATCAGCCGCCTCAAGCACGTGCTCAAGGCCAAGGCCGTTCTGTGCCCGGGCCTGCTGGTCAGTTTTGAAGACAAGGCCACCGGCGAAAAAGTCGAATGGCATTACGAAGACGGCCTGCGTTCCTATCTGGTGGACGCGGTCAGCGAATTCGAGCGCCTGCCGAACGAACCGTTCTGCGGCGCTTTTGCCGGTAACAAGGAAGCCGTGGATTGGGCGCTGCTGTGGCTGCCGGAAGGCGGCGATGCGGTGCAGGAAAGCTACGTCAACCTGATCCCGACGGCCCAGGGCGGTACCCATGTTAACGGTCTGCGTCAGGGCCTGCTCGACGCCATGCGCGAGTTCTGCGAATTCCGCAGCCTGCTGCCGCGCGGCGTGAAGCTGGCACCGGAAGACGTCTGGGAACGCATCGCCTTCGTTCTGTCGATGAAGATGCAGGAACCGCAATTCTCCGGGCAGACCAAGGAGCGGCTGTCGTCCCGTGAAGCGGCGGCGTTCGTCTCCGGTGTGGTCAAGGATGCGTTCAGCCTGTGGCTCAATGCCAACCCGGAAACCGGCATGCTGCTGGCGGAACTGGCGATCAACAACGCCGGCCGTCGCCTCAAGGCCAGCAAGAAGGTCGAGCGCAAACGCGTTACCCAAGGCCCGGCGCTGCCGGGCAAACTGGCCGACTGTGCCGGACAGGACCCGATGCGTTCCGAGCTGTTCCTGGTCGAAGGTGATTCCGCCGGCGGTTCGGCCAAGCAGGCGCGGGACAAGGAGTTCCAGGCGATCCTGCCGTTGCGCGGCAAGATCCTCAATACCTGGGAAGTCGACGGCAGCGAAGTGCTGGCCAGCCAGGAAGTGCACAACATCGCCGTGGCCATCGGTGTCGATCCGGGCGCGGCGGACATGAGCCAGTTGCGCTACGGCAAGATCTGCATCCTCGCCGACGCCGACTCCGACGGTCTGCACATCGCGACCTTGCTGTGCGCCTTGTTCGTCCAGCATTTCCGCCCGTTGGTCGATGCCGGTCACGTTTACGTCGCGATGCCGCCGTTGTACCGCATCGACCTGGGCAAAGAGATCTACTACGCCCTCGATGAAGCCGAGCGCGACGGGATTCTCGATCGCCTGGTGGCCGAGAAGAAGCGCGGCAAGCCGCAGGTCACCCGATTCAAGGGTCTGGGCGAAATGAACCCGCCGCAGTTGCGCGAGACCACCATGGACCCGAACACCCGGCGTCTGGTGCAGTTGACCCTGGAAGATTTCGAGGCTACCTCGGAGATGATGGACATGCTGCTGGCGAAGAAGCGTGCCGGTGACCGCAAGACCTGGCTGGAGTCCAAGGGCAACCTGGCCGAGGTGCTGGGCTGATGCGCTTGGGCTTTGCCCTGGCGTGTGCGTTGCTGCTGACCTCAATGACGGTGTCTGGCGAACCGACACCGCAACTGCGTCTGTTGTCCGAGCATGCCGTCGATGGCATGCGCGGCGGCAACCTGTCCGGGTTGGCACAGTGCGGCAAGGAGCTGTGGACGGTCTCCGACCGTGACGATGATCAGATCTATCGTCTCGATACCCGGGCCAACGTCTGGCGCGCACAGGCCGTGGGCATCGGCGTACCTGAAGTACCTGACAGCGGGTTGCCCTGGGGATTGCGTTCGCGGACCTGGGCCGCTTCGTTCGTGCGTGGCGGCAATCTGGATTTCGAAGGCATCACCTGTGACCGCGCCGGCAATCGTTACGTGGTCAGCGAATCCCATGCAGCGGTGTTGCAAATACCGCCAACCGGGCCGACTTCCTGGCTGAAGATTTCGCCGCTCATGGCGCGCGAAGCCCGGGCCAGAGGCATGTTGTTGCGCTTCAATGCACTGTTCGAAGGCTTGGCAATCAATCCTGAAGGTGACCAGTTGTGGTTGGCTGCCGAGCGCGAGAACCGCGGGTTGCTGCTGATCAAGCGCAAGCAATCGGTGTGGGACTGCGATGGTGGATGCGTGCTGCTGAGTGAAGCCGGGAATGAAATGCAACCCGCACAGTTTCCCCACGCCAGAGCGATGCCTCGGGATTTTGCCGATCTGTCATTGTTCAACGGCAAGCTGTTTACCCTGGAGCGCAATGCGTTCGAGGTCTGCCGCCGAGATGCGCTGACCGCCAAAGTCGAGCGTTGCTGGTCGTTTGCCGAAGAGGCATTGCAGGAAAATCGGCGTTATCCACAAGATTATGGCCTCGCGGAAGCGCTGGTAGTGGACGCTGACGGTGCCTGGATCGGTATCGACAACAACAACGGTGCTCGCGCCGATGGTGAAGTCCGTCCGGTAGTCTGGCGTTTTGCTGCACCGGAAGGTGGCTGGAGTGCCAAGTCATGAGACAACGAAGCCCGGGGCAGCGCATCGGCCGGGTGTTTATGGTACTGGCCTGGTGTGCCGCGTTGTTTCTGGCCACGCGTTTTTTCGGCCAGTGGGAAGCGCGTCAGCAAAATCCGAACGTGGTGGTCAGCTCGGAGCAGGGCGAGGGTTTCATTGAGGTGAAACTGGTGAGCAATGCGCAGGGGCATTTTGTCGCCAGCGGTCAGATCAACGGCCATCCGGTGGACTTCATGCTCGATACCGGGGCGACCGATGTGTCGATTCCGGCGGACCTGGCCAAGCGTTTGAAGCTCGAAGAAGGATTCGGCGTGACCCTGAGCACGGCCAATGGCCTGAGCCAGGGCTATCGCACCCGTATCGAGCGCCTGCAGCTGGGCGACATCGTGCTGCGGGATGTACGCGCACTGGTGGCCCCGGGGCTGCATGGCGATCAAGTGTTGCTCGGCATGAGCGCACTGAACAAACTTGAATTTACCCAGCGCGGTGGCACCATGCTGCTGCGCCAGACAACGAACCGATGAGGCCCGCATGAGCGACTCCCTTGATCTCAGCCTGGACGGTGTAGAACGCCGGTCACTGGCTGACTTCACCGAAAATGCCTACCTCAACTACTCCATGTACGTGATCATGGACCGTGCCCTGCCGCATATCGGCGACGGCCTGAAACCGGTACAGCGGCGTATCGTCTACGCCATGAGCGAGCTGGGGCTGGACGCTGATTCCAAGCACAAGAAGTCGGCACGTACCGTCGGTGACGTGCTCGGTAAATTCCACCCCCACGGCGACTCGGCCTGCTACGAAGCCATGGTGCTGATGGCCCAGCCGTTCAGCTATCGCTATACGCTGGTCGACGGCCAGGGCAACTGGGGTGCGCCGGATGATCCCAAGTCCTTCGCCGCCATGCGCTACACCGAAGCGCGGCTGTCGCGTTATTCCGAAGTGCTGCTCAGCGAACTGGGCCAGGGCACGGCGGATTGGGGCCCGAACTTCGACGGTACGCTGGACGAGCCGCTGGTGTTGCCGGCCCGCCTGCCGAACATCCTGCTCAACGGCACCACCGGCATCGCCGTGGGCATGGCCACCGACGTTCCGCCACACAACCTGCGGGAAGTCGCCACCGCCTGCGTGCGCTTGCTCGATGAGCCCAAGGCCACGGTCGAACAGCTCTGTGAACACATCCAGGGCCCGGACTACCCAACCGAAGCGGAAATCATCACCCCGCGCGCCGACCTGCTGAAAATCTACGAAACCGGTCGCGGTTCTGTGCGCATGCGCGCCGTGTATCACATCGAAGACGGCGACATCATCGTCACCGCGCTGCCGCATCAGGTTTCGGGCGCCAAGGTGCTGGAACAGATCGCCGCGATGATGCAGGCCAAGCCGTCCAAGGCGCCGCAAATTGCCGACCTGCGTGACGAATCCGACCACGAAAACCCGTGCCGGATCGTGATCATTCCGGGCGCACGGAAAAACTTCGACCACGATGCGCTGATGCAGCACCTGTTCGCCAGCACCGAGCTGGAGTCGAGCTACCGGGTCAACATCAACATCATCGGCCTGGACGGCAAGCCGCAGCTGAAAAACCTGCGGGCGCTGCTGGTCGAATGGCTGGAGTTCCGGGTGCAGACCGTGCGTCGTCGCCTGCAATTCCGCCTCGACAAGGTCGAGCGTCGCCTGCATCTGTTGGACGGTTTGCTGATTGCCTACCTCAACCTGGATGAAGTGATCCACATCATCCGTACCGAGGAGCAGCCGAAAGCCGCGCTGATCGAGCGCTTCGCCCTCAGCGAAATCCAGGCCGACTACATCCTCGACACCCGTCTGCGTCAGTTGGCGCGACTGGAAGAGATGAAACTGCGTGCCGAGCAGGATGAACTGCTCAAGGAACAAGCCAAGCTGCAAGCCCTGCTGAGCAGCGAAGCCAAGTTGAAAAAACTGGTGCGCAGCGAACTGATCAAGGACGCTGAAACCTACGGTGATGACCGCCGGTCGCCTATTGTCGAGCGCGCCGAAGCCAAGGCCCTGACCGAGCACGATCTGCTGCCGAACGAGAAAGTGACGGTCGTGCTGTCGGAAAAAGGCTGGATTCGCTCCGCCAAAGGCCACGAAATCGACGCCACCGGGCTTTCCTACAAGGCCGGGGACGGCTTCAAGGCACTGGCAGCCGGGCGCTCCAACCAGTTTGCCGTGTTTATCGACTCCACGGGCCGCAGTTATTCGGTGGCCGCCCACACCTTGCCGTCGGCCCGTGGCCAGGGCGAGCCGCTGACCGGTCGCCTGACGCCGCCGCCAGGGGCGAGTTTCGAGTGCGTGCTGATGCCGGAAGACGATGCGCTGTACGTGATCGCCTCCGACGCCGGCTATGGCTTCGTGGTCAAGGGTGAAGACCTGCAGGCCAAGAACAAGGCGGGCAAGGCCCTGTTGAGCCTGCCGAACAACGCCAAGGTCATGCTGCCGCGTCCTGTGGCCGATCGTGAGCAGAACTGGCTGGCGTCGGTGACGACCGAAGGTCGCCTGCTGATCTTCAAAATCAGCGACCTGCCACAATTAGGTAAAGGCAAAGGCAACAAGATCATCGGGATTCCCGGTGAACGAGTGGCCAGTCGTGAAGAGTATGTGACGGACATCGCGGTATTGCCGGACGGTGCAACACTGGTGTTGCAGGCCGGGAAACGTACCTTGTCACTGAAAGCGGACGATCTCGAACACTACAAGGGTGAACGTGGTCGTCGTGGCAACAAGTTGCCGCGTGGCTTCCAGAGGGTAGACGCGCTGCTCGTCGAAAACCTCAATTAGGCGACTTAGAAGCGCCGAACTACGAATTAACCCGTAGTTCGGCGCTTTACGCTGGAGTCGGAACGCATATTCACGGATGATATGGCCTTTCAAGCGCCGGCGTTGCCGCGCGTTCTTCATATTTATTGAGTATTTTCACTGTGGTCAGCCTTTTAGCGACCACCTGGATGGGACGATGACTGCTCTGCGCCTTCCTTTTATTCTTTTGCTCGCCGGCGTTCTTGGCCTGGCGGGTTGCAGCGTTCACCAGCCGGTGTCGTTGTATCAACTGGACGCTGGTAGTCCGGTTCAGCCCGCACAGAACGCGGGCATGGCGGTATTGTTGGGGCCGGTCACCGTGGCCGACTACCTGCAACGCGAAACCCTGTTGCAGCGTCAGCCGGATGGCAGCCTGCAAGCCTCGACCGACGGTCGTTGGGCTGGCAGCCTTTCGTCGGATATCGATCAGCTGCTGCTGCGCCAGGTCGCGGGTCGCCTGGACAGTCAGCGCGTAGTGCTGGCCCCGGCGACAGTGGGCTTCACCCCGGACGTTCAGGTGCTGCTGACTATCACGCGCCTGGATTCGGGTGAAAAACAACCGGCGATCCTCGACGCGCAATGGCGCCTGATCGACCGTCGCGGGCAGGTCCGCGACAACCGCATCATCCATTTACAGGAGCGGCATGCCGGTACCACGGCGGCTCAGGTCCAGGCACAGGGTGTGTTGTTGCAACGCCTGGCCGAACAACTGTCGGTGGCGCTCAAGCCCCTGGCCAATCAGCCGCCGATCGCCGAAGCCCCACGCAAGCCGGCAGCCAAGGCGGCAGCACCTGCGGTAGAACAGGAAAAGCAGCCGAAGATCCCGATGGCCGCGCCTATTCGTACGGATATGGAAGTGTTCCGCTTCTAAGTGTGGACTGAATCCATACAAAGCCCGCATTGATGCGGGCTTTGTTGTTTTTACAGGTTGGAGATATCTAGCGCCTGTTCTGGCCTCTTCGCGAGCAAGCTCGCTCCCACAGGGGATCTTCAGTGAGCACACCCTTGGGCTAACCCGGATCAAGTGTGGGAGCGGGCTTGCTCGCGAATAGGCCAGAACAGGCAACAAAAAAGCCCGCAGACGATCACTCATCTGCGGGCTTCTTCATATCGAGGTTAAGGCTTAAGCGCGACGCTCGTGCATCCGTGCCAGTTGCCGTTCCAGCATCGACGGATACGGCTCCATCAACCGCTCTACGCAGCACGCACCTTCAGGGCTGGCGATCGGGCGGATCCGCGCGCGCTGGCGAATCAACACGTCGTCACTGATCTTGCGCTCCACCAGCAGCAGGTTGCGGCTGTGTTGCGACAGGGCCAGGGCGTCCTGGGCAGGGTCGGTCAGCAGCAAGTCGATCTGGCTCAGGCCGAACAGTTCGTCGCCCAGAGTCAGCCCCAGCTGCAATTGCAGGGTGATGCCACTGTCCGCGACTTCGATCTGCAACTGGTGGCCCAGGGCCCGCAGCAGCTCGCCACAGCAAATGGCGTTGGTCAGGTAATCGTCGCCGCTGTCTTCGGTGTGGAACAGCATCAGCGTGCTGCCATCGTTCAAGGTCTCTACTTCGCCCTGATACAGGGAAGCTGCCTGGTCGAGGCAATCGCGATAGCGCTCGAGCAGTTCTTCAAGACGCGCCCGCGGCAGGCGTCGCAGTTGCTCCTGGGAGCCCAGTTGCACCGCCAGCACCGCGCTGTGTTGCGGCACGCTCGGCGTGGCTTTGCGAATCACCGGTTGTGGGGTGCTGTCCAGCGACTCGTCGCGCAGATCGGCGAACGGGTCTTCGTCATCGTCGTCTTCAACGGTGCTGACGATCTGTCGTGGCGCTGGTTTGAGCGCCGCTACCGGGCGGCTCTCGTCGAAACTCGGATCGCGCAGGTTACGGACTTCGAAGGCCGGGTCGGCCTCGTCATCCATGTCGTCGAACTCCGGTTCCGGTTCTGGCACAGGGGCGGGCTCCGGGGCGAAGTTGGCGTGCAGCTGACGCGCCAGGTCGCCGATTTCGTCCTGGCGGTCGGTGGCCGGGGTGAATTCATCGATATTGCGCAGCCACACCCGCAATTGCAGCAGCGGCGTGGAGAGATAACGCCCCATGCGCAGGCTCAGGGCCAAGGACAGGGCCAGCAGGATTGCACTCAGAATGCCCATGCTTTGCAGGCTGATGGTCATCGGCTGCTGGAACTGGTCCATGTCCAGGCTGATGCGCAATTGCCCGGCAGTCACGTCCTGGAAGGTGATCTTGCTTTGGTACATGCCCTCGGCTTCGCCCAGCAGGCCATGCTTGGGACGCTGGCCGGATTCGGCGAGGATGCGGTTGTCCGGGCTGTAGATGGCGGCGTGGGCCACCAGCTTGTTCTTGGTCAGGTTGTTGAGCAGCACGTTGAGGCTGAGGATGTCGTTGGACACCAACAGCTCGGTGGCCGAGGTGGCCGTCTGCGTAGTCAGGCTTTCGCCCAGCGCATCCGCCTGCTCGTGCATGGCCTGCTTGAACTGCAGGCCCATCACACCGGCATAGATGACCAGAGCCAGGGCGACCAGGATCACGTTATGGCTGGCGATGCGCAATGCAATCGGTACACGGCGGTGGCGCAGTGCCCGGAAGATCAGCAGGAAGAAGTTGTCGGTTTTTACTGGCGTGGGCCGGTTCACTTGAGCTCGGCTCTTTTGTCCGTGAAGTTGACGCGCAGTATAGCGACAGGCCCTAGACCGTCAAAGCGCTCACGGTGCCCGATGGTCACTGAAAGTGGGTAGAATGCGGTTTTTTTCCACTTGCGGGGGTGCGCCTTGCGCGAAATCGTCCTGATAAACATCACGGGAGTCGACCGTCCGGGTCTGACTGCGGCCATTACCGGCGTTCTGGCCCAGGGTGGTGTGAACATTCTCGACATCGGTCAGGCGGTGATCCACGACACCTTGTCGTTCGGTATCCTGGTTGAAATTCCCGACACCGAGCAAGGCAAGTCCGTGCTCAAGGACATCTTGTTCAAGGGCTATGAACTCGATCAACAAGTGCGTTTCACGCCGGTGTCCGAACAGGATTACCAGCAGTGGGTCGGCAATCAGGGCAAAAAGCGCCACATTGTGACCCTGTTGACCCGCAAGGTGACAGCCGGGCAGTTGCAGGCCGTGAGCTCGATCACTGCCAAATATGGCCTGAACATCGACCACATCGATCGCCTGTCCGGGCGCATGCCGCTGGACACCCCGGCCGACAAGGGCAAGGGCTGCATCGAGTTTTCCGTGCGTGGCGAGGCGGCTGATCCGCAGGCGTTGCGTGCCGAATTCCTCAGTGTCGCCCAGGAACTGAACGTCGACATCGCCTTCCAGGAAGATTCGCTGTTCCGTCGCAACCGTCGCCTGGCGGTGTTCGACATGGATTCAACGCTGATCGAAGCCGAAGTGATCGATGAGCTGGCCAAGGCGGCCGGCGTCGGCGACAAAGTGTCGGAAATCACCGAGCGGGCAATGGCCGGTGAGCTGGATTTCCGCGCCAGCTTCAAGGAACGCCTGGCCTTGCTCAAAGGTCTGGACGTCAATGTGCTGGACTCCATCGGTGCCTCGCTGCGCCTGACCGAAGGCGCCGAAACCCTGTTCGCCGAACTCAAGCGCCTGGGCTACAAGACCGCGATTCTGTCGGGCGGCTTCACCTACTTCGCCAAGCAATTGCAGGCCAAACTGGGTATCGACTACGTGTTCGCCAACGAACTTGAAGTGGTCGACGGCAAAGTCACCGGCGTGGCGGTCGAGCCGATTGTCGATGCACAGCGCAAGGCGGATTTGCTGAAGGAACTGGCACACAAGGAAGGCTTGCGCCTGGAGCAGACCATTGCGGTCGGTGATGGTGCGAATGACTTGCCGATGCTGGCGATTGCCGGGTTGGGCGTGGCGTTCCGGGCCAAGCCGCTGGTCAAACAGTCGGCCAAGCAGGCGATTTCCACCTTGGGGCTGGATGGTGTGCTCTACCTGCTGGGTTTCCGCGATCGCGACGGGCAGCTCTAAGCGCCGCAAATCAATGTGGGAGCGGGCTTGCTCGCGAAGGCGTCATCACATTCAACATCTATGTTGACTGTAAGTCCGCTTTCGCGAGCAAGCCCGCTCCCACAGGTATGCAGCTCGGTCTTTAGGCTTTTGGTGAGCCCATGCCCTGACCCATCTGCACCGCTGTGCCAGCGGTCATTTCTTCAGCCCACTTCACCTGATCCGGCCCGAACAGCACGACGGCGGTCGAACCCAGTTTGAAGCGACCCAGTTCCGCACCTTTTTCCAGGTGGATCGGCGCACGTGCGGCTTCGTCGTAGCGGAAGGTTTTCAGCTCGCGTTTCGGCGGCGTGACCAGACCGGCCCACACGGTTTCAATCGACGCCACGATCATCGCACCCACCAGCACCACGGCCATCGGCCCGCGTTCGGTGTCGAAAATGCACGCCACGCGCTCGTTGCGGGCAAACAATTCCGGAACGTTTTCAGCAGTGGTCTGGTTGACCGAGAACAGACGGCCCGGGATGTAGACCATCTCGCGCAGGGTGCCGGCCAGGGGCATGTGCACGCGGTGGTAGTCCTTCGGCGACAGGTAGATGGTCGCGAAGTCGCCACCCATGAACGGCGCAGCGTTTGCCGCATCGCCCCCCAACAGTTCCAGCACGCTGAAGCTGTGGCCCTTGGCCTGGAACACGCGGCCGTGCTCGATCGGGCCGAGCTGGCTGATCGCGCCGTCGGCGGGGCTGAGGATCGCGCCCGGGGTTTCGTCCAGCGGACGGGCGCCGTCTTTCAGTGCGCGGGTGAAGAACGCGTTGAAGTGCTCGTAGGCGGTCAGGTCTTCGACCAGCGCCTGGGACATGTCCACCTGATAACGCTTGGCGAACCAGGCGGTGAAGGCATTCTTGAACCAGCGCACGCGGCATTCGGCGATGCAGCCGGCCAGACGCGAGAGCAAGTTGTGGGGCAGCAGGTACTGGCCGAGGAGAAACAGACGCTTGTTCATTAACGGTCCTTAAAAATCTTAAATTTCTACCGGGGTATCGGGATGATTGCCCCATTCGCCCCAGGAGCCGGCGTAGCCTTTGACCCGCGGATAACCGAGAGCCTTGGCCACCAGATAGGTGAAACCAGAACGATGATGTGTCTGGCAGTGGGTAATCACTTCTTTGTCTTTGCTGATCCCGAGTTGTTCGAGGATCTGCGGCATGTCGGTGCGGATGCGCAGCTGGCGTGCCCGATCCATGCCAGCGGTCCATTCGAAATTGATCGCGCCGGGAATGTGTCCGCCCTTGGCTGCCAGGACTTTCTCGCCGGAGTACTCCAGCGGCCCGCGCGCATCCCAGATTGCCAGGTCGGCGGCGCCGAGACGGCTTTGCAGGTATTCGCGGGTGGCGGTGGGTTCATCGTGCAGGGTCAACGCAACCGGACCGCCCACGTGCGGCGGGATCTGGATCGACATGGGCAAGCCTGCTGCCAGCCAGGCTGTCAGGCCACCGTCAATATAGTGGTACTTGCTGTGGCCGATGACATCCAGCAGCCAGATGAAGCGTCCGGCCCAACCGCCGCCTTCGTCGTCATACACCACGTAGACCGCATCGGGGTTGTGCCCCAGCTCACCAAACAGCGTTTCGAGTGCTGCCTGCGGGGGCATCAGCCCCGGGGCGGGGGCCTGGCCGAGCTGCGTACGCTTTGGATCGACAAAGCGCGCGCCGGGAATGTGCCCTTCGGTGTAGCGGGCGGCACTGGTCAAGTCCACCAGAATCAGTTCGCGGGCGTCGAGGCGAGGGAGCAAGTCGCTCGGCTCGATCACCAGCGGCAAGCCAGAGAAGTCAGACATGTGAGGTCTCCAGAGCACAAAAGGGAGGATTGTAACGCAGCTTATTGGCCACGGTGGCTAAAGCTGTGCAGGGCTTTCTCGATGCACTGTGCGGTTTTGCCGAAGGCCTGTACGGAAATTTCCGAAAACGGCCCGCCGCCTTGATCCGCCACGACGATCATGATCACCCGGCCATTGTTGATCAGCGAACGCAGCAGCAAGTGTTCACCGCTGAACTGCGAGCGCAGGCTGTTGGGCAACAGGGCCGAGAATTGCGCGTTGTTGGCAGGCGTCAGGCGCACCTGGGCCTGCTGCGCGAGCAGGCGTTGCAACACGTTGCTCTGGCTGACCACGAAATTCAACCCGGCCGCTTCCTTCGACAGGCCGGCCGTCTGGTGCACGCGCAGGTTGGCGTGGGTGCGATCGGCCATCAGGATCATCACCCGGCGCATGCCGCAGGCCACGAGGGCGTCCCGGGCGGCGATGGTCAAGTGCATGGCGTTGGTGAAACGGCTCGGCTCGACCAGCAACTCGGCGCATTGCTTGCGCCACTTCGCCAGGTCTTCGGCGGTAGGTGCCGATGCCGGCAGCAAGCCTGCGTGGACACGGTTCATGCCCCACGGCCAGATCAGCGACTCGGCAGGGTGCCAGAGGTCGGGCATGGCGTGTTGGCGTGCGCTGTTGGCGGCTTGCTGGTGCAATTGCTGCTGCAGTTCGTCCATCGGCATTTGCAGGTAAAGGCTGGTCAGGTACTGCCAGCGCTCGCTGTGGGGGCTGTCCCAGGCGTGTTGCGCCGACAGTGCCAGCCCATTGGCCAGCAGCACTGTATTGGCCGGTTGATTGAGCCAGCGGCGCAGGGTCGGATCGTCATCAAGGCGATTCTGCTGGCGCAGTGGATGGTCGCTGTCACGGGCGATGCGCAGGACTTTCACCAGTTCCCGCTGCTCGGTGAGCAGCAATCGATAGCCTTGCTGCACCCAGATCGGCAAGCGCCAGACCTCCACCAGCGCCTGGCCGATATCCAGCAGGCGTACGCCAAACAGTTGCTGCTCGACTTTGCGTGCCGACTCGCCTTTATGGATGACCCGCAGCTCCCAGTCTTCGAGCAGTTTCGGATGGGTCAGTGCCAGCGGCCACAGGGGCGAAAGAAACAGCAGGCTGCCCCAGTGGATGTCCTGCCACAGGCGCGCCAGGCGGCTGGCAAAAAAACCGTTGGCCTGTTGCGTGGCGTGCTGGCTGATCATCTGCAACTGACGCAGGGCTTTGGGAATCTCGAGCTCGGGTTCGGCGGGTAGCCGCGCGAGCAGCTCTTCGGTGCGCGTCAAACCGAGGCGGTTGATTGCAATTTCAAGGTTTTCCGCAGGCTCGGTCATGCTGCCATGGGTATGCCGGTTGGCTTCGCGAATCACGCTCAAGGCCAGGGCCGGGCTGCCTTGCATGAGGTCGGCGATGTCGCGCAGCGAGCTGCGATTGTCGCGGATGGCCTTGCAGACACGGTCATGGCTGGCTTGCGGGACGGGAAGACGTACGCCATCGAGCAGCTTGACCCAGCCTTCGAGGGTCGTTGGTTTTGGCGTTGGAACGTTCGTTTCGTTAACCATGGTGGGAGGCGATCATCGTCAACATTACCTGTGCCCGGATGGGGTCAAATTAGCTTTTCGCCTGAACGGGCTATAGTCTGGCGCAGTTTTGCCGATAAGTAGAAGAAGAGATTTTTTAACTTCCGAATATGACCTTGAACCCGACTCAGTAAGTGCTCTCCTAACCTATGGCTAAAATTATCGGCATCATCGTCGTATTCGCGAGCGTGCTCGGCGGATACGTGCTTTCCCACGGCAAGATAGCCGCCCTGATACAACCTTTCGAGGTCATGATCATTGGCGGTGCTGCCCTCGGCGCCTTCTTGCAGGCCAACCCCGGCTACATGACGATGCACGTGCTCAAGAAGTCCCTGAGCATGTTCAGTTCACGTTTCAACCACGCCTTCTACCTTGAAGTGCTGGGCCTGATCTACGAGATCCTCAACAAGAGCCGCCGCGAAGGCATGATGGCCATCGAAGGCGACATCGAAGATGCCGCTGCGAGTCCGATCTTCGCGAAGTACCCGACGGTACTCAAGGACGAGCGCATGACCGCGTTCATCTGCGATTACCTGCGCATCATGTCTTCCGGCAACATGGCTCCCCACGAGCTGGAAGGCCTGTTCGACATGGAGCTGTTCAGCCTCAAGGAAGACCTCGAACACCCATCCCACGCGGTCAACGGCATCGCCGACGCCATGCCCGGTTTCGGTATCGTCGCGGCGGTACTGGGTATCGTGGTGACCATGGCTTCGCTGGGTGAAGGCGACCAGAAGTCCATCGGCCTGCACGTAGGTGCGGCACTGGTGGGTACCTTCTTCGGTATTCTCGCCGCCTACGGCTTCTTCGGCCCGCTGGCCCATTCCCTGGCCCATGATGCCAAGGAAGAGCTGAACGTCTACGAAGCCATCAAGGCCTCACTGGTGGCTTCGGCTTCCGGCATGCCGCCATCGCTGGCCGTGGAGTTCGGGCGCAAGGTCCTGTACCCGGCGCACCGTCCAAGCTTCGCCGAGCTGGAACAAGCGGTTCGCGGTCGTTAAGCCATGGAAAATAACCAGCCGATAATCATCAAGCGCGTCAAGCGCATCGCCGGCGGGCATCACGGGGGCGCCTGGAAAATCGCCTTCGCCGACTTCGCCACGGCGATGATGGCGTTCTTCCTGGTGTTGTGGCTGTTGTCCACCGCTACGCCGGAACAGAAAATTGCCATCGCCGGTTACTTCAAGGACCCGATCGGCTTTTCCGAAAGTGGCACGCCCTACATCATCGATCTGGGCGGCACGCCGACCCTGGCGCCGGAAAACACTCTCAACCCCGAGGTGAAGTCCCAGCCGCAGCCGGACAAGGTCACCATCGATACCGATCAGGTCGAAGGCATGGCCGAGCAGGTCGAAAAAGAGCGCCTCGAGCTGTTGCTGCAAGAACTGCAGAACAAGGTCGAAGAAAACCCGCAGATGCAGAAGTTCAAGGATCAGATCCTGTTCGAAATCACGCCGGACGGCCTGCGAATCCAGATCATGGACGCGGAAAACCGCCCGATGTTCGATTCAGGTTCTGCTCGCTTGAAGCCGTATTTCGAAGACATCCTGCTGGCCATGGCCGACACCATCAAGGCGGTGCCGAACAAGATCAGTATCAGCGGCCACACCGATGCCAAGCCATACACCGGCACCGGTGATTTCGGTAACTGGGAATTGTCTGCCAACCGTGCCAACGCCGCACGACGTGCGCTGGTGGCGGGCAGCTATCCGGATGCGCAGGTGGCGCGCGTGGTCGGTTATGCCTCGTCGGCCCTGTTCGATCGCGAGCATCCGTTCAACCCGGTGAACCGTCGTATCGACATCGTCGTCCTGACCAAGAAAGCACAGCGTGCCATCGAAGGTTCGCAAGGTGCTGAACCTGCTCCTGATGCACCGCAAGGTTCGACTGCGCCGGGAGCCACACCGGCTGCACCGGTCGACCCGAACGCGTTGCCGGCGGACAAGGAACCGCTGCCGGCTCACGAACTGCGCGAGCGTCTGAATCTGTTCGATGATCCGGCACCGAAGCCGGGTGAGCCAGCCAAACCGGCTGAACCGCCCAAGCAGTGACCGACAAAAAAGCCGACAGCGATGTCGGCTTTTTTGTGCATGCAAGAATGAGTTCAGATCCGCTGCATTGCGAAAAAACTCAAGGCATGAGGTCTGGTCCGAGAATTGTGTAGGACGGGTCTGAGACCCGAAAACCGGGTTTTACTTCGCTTGGGGCCTCGGTACAGTTCGCCAGTCGCCGACGAATCGGTGACGGACCTTAGCCGGTCGTTTGAGAGGAATGCACGAGCGCCCGTATAATCGCGGCGCGTTTTGCTGCCTGACATATGTCTATGGTGGCTGTGCGTGGGACACCTTCGGGTGTGCCGGGTTCCTCTGACCGGTCGGCTAACCCGCGTACAGCTGCCACCCCATTCGATTAGCCGCGAAAAGGGTGGGAGTTTCATCTTTCAGACGGAATTCAAACCATGTCCCAATTCCACCCGCTCCAAAGCAGCTTCAGCGTCGGGAGCACGCTGTACATCGACACTGAAGCTCGAGCTTCCGATCTTCTCGAAACCGCCATTCACCGAATCAAAGCTGCGCGCAATCTGCTCAACAGCGTCACCTGCCTGTGCGTGAAAGATGCTGAGGGTCACGATTTGGAACATTTCGCCAATGCTGCGCACATACTGATACAGGAGGGCTGTGACGCATTGGATGCGCTGGGCTGGAAGCTGGAAAAGACCGCACGCTGAAAATAGGAAAGCCGTAATGTTCGCGGTTTTTTTGTCACACATTTGAGGCTATGCGGTCGTAAAGCTTTCGAGATCGACGTCCTCTGACTGCCCCGGGATTTGCCATGGACAATCAATCACTACCACTGCTGCAACAGCGTTTCGACGCGCTGGTACATCGCGTGCCTGATGAAAGCATCGAATTCTGGTTCGCCCGCGAGTTGCAAGCTCCCTTGGGTTACGCGCGCTGGGATAATTTTTTGACCGCCATCAGGCGTGCTATAGCCTCCTGTGAAGCTACTGGAGTGGAGGCTTCTGATCATTTTCGTGACGTCACGAAAATGATCGAGGTGGGCAAAGGTGGTCAGCGTCCTGTCGAAGATTTCATGCTCACTCGTTATGCCTGTTACTTGATTGCCCAAAATGGTGACCCGCGTAAACAAGCGATCGCATTCGCTCAGAGTTACTTCGCGCTCCAAACGCGCAAGCAAGAGTTGATCGAGGACCGAATGCGCTTACAAGCCCGCTTCGAGGCTCGAGATCGGTTGCGTGAGTCGGAGAAAGAGCTATCGCAGAACATTTACGAACGTGGTGTAGATGATGAAGGATTTGCCCGTATACGCTCCCGAGGAGATGCAGCATTGTTCGGCGGCAAGACCACGCAGGCGATGAAGGACACGTATGGCATTGTTAAGAGCCGCCCATTGGCTGATTTTTTACCGACGCTGACTATTGCTGCCAAAAATCTGGCTAATGAGATAACTAATCACAACGTGCTACAGGTGAACTTGCAAGGCGAGCCGGCCATTGCCAAGGAGCATGTCCAGAATAATTTGAGCGTCCGAGACATGTTGGAGCAGCGCGGCATCAAGCCCGAGGAGCTTCCCGCTGAAGAGGACATAAGAAAGCTTGAACGTCGCGTGAAATCCGAAGAGAAAAATCTTGCGAAACAGGCGACCAAGCTTCCGGCAGATGATTCAACCGATGGTTGAGTTTGAGTCTTACTAGACTATCTGAACTGGCAATAGTGAATCGATTACCTCGGGTGTCGATTGATTGGTCAGCATGACCCACAAAAAAGCCGACAGAGATGTCGGCTTTTTTGTGGGTGTTTCCTACGTTAAAAGCCGCGGATGATTCGGGACTTGAGGTCGGCGTGAAAGCGATCCGCATTGGATTTGTTAACTCTGCGCACCGACTCGCTACCGGTCACCGAATCCAGTGACATCGAGCGCTTGAGCATCGACTCGTTGCGATAGGCATCGATGAAGAACTCGATGTCCCGGTCGCTGGTCAGCTTCGGCCATTTGTCGAGGTACAGCGGCAGCTCTGTCGGGCCGGTCTTGAACGAGCAGATGCGTCGGTTGGTGATGGTCGCCTCGCCGATTTCGAACGGCACCCACCAGGACAGTGCGGTTTTCTCCGACACCACCGCCAGCAGGTGTGTGCATTCGCTGATGTTGCGGGTGATCACCCCGGTGATGTCGTCGGTGGTCTGGGATTCGGCATCCAGTACGTCGAGGTAGGTCTTGATGTTGGCCTGCATCAGGCGCGTGTTGATGTTGATCGCGTGGGCGCGGTCCATGTGGCGGTAGCTGATAAACACTGGCATCAGAAATGTCCCTTGATCGCGAGTTCGCGGTAATAGGCGCCGAGGGCGGTGAGGCGGCAGCCGGTGGAGTGGATGGCGGCGTAATACATGTGTTCGGCGTCCACCGGTTCGACCAGGCTGTGGCGGTTGCACTTTTGCAACTGGGCGAAGACCTCGCCCTGTTCCGGGTTGAACTCGGGCTCGGTGGGCTCAAAGCTGGGGGCGAGGGGGTACACCGACTCGGCTTCGGCAAACCATTCGGGGAGTTTGCGCAGGATTTCCTTGGGGATCAGCGGGGACACTTCGCGCAGGGAAATGAACTGCGAGACATTGGTCTTGAACACCGGACGCTGTTCCCAGGCATCAAGGGCATTGTCGACAAACGAATAGAGGCTGCCGGGGGTGATCTTGCCCAGGATGTTCGCGGCTCCGCCGTGCAGGGCCTGGAGCAGCAATCCGGTGAACACGCCGTGCTGCACGCCCTCCATCGCCGGCTCTTCCTTTTTACAGGCGGTCAAAATGGTCATGCCTTCGCCGACCACGCTGCCTTCGCTGCGCAAGGCGCGCAGTTCGCCGGCCGAGCCGCTCTGGCAACAATCGAGAATGATCACTTTGTTTTTGATCTTGGTGGCCTTGCTCGCCCAGTTGAGGATGTCGCTGAGGCGAATCCCGTCCTTGGCGCTCTTGTAATCCTGCGGGATCAACATGCCTTCGTCGGTGTCGGTGTCGAAGCTGCCGTGGCCGGCGAAGTACAGCAGCGCGACGTTGCAGTCACCGGAAAACAGCTCGCGGATCTGGTCTTCGAGTTTTTCCCTGCTCAGGAAGTCCTCGGCGGAAGTCAGCACGATGTTCTTGAAGTTCGGATCGCCATTGGCGTCGGTTTTCAACACGGAGGCCATGGCCATGGCGTCATTGCTGCAACCGCTCAGGCGCGACACATAGGTGTAGTCGTTGATGCCGATAAACAGTCCCTTGCGCATGGTTACACCGCCGTATGCTCGCGAATCGCGCTGATGATGCTGTTGGTGTTCCACGCACATTCGGCATGTGCCGCGTCACGTACCACCGTGGAAATGCGCTCGGCACCGAACGGCTTGATCGCAATGATCACCTTGCCCATGCGCTTGGCGATTTCGATTTCCTTGTTGATCCACTTGCTGTAGGTGGAGTACATCCCGGCCATGATCAACACCGCCGAACACGGGCGAATCTTGTTTTCGATGGCCTCCTCAAGTTGTTTGTCGGTTTTCGCGCCGACAATCGGGTTGTCCGGCGGAACCGAAAAATTCTTGTACGTGAAACCAGGCTTTGCGTTGAGCAGGCGCACGAGATTGTCGTGGGCGTCGGAGTAGTTCCACGAGTGGCTGATGAACAGGTGGTAGGTTTGCATAGGTGTCCCTCGGAGTCGCTGGAGTGCGAAGAGGGCTAGAACTTAGGCGAATACAGGGCGGCTACAAGGGGGTGGTGCGGAAAGAGAAATGCCCTACAAGCGAGCGTGCACAGGTCTTACAGAAAGGTCTGATGTTTAAGCGGGGGGAAGATCCAGCCGCCGGCCACCCCGCTGAAGGCAGGGTGGTCGACACGACTGTTTAGTAGCCGTTTTCCGGCAGACTGGCGATGATCGAGCGGTAGCTGTTCATCCGCTGTTGCTGCACGCGGCCGTCTTCAAGGGCCTTGAGCAGGGCGCAACCGGGTTCGCGGTCATGCTTGCAATCACGGAAACGGCAGGTGCCAAGCAGGTCGTTGAACTCGATGAAGCCGGCTTCGACGTCGGCACGGCTGACGTGGCCCAGGCCGAATTCGCGGATACCCGGGGAGTCGATCAACTCACCGCCACCGGGGAAGTGGAACAACCGCGCGGTAGTGGTGGTGTGGGTGCCCTGGCCGGACAGTTCGGACAACGGGCCGACGCGGGTTTCGACATCCGGCAGCAGGCTGTTGACCAGCGACGACTTGCCGACGCCGGACTGGCCGACGAATACGCTGATGCGTCCGTCCAGCTGTGTCTGCAATTGCTCCATGCCGTTGCCGTGGTGCGCCGACACTTCCAGCACCGGATAGCCCAGGGTGCGGTATACGGCGAGCAAGGCATTCAGTGCAGGAGCGTTGTTTTCGTCGATCAGGTCGAATTTGTTCAGCAGCAACAGTGGCTTGATGCCTGCATGCTCGGCCGCCACCAGGTAGCGGTCGATCAGGTTGGCATGGGGCTCGGGCAGCGGTGCAAACACGATGACGATCATGTCGACGTTGGCCGCAACCGGCTTGAGCTGACCACGGCTGTCCGGGCGACACAGCTCGGTGTTGCGCGGCAGTTGCGCCACGATCACGCCGATACCCTGGTTGCCGGCACGCCAGACCACCTGATCGCCGGTCACCAGCGCCGGCAGGTTGGCGCGCAGGTGGCAACGGAATACCTGGCCGGCCAGTTCGCCGTCGCGGGCCTCGACCTCGACCTGCACACCGAAGTGCGCGATCACCAGGCCGTGCTGTTCCGGGCCCAGATCGCCGCCCTCAAGTGCCTCGACGGCCGAGGACTCGCGTTTGGCGGCGCGGGCAGCGCGTTCGCCCTGAATCTTTTCGATGCGCCAGTTTTGACGACGATTGAGTTGGCGTTTGGCCATGGGTGTTCCGTATCAAGAATGCAGCGATTAGGTAAAACGGCCGCGAGTTTAGCACGCCCGGCCACCGGCCTAGGCTAAACTGCGCAGCATTGCCTAGGAGCCGACACATGCAAAACCCACAGAACCTGATCTGGATCGACCTGGAAATGACCGGTCTGAACCCGGACACCGACGTCATCATCGAAATGGCCACCATCGTCACCGACAGTGACCTGAACACTCTGGCCGAAGGCCCGGTGATCGCCATTCACCACAGCGACGAAATCCTTGCCGGCATGGACGAGTGGAACACCCGTCAGCATGGCGGTTCCGGGCTGACCCAGCGGGTTCGCGACAGCCGCATCAGCATGGCCGAAGCCGAAGCCGAAACCATCGCCTTCCTGGAGAAGTGGGTGCCGAAGGGCAAGTCGCCGATCTGCGGCAACAGCATCTGCCAGGATCGTCGCTTCCTTTATACCCACATGAAATCCCTGGAAAGCTTCTTCCACTACCGCAACCTCGACGTGTCGACCCTCAAAGAGCTGGCTGCGCGCTGGGCACCGGATGTGCGTGACAGCTTCAAGAAGGGCAGCACGCACCTGGCCCTGGACGACATCCGCGAATCGATCGCTGAGCTGCAGCACTACCGCAAGCATTTCATCAAGTTCTGATTCACGGTCGTCCGTTCCGGCCCCATCGCGAGCAAGCTCGCTCCCACAGGTACAACGCCTGCCCTGTGGGAGCGAGCTTGCTCGCGATGGCGTAGGCGCAGTCGCCACCAGTGTTCGGGTAGCGCCCTCTTTTGGTGCCTGGGTGAACTGAGTAGACTGCGCGCCTTTCTGCAAGGATCGCCCCTATGCTGCTGATGCTCTACCTGATCGCCATCACCACCGAAGCCATGACTGGCGCCCTCTCTGCCGGCCGACGGGGCATGGACTGGTTTGGTGTGGTGCTGATCGCTTGCGTCACGGCGCTGGGTGGCGGGTCGGTGCGCGATGTGCTGCTCGGGCATTACCCTCTGACGTGGGTCAAACACCCGGAGTATCTGGTGCTGACCACGGCAGCCGCGATGATCACAGTGTTCACGGCCCGCTGGATGCGGCATTTGCGCTCACTGTTCCTGGTGCTCGACGCCATGGGCCTGGTGGCGTTCACCCTGATCGGCTGCATCACCGCCCTGGAAATGGGCCATGGCATGTTGGTCGCCTCCGTTAGCGGCGTGATCACCGGCGTCTTCGGCGGCATCCTGCGGGACATTTTCTGCAACGATATTCCGCTGATCTTCCGACGTGAGCTTTATGCCAGCGTTTCGTTCGCCGCGGCGTGGTGCTACATGCTCTGCATCTATCTGCAATTACCCGATGAACAATCGATTCTGATCACCTTGTTCGGCGGTTTTCTGCTGCGCTTGCTGGCGATCCGTTTTCATTGGGAAATGCCCAAGTTCGTCTATAACGACGAAGCCTGACGTTCGGCGTGTTGCCGCAACGCCCACGCGACATGTTCACGTACCAGTTCCGAAGGATGTTCCCGTCGCGCCTTCAGCGCCTCCAGCACCGGGATCGTTGAAGGCGCATTGCCCAAGCCCACCGCCAGGTTGCGCAACCAGTTTTCATAGCCCGTCCGGCGCAGCGGCGAGCCTTCGGTGCTGCTCAGGAATTTCTCTTCATCCCACATGAACAGTTCCGCCAGCCCGGCATTGTCCAGATTGTGCCGCGGCTTGAAGTCGCTTTCACCGGAAGGGCGGGCGAAGCGGTTCCACGGGCAGACAATCTGGCAGTCATCGCAACCGAACACCCGGTTGCCGATCAGTGGCCGCAGGTCCTCAGGGATCGCGCCTTTGAGTTCGATGGTCAGGTAGGAAATGCAGCGTCGGGCATCCAGCACATAGGGGCCGACGAAGGCGTTGGTCGGGCAGATGTCGAGGCAGGCACTGCAGCGCCCGCAGTGTTCGGTGGCATGGGGCGGGTCGACCGGCAGCGGCAGGTCGACGAACAGTTCGGCGAGAAAAAAGTAACTGCCGGCCTTGCGGTTCAAGACCAGGGTATTTTTGCCGATCCATCCAAGCCCCGCCTGTTCGGCGATGGCTTTTTCCAGCACCGGGGCACTGTCGACGAAGGCGCGGTAGCCAAACGGGCCGATCTGCGCCTGAATTTTTTCCGCCAGTTGTTGCACGCGTTTGCGGATCAGCTTGTGGTAATCGCGACCCAGGGCATAACGCGAGACGTAGGCTTTTTCCGGTTGGGCGAGCATTTTTGCCATCTGCGTGTCGCCGGACAAGTAATCCATGCGCAGGGACACCACGCGCAAAGTGCCCGGCACCAGCTCTTCGGGGTGCGAGCGTTTGCTGCCGTGGGCGCCCATGTAATCCATTTCGCCGTGGTAGCCGGCTTCGAGCCAGCGCTCCAGGTGCTGCTCATGCTCGGCCAGGTCGAGGCCGCTGATGCCGACTTGCTGAAAGCCCAGCTCGCGGCCCCAGTCCTTGATGGATTGGGCGAGGGCGGGCAGATCTGTGGTAATAGCGGGCATGAGACGAGAGAAACCGGGGCTGAGATGCGTATAATTCTGCCAGACATCGGAGCCCGAAGACGCATGCCGCACACTAAAGATGAATTACCCGACGTGCTGTATAGCGCCGCCCAGGTGCGAGCACTCGACGCGAGCCTGATCGCCGCCGGCACGGCGGGCTTCGAATTGATGCAGCGCGCGGCGCGGGCGACGTGGCGGGCGCTGGTGCGGCAATGGCCGACGGCAAACGAGCTGAGCGTGCTTGTCGGACATGGCAACAACGCAGGCGACGGGTACCTGGTGGCCGTACTGGCCCAGCGTGCCGGTTGGTCGGTGCGGGTGCTGGCGGTGGGCGATCCGCAGCGCTTGCAGGGTGATGCGGCGTCGGCCCATGCCGAGGCGGTGTCTGAACAGGTGCTCATCGAGCCCTGGACGGCACAATCCGGATTGCGCGGCATTGTGCTGGATGCTTTGCTTGGCACCGGTCTGAGCGGTGACGTGCGTGATCCCTATGTCAGCGCCATCGCCGCGATCAATGCCAGCGGACTGCCGGTTGCGGCGGTGGATATTCCGTCAGGGTTGTGCGCGGATACGGGCCGCATCCTTGGTGATGCAGTGCATGCCGACCTGACGGTCACGTTCATTGGCTTGAAGGTGGGGTTGTTCACCGGTGATGCCGCGGATGTGACGGGTGAGTTGGTGTTCAACGATCTGCAGGCTGATCCGCAGTTGCTGGACGGTACTACGTTCACGGCTCGGCGCTTGTGTATCGCTAACCTGCCGCGTCTGGTGTCCCGGGCACCGGCATCCCACAAAGGCAAGTTCGGTCATGTGCTGCTCATTGGCGGTGATCGCGGTTACGGTGGGGCAATTTTGCTGAGTGCACAAAGTGCTCTGCGCAGCGGTGCGGGCATGGTTTCGCTGTCCACCCGTCCGGAACATGTTTCGCCAGCGCTTTCTCGAATTCCGGAAGCCATGGTGCTGGGCACGTCGTCGGCCAATCAACTGATGGGGTTGCTTGAGAAGGTATCGGTGTTGGTGGTCGGGCCGGGCCTGGGTCAGGCAGGGTGGGGGCGCAGCCTGCTGTCGGCTGCGGCCAATGCGCCTTTGCCGCAAGTCTGGGATGCCGATGCCTTGAATCTGTTGGCGGGTGGACAGGTCGATCTGCCCAAGGGTTGCGTGATTACCCCGCATCCGGGGGAGGCGGCACGTTTGCTTGGGGTGAGCACTGCCGACGTTCAGTCTGACCGTCCCGCCGCAGCCCATGCATTGAGTAAAAAATATACAGCTGTCGTCGTTCTGAAAGGTGCCGGCAGCCTGATCGCCCATCCCGATGGACGTCTGGCGCTGTGTCATCAGGGGCACCCGGCCATGGCCACCGCCGGTTTGGGCGACGTGCTGGCCGGTTTGCTCGGCGCATTGCTGGCCCAGGGCATGGAGCCGTTCGACGCGGCCTGCCTGGCGGTCTGGCTGCACGCCAATGCCGGCGAGCAACAAGGAAAATTGGGCCGTGGGCTGGCGGCCAGTGATCTGATCCCAGCCATTCGTCAGTTGTTGGAGGAGCAAGCACCGTGTCTGAAGTAACCCTGTACCTGGCCGATGAACAGGCCATGAGCGACTTTGGCGCACGCATTGCCCGAATCACCCAAGGCCATGGCCTGATCTTCATTGAGGGCAACCTGGGGATGGGCAAAACCACGTTGTCCCGAGGCATCATTCGCGGTCTGGGGCATGTCGGGGCAGTCAAAAGCCCGACCTTCACCCTGGTCGAACCCTACGAGATCGGCGACATTCGCGCCTTCCATTTTGATTTGTACCGTCTGGTCGATCCGGAAGAGCTAGAGTTCCTCGGTATCCGCGACTACTTCGAAGACGATGCCCTGTGTCTGATCGAATGGCCCGATAAAGGTGCAGGCTTTTTGCCAAAGCCTGACCTGACCATTACCATTAGCCCGCAAGACAGCGGGCGTTCGCTGAAAATTTTATCCCAGGGCTCGCGTGGCGAGGCCTGGTGTGCCGCTTTGGCATTGGAATCCAAATAGATGATGGGGTTAGGTATGCGCTTTCGCGCGTTGGTGGCTGCCGTAGGGGTGTTGTTCTTGGCGGTGACCGTCGACGCTGTGGCCGATTCGAAGGTCAACAGTGTTCGTCTGTGGCGGGCACCGGACAACACGCGACTGGTGTTTGACCTGACCGGCCCGGTGCAACACAGCGTCTTTACCCTGACGGCTCCGGACCGCCTGGTCATCGACATCAATGGCGCGACCCTCGGTGCGCCGCTCAACGTCAACACCTCGAACACCCCGATTACCGCCATGCGCTCGGCCCAGCGCACGCCGACGGACCTGCGGGTGGTCATCGACCTGAAAAAGGCCGTGACGCCGAAAAGCTTCTCCCTGGCGCCGAACGCTCAGTACGGTAACCGATTGGTGGTCGACCTGTTCGATAACGCCGCAGACGCCGCGCCACCGCCTGCGCCGACACCGTCGGTCGCCACGGTGCCTGCCGTGCCGGTCACGCCTGCGGAGCCTGCAATCAAATTGCCGCCAGCCCCGGCCGGCAAACGCGACATCATTGTGGTGATCGACGCCGGTCACGGTGGCGAAGATCCGGGGGCTTCCGGCTCCCGAGGCCAGCGCGAGAAAGACGTGGTGCTGCAGATTGCCCGCGAAACCCAACGCCAGGTCAACGGCATGAAAGGTTTCCGTGCCGAACTGACCCGTACCGGCGACTACTTCATTCCGTTGCGCGGCCGTACCGAAATCGCCCGCAAGAAAGGCGCCGACCTTTTCGTCTCGATCCACGCCGACGCCGCGCCTTCTGCCGCCGCTTTCGGTGCCTCGGTATTTGCCCTGTCCGATCGCGGCGCAACTTCCGAGACCGCCCGTTGGCTGGCCGACAGCGAAAACCGCTCCGACCTGATCGGTGGTGCCGGCAACGTCAGCCTCGATGACAAAGACCGCATGCTCGCCGGCGTGCTGCTCGACTTGTCGATGACGGCATCCCTGACCTCCAGCCTGAACGTTGGCCAGAAAGTCTTGAGCAACATCGGTCGGGTCACGCCATTGCACAAGCAGCGGGTTGAGCAGGCCGGGTTCATGGTACTGAAGTCGCCGGATATTCCGTCGATCCTGGTGGAAACCGGGTTCATCTCCAACGCCAACGAAGCCTCGAAGCTTGCCGCGTCAAGCCATCAACAGGCGCTGGCGCGTTCGATTAGCAGCGGCGTGCGCCAGTTCTTCCAGCAGAACCCGCCGCCAGGCACTTACATTGCCTGGCTGCGTGATTCCGGAAAAATCGCCCAAGGTCCACGTGACCATCGGGTAAACCCTGGCGAGACGCTGGCGATGATCGCCGTTCGTTATCAGGTTACGCCGGCCACCTTGCGCAGCGCCAACAACCTGTCGAGCGATGAACTCAAGGTTGGTCAGCACTTGACCATTCCGGGCACTGAACTGGCGGCCAAAGAATGAATCAGGTCGTGAACAACAGCGCTCGCATCGAGCTGCTCAGCCCGCGGCTGGCGAACCAGATTGCCGCGGGTGAGGTGGTCGAGCGCCCGGCTTCGGTGATCAAGGAACTGCTGGAAAACAGCCTCGACTCCGGCGCCAAACGCATCGACGTCGATGTGGAGCAGGGCGGCGTCAAGCTGCTGCGGGTGCGCGACGATGGCAGTGGCATTTCCGCCGATGACCTGCCGTTGGCCCTGGCCCGTCACGCCACCAGCAAGATCCGCAACCTGGAAGACCTCGAACAGGTCATGAGCCTGGGGTTTCGCGGCGAGGCCCTGGCGTCGATCAGCTCCGTCGCGCGCTTGACCTTGACCTCCCGCACCCGCGACGCCGATCAGGCGTGGCAGGTCGAGACCGAGGGTCGTGACATGGCGCCCCGTGTGCAACCTGCGGCCCACCCGGTGGGCACTTCGGTTGAAGTGCGCGACCTGTTCTTCAACACGCCGGCGCGACGCAAGTTTCTCAAGACCGAAAAAACCGAATTCGATCACCTGCAAGAAGTGATCAGGCGCTTGGCCCTGGCGCGCTTCGATGTGGCGTTCCATCTGCGCCATAACGGCAAGACCATCCTCAGCCTGCACGAGGCCCATGATGATGCGGCCCGTGCCCGGCGCGTGGCGGCGATCTGCGGGCCGGGTTTCCTGGAGCAGGCACTGCCGATCGAAATCGAGCGCAACGGCCTGCATCTATGGGGCTGGGTCGGCCTGCCGACCTTCAACCGCAGCCAGGCCGACTTGCAGTATTTCTTCGTCAATGGCCGTGCCGTGCGCGACAAACTGGTGGCCCACGCGGTACGCCAGGCCTATCGCGACGTGCTGTTCAATGGTCGGCACCCGACCTTCGTGCTGTTTTTCGAAGTCGATCCGACTGGTGTCGACGTCAACGTGCACCCGACCAAGCACGAAGTGCGCTTCCGTGAAGGGCGCATGGTCCACGATTTCCTCTATGGCACCTTGCACCGCGCCTTGGGCGATGTGCGCCCCGACGATCAACTGGCGGCGCCGGTTGCCACGGCCATCGTCCGGCCTACCGGCCTCGAAGCCGGTGAATTCGGACCCCAGGGCGAAATGCGCCTGGCCGCCAATGCGCTGCTGGAACAGCCTCAGACTCAGCCGTCGTTCAATGCGCCGGCGGGTTCGGGGGCTGGCGCGGGTTATCAATATCAATACACGCCGCGACCGCAGTCCGGTGCACCTGTCGCCGAAGCGCAGGCCGCCTATCGCGAGTTTTTTGCACCGCTGCCCGAGGCCAATGCCGTCGCGCTGCCGGCCGGGCAGGACGACATCCCGCCGCTCGGTTATGCGCTGGCACAACTCAAGGGCATCTACATTCTTTCGGAAAACGCTCAGGGCCTGGTGCTGGTGGACATGCACGCCGCTCACGAGCGGATCATGTATGAGCGTCTGAAGGTGGCGATGGCCAGTGAGGGCCTGAGCGGCCAGCCGTTGCTGGTGCCGGAGTCCCTGGCCGTCAGCCAGCGTGAAGCCGATTGCGCCGAGGAGCATGTCGCCTGGTTCCAGCGCCTGGGCTTTGAATTACAGCGTCTGGGCCCGGAAACCCTGGCGATACGGCAGATTCCGGCACTGCTCAAGCAGGCCGAAGCCAACCGGCTGGTCGCTGACGTCCTGGCTGACCTGATGGAGTTCGGCACCAGCGACCGCATTCAGGCGCACCTGAACGAATTGCTCGGGACCATGGCCTGCCACGGCGCGGTTCGTGCGAATCGGCGGTTGGCCCTGCCGGAAATGAACGGTCTGCTGCGTGACATGGAAAACACCGAGCGCAGTGGTCAATGCAACCATGGCCGACCGACCTGGACCCAACTGGGCCTGGACGATCTGGACAAACTGTTCTTGCGCGGTCGTTGATGAGCCAGTTCCCACCTGCGATTTTCCTGATGGGCCCGACCGCCGCCGGCAAGACCGACCTGGCCATCGAGCTCACCAAGGTCCTGCCTTGCGAGTTGATCAGTGTCGATTCGGCGCTGGTGTACCGTGGCATGGACATTGGCACCGCCAAGCCTTCCAAAGAACTGCTGGCGCAATTTCCGCATCGTCTGATCGATATTCTCGATCCGGCCGAGAGCTATTCGGCAGCGGATTTCCGCCGTGACGCCCTGGAAGCCATGGCCGATATCACCGCACGGGGAAAAATTCCGCTGCTGGTGGGCGGCACCATGCTCTATTACAAGGCTTTGGTTGAAGGTCTGGCAGATATGCCGGCCGCCGATCCCGAGGTCCGTGCGCAAATCGAAGAAGAGGCTGCGCGCCTTGGCTGGCAAGCCTTGCACGAACAATTGGCGGTGATCGATCCGGAGTCCGCGGCTCGAATACATCCGAACGATCCCCAGCGATTGAGTCGAGCGCTGGAAGTTTATCGTGTCAGCGGTCAAAGCATGACCGCCCTGCGTTTGCAACAATCTGCGCAAAGTACTGAAGCAGCCGCTTCGGGACTGCAACAATTGCCCTATACTGTCGCGAACTTGGCCATTGCTCCGGCAAATCGCCAGGTACTGCACGAGCGAATTAAACAAAGATTCACTTTAATGTTGGAACAGGGATTCATTGACGAGGTCGTAGCCCTGCGTAATAGAGGAGACCTGCATACCGGGTTGCCGTCTATACGTGCAGTAGGCTATCGCCAAGTCTGGGACTACCTGGATGGCAAGCTGACGTCAGCCGAGATGCAGGAGCGTGGAATCATTGCCACGCGCCAATTGGCGAAACGCCAGTTCACCTGGCTGCGCAGTTGGACTGATCTGCATTGGCTGGACAGTCTGGATTGCGACAATCTGCCGCGCGCCTTGAAATACCTTGGGACCATCTCCATATTGAGCTGAGTCCTTGCAATTGCCGTCTATCCTTGGGGGTGTGACGGCCAAAGCCATCTGATTACCTATTTTTTATATTGAATCCTTAAAGGAGTGCGGCACATGTCAAAAGGGCATTCGCTACAAGACCCTTACTTGAATACTTTACGTAAAGAGAAAGTTGGGGTGTCCATCTACCTGGTCAACGGTATCAAGCTGCAAGGCACGATCGAGTCTTTCGACCAGTTCGTTATCCTGCTGAAAAACACCGTCAGCCAGATGGTCTACAAACACGCCATCTCTACAGTGGTGCCGGTTCGTCCAATTCGTCTGCCTAGCGCAACCGAATCCGATGCAGGTGATGCTGAGCCAGGTAACGCCTGATAGGAGTCTCCTTTGTTCTTTGAGCGCCACGGTGGTGGTGAACGAGCCATTCTCGTTCACTTGGATGGTCAGGACCCTGAGGCGCGCGAAGATCCGCAGGAGTTTCAGGAGTTGGCAATTTCGGCTGGCGCCGAGACCGTCGCGTTTTTCAACGTGCCGCGTCATCGGCCAACCGCCAAAACCCTGATCAGCAGCGGCAAGGTCGAAGAGTTGCGCGACCTGGTCCAGGCCGAACAGGTCGATCTGGTGATTTTCAATCACATCCTCACGCCCAGTCAGGAACGTAACCTCGAACGTATTTTCGAGTGTCGCGTGATCGACCGCACGGGTTTGATTCTCGATATTTTCGCCCAGCGCGCCCGCACCCATGAAGGCAAGCTCCAGGTCGAACTGGCCCAGCTTGAGCACATGAGTACGCGGCTGGTTCGCGGCTGGACTCACCTTGAACGGCAGAAAGGCGGTATCGGCCTGCGCGGTCCGGGTGAAACCCAGCTGGAAACCGACCGGCGCCTGTTGCGGGTTCGCCTGCGGCAGATCAAGGGGCGCCTGGAAAAGGTCCGCAGCCAGCGTGAGCAATCGCGCCGTGGCCGCAAACGGGCTGACATTCCGACGGTTTCGCTGGTGGGTTATACCAACGCCGGCAAATCGACGCTGTTCAACTCGGTGACCGACTCCGACGTCTTTGCGGCTGACCAGTTGTTCGCCACCCTCGACCCGACCTTGCGCCGGCTCGAGCTCGATGACCTAGGCCCGATCGTGCTGGCTGACACCGTGGGCTTCATTCGTCACTTGCCGCACAAGCTGGTCGAGGCATTTCGGGCTACGCTCGAAGAGTCGAGCAACTCCGACCTGTTGCTGCACGTGATCGACTCCCATGAGCCTGAGCGCATGGCCCAGATTGAACAGGTCATGGTGGTTCTTGGAGAGATCGGGGCTCAAGACTTGCCGATCCTGGAGGTCTATAACAAACTCGATTTGCTCGAGGGCGTGGAGCCGCAGATCCAGCGCGATGCCGATGGCAAACCGCAGCGGGTCTGGCTTTCGGCGAAAGATGGCACAGGTCTTGATCTGCTCAAGCAGGCCGTGGCCGAGTTGCTTGGCGATGAATTGTTTGTTGGCACCTTGCGCTTGCCGAACCGATTTGCTCGACTGCGTGCGCAGTTTTTCGAACTCGGTGCGGTACAAAAGGAAGAACACGATGACGAAGGCATCAGCTTGCTGGCCGTTCGTTTGCCACGGGCCGAATTGAATCGGCTGGTGAGTCGCGAAGGTTTGCAACCGATGGAGTTCATCGAGCAACACACTTTGCAATAAAAGCCTGAGAAAGCGGTTGTGCCGTGGTGACAGGCATTCTGTAGCATTGGTCGGCGCGCCGTGGGTGCGTCTTTGCTTTATCAGATGGAGAGCGCTATGGCTTGGAATGAGCCGGGTGGCAACTCGAATAATCAGGATCCTTGGGGTGGCAAGCGTCGTAACAACGGCGACCGCAAGGGGCCACCGGATCTCGACGAGGCCTTCCGAAAGCTGCAGGAAAGCCTGAACGGTTTGTTCGGTGGTGGTAAGAAACGTGGTGGCGACGACGGCGGTGGTCCGGGCAAGAGTGGCGGCTTTGGCGGCCTGCTCGGCATCGGTCTGGTCGTGTTGGCGGCCGTTTGGCTGTACAGCGCGGTCTATGTCGTCGACGAGCAGGAGCAAGCTGTGGTGCTGCGCTTCGGCAAGTACTACGAAACCGTGGGTCCGGGCCTGAACATCTACTTCCCGCCGATCGACAAGAAGTACATGGAGAACGTCACGCGTGAGCGTGCCTACACCAAGCAGGGCCAGATGCTGACCGAAGACGAGAACATCGTCGAAGTGCCGCTGACCGTGCAGTACAAGATCAGCAACCTGCAGGACTTCGTGCTGAGCGTCGATCAGCCGGAAATCAGCCTGCAGCACGCGACCGACAGCGCCTTGCGCCATGTGGTGGGCTCCACCGCGATGGACCAGGTACTGACCGAAGGTCGTGAGTTGATGGCCAGCGAGATCAAGGAGCGTCTGCAACGCTTCATGGACACGTATCGCACCGGTATCACCGTCACCCAGGTCAACGTTCAGAGCGCAGCGGCACCGCGCGAAGTCCAGGAAGCCTTCGATGACGTGATCCGTGCCCGGGAAGACGAGCAGCGTTCGCGCAACCAGGCCGAAACCTATGCCAACGGCGTCGTGCCGGAAGCTCGTGGTCAGGCCCAGCGCATCCTTGAGGATGCCAATGGTTACCGTGACGAGACCGTCTCGCGCGCCAAGGGTGAGGCCGATCGCTTCACCAAGCTGGTCGCCGAGTACCGCAAGGCCCCTGAAGTCACCCGCCAGCGTCTGTATCTGGACACCATGCAGGAAGTCTTCACCAACACCAGCAAGGTTCTCGTGACCGGCAACAAGAACGGCCAGAACAACCTGTTGTACCTGCCTCTGGACAAGATGGTCGAAAGTGGTCGCAGCACCAGCACCCAGGTGAGCAGTGCGGCAGCCACCAGCAATGAAGCGAATGCGCGTGCGGCAGCTGATCTGCAGCAACAGCCAGCACGTACCAGGGAGAGTCGCTGATGAGCAATAAATCGCTGATCGCCCTTATTGTCGGCGTCGTCGTGGCGATCGCTGCCTGGAACTGCTTCTACATCGTGGCTCAGACCGAGCGTGCGGTGTTGCTGCAGTTCGGTCGCGTGGTCCAGACCGATGTTCAGCCAGGCCTGCATGTGAAAGTGCCCTACGTTAACCAGGTGCGTAAATTTGACGCACGCCTGATGACGCTGGATGCACCGACGCAACGCTTCCTGACGCTGGAAAAGAAAGCCGTGATGGTCGATGCCTTCGCCAAGTGGCGCGTGAAGGACGCAGAGCGTTACTACACCGCGACTTCCGGCCTCAAGCAGATCGCCGACGAGCGTCTTTCCCGTCGTCTGGAATCGGGCCTGCGTGACCAGTTCGGTAAGCGCACCCTGCACGAAGTGGTGTCGGGTGAGCGTGATGCGCTGATGGCGGATATCACGGCATCGCTGAACAAGATGGCCGAGAAAGAGCTGGGCATCGAAGTGGTCGATGTTCGGGTCAAGACCATCGACCTGCCGAAAGAAGTGAACCGCAGTGTGTTCGAGCGTATGAGCACCGAGCGTGAGCGTGAAGCTCGCGAGCACCGCGCCAAGGGTAACGAGCTGGCCGAAGGCATCCGTGCCGACGCCGATCGTCAACGCCGCGTGCTGCTGGCTGAAGCCTATCGTGAATCCGAAGAGGTTCGCGGTGACGGCGATGCCCAGGCTGCTGCGATCTACTCCAAGGCCTACGGTCAGGATCAGGAGTTCTACGCGTTCTACCGTAGCCTGCGCGCCTACCGTGAAAGCTTCGCGAACAAATCCGACGTCATGGTCCTCGACCCAAGCAGCGACTTTTTCCATTACCTGGAAAAAGCCAAGCCTTGATACGGCGTTGACCTGAATTATCCCCCGCCGGGCGGCTAAAACCTCTGGCGGGGTGATCCTTTGGGAAAACGTGTGTATGATGCGGCAGCCGGGAAATTCCCGGCTTTTTTGCGTCTGCATGTTTGATTGCTGTTTTCAAGCAGATGCCGGGCCGATTGGCTCGACAGTTTTTCGAGGAAAGTGGTTGGCGAAGCCGGTAGAAGGGCTTTTCGCTCCGTCGCTCATGCGCGTGGTTTGTGCGCAAGCCGACCATTTTCTGCTTCACTCAAGGCTCGCCGACAGGCTGGTCGCCCGGAGATAGGGGAAGGCGTAATGGCAACGGTAGACCGCTGGCTTCTGCCAGATGGCATCGAAGAAGTACTGCCACCGGAAGCTGCGCGTATTGAAGTCGCGCGTCGTCAGGTGTTGGATCTGTTCCAGAGCTGGGGTTACGAGTTTGTCGTGACTCCCCATATCGAGTACCTGGAATCCCTGCTGACCGGAGCGGGCCAGGACCTGGATCTGCGCACCTTCAAGGTCATCGACCCGCAATCGGGCCGTCAGATGGGTTTTCGCGCCGACATCACGCCGCAAGTGGCGCGCATCGATGCGCATACCCTGCGTCGTGAAGGCCCAAGCCGCCTGTGCTATGCCGGTAGTGTCCTGCACGCTCAGCCTCGCGCCCTGTCGTCCTCGCGCAGCCCGATTCAACTGGGTGCCGAGTTGTACGGCGACGGCAGTCCGAGCAGCGACGTCGAAGTCATCAGCCTGATGCTGGCCATGCTGCAACTGGCCGATGTGCCGGATGTGCACATGGACCTCGGTCATGTTGGCATCTATCGCGGCCTGGCCCGTGCGGCCGGTTTGTCCGGTGAAGTCGAGCAGCAGTTGTTCGATGCCTTGCAACGTAAGGCCATCGACGAGGTCATTACCTTGACCGAAGGCTTGCCTGCCGATCTGTCGGGCATGCTGCGGGCGTTGGTCGACCTGTGTGGCGGTCGTGAAGTGCTGGCTGCGGCCCGCGAGCGTCTGGCAAAGGCGCCGGCCCCTGTTCTGGCAGCGCTGGACGATTTGCTGGCGATTGCCGAGCGGCTGTCCGTGCGTTTCCCTGAGCTGCCGCTGTATTTCGACCTGGGCGAGCTGCGTGGCTACCACTACCACACCGGTGTGGTGTTCGCTGTGTTCGTACCGGGTGTTGGCCAGTCCATTGCCCAGGGCGGTCGTTACGACGACATCGGCGCCGACTTCGGTCGCGCCCGTCCGGCGACCGGCTTCTCCACCGATTTGAAAACCCTGGTGACCCTGGGGCGTGCTGAGATCGAGCTACCGTCTGGCGGTATCTGGATGCCTGACAGTACGGATGCGGCACTCTGGCAGCAGGTTTGCCAGTTGCGCAGTGAGGGTCAGCGTGTCGTTCAGGCTTTGCCTGGACAACCTTTGGCCGCCGCCCGTGAAGCGGACTGCGACCGGCAATTGATTCAGCAGAACGGGCTTTGGCAAGTATCGCCACTGGCTTCTTGAGTTTTCCTGCCGGCTGCCGCCGGCACCAAGTTTGCGCGAATGAGGACAAGTGTTATGGGTAAGAATGTCGTAGTCCTGGGCACCCAATGGGGTGATGAGGGCAAAGGCAAGATCGTTGATCTGCTGACCGAACATGCTGCCGCCGTAGTGCGCTACCAGGGTGGCCACAACGCTGGCCACACCCTGGTGATCGACGGTGAGAAGACCGTCTTGCACCTGATTCCGTCGGGCGTGCTGCGCGAAGGCGTGCAGTGCCTGATCGGCAACGGCGTGGTGGTTGCACCCGACGCTCTGCTGCGGGAAATCACCAAGCTGGAAGAGAAGGGCGTACCGGTGCGCGAGCGCCTGCGTATCAGCCCATCCTGCCCGCTGATCCTGTCCTTCCACGTTGCGCTGGACCAGGCCCGTGAAAAGGCCCGTGGCGAGCTGAAGATCGGTACTACCGGTCGTGGCATCGGCCCGGCATACGAAGACAAGGTTGCACGTCGTGGCCTGCGTGTTGGCGACCTGCTCAACATGCCACGCTTTGAAGACAAGTTGCGTGAACTGGTGGATTACCACAACTTCATGCTGGTTGGTTACTACAAAGAGCCAGCCATCGACTTCGACAAGACCCTGGCCGAGTGCAAAGAATACGCTGAGCTGCTCAAGCCGCTGATGCTGGACGTGACTGCCGAGCTGCACGACCTGCGTCGTGCTGGCAAAGACATCATGTTCGAAGGTGCCCAAGGTTCGTTGCTGGACATCGACCACGGTACCTACCCGTACGTGACCAGTTCCAACACCACCGCTGGCGGCGTTGCTACCGGTTCGGGTGTCGGCCCTATGTTCCTGGACTACATCCTGGGCATCACCAAGGCTTACACCACCCGTGTAGGCTCGGGTCCATTCCCGACGGAGCTGTTCGACGAAGTCGGCGCGCACCTGGCTAAACAAGGTCACGAGTTCGGCGCGACTACCGGCCGTGCCCGTCGTTGTGGCTGGTTCGACGCCGTTATCCTGCGTCGCGCTATCGATGTGAACAGCATCTCGGGCATCTGCCTGACCAAGCTGGACGTGCTCGACGGTCTGGAAACCATCAACATCTGCGTCGGCTATAAAGATGCAGAAGGCAAGGCCGTTGCCCCGACTGATGCTGACAGCTATGTAGGCCTGCAGCCTGTGTACGAAGAAGTGCCGGGCTGGACCGAATCGACCGTGGGTGCCAAAACCCTGGAAGAGTTGCCAGCTAACGCCCGTGCTTACATCAAGCGCGTCGAAGAGCTGATCGGCGCGCCGATCGACATTATTTCGACGGGCCCGGACCGCAACGAAACCATCGTCCTGCGCCATCCGTTTGCTTGATAAGTCGTTGATGTAAAACACAAAGGCCCCTTCATTGGGGCCTTTGTCGTTTATGCCTGCTGGACGGCATGACCTTTGCTATTAGCTTTGCCTAAAACGTCACTTTTGGCGTGCCATCAATTTAATGGCGCTTTTGCAGAGGGATATCAAGTGTCGGCCGTTCTCTCATTGTTACAGAGCCGTTTGTTGCGGCCCGTGTTCGTTACCCTTGGTATCGCCCTTTTGGTGCAGGTGCTGGTAGCTGTCGCTCTGACCCGGAGCACGGTGACCGCGCTGGAAGCCGATCTGGGCCTGCGCCTGGGCGCGGACAGTCAAAAGCTTTCCGCTGAGCTTGAGCAGGCGGGACGCGAAGTCACGTCGAGCCTCGACAGTCTCTCTACCAGTACGCGTCAGCGCCTGACCGCCGGTTTGTCCTCGCGTCTTGAGCAGGAGCAGGCGCAATTGCGTTCGACCCTGGAAAAGGACCTGAAGGACTCCGCTAGCGACATGGCGCAGCTTCTGGCTTCCGTCGCGCCTCGCGCCATGTGGGACAACGACATTCCGACACTTTCCGAGTTCGCCCGCCGGGCCCAGCGCAATCCCAATGTGCTGTTCGTGGTGTATGACGACGCCACCGGCCAGCACCTGACGCGCTACCTCAATCGGGAAAACCCGATCAACAAGGCGCTGCTGGAAAAAGGCCAGGGCGAGCGTGCGCTGGACAAGGTGCTGGATGCGGCGAAGAACGATCCTTCGGTGTTCTACATCGAGGCTCCGATCAATCCTAACGGCGTAGAAATCGGCAAGGTCCTGATGGGGGTCTCGACGGCTTCCGTGGAGACTGATCTGGCGGCCCTCGACAAGCGCTTCTCGGCGTTGATCGCCAGCAGCGATCAACTGGTGGGCGACAGCCTCAAGGGTGCGGCTGCTGACAGCGCAACGGCCATGCGCTCGCGTCTGCAGTCGGCGCAGTCCACGGCGGCGGAAATGAAGGCCAATACCACCAGCACCGTGCAGGAGGCTGCTACGACATTGCGCTGGCGCATCGGCGTGTGTCTGGCGGTGGTGGGCTTCGGTGTCCTGCTGTTGTTGGCGGTGGTGCTCGGTCGCCGAGTGGTCAATCGCCTGAAAATGTTGATCGTTGCCATGGATGACCTGGCGGCGGGCGAGGGTGATCTGACCAAGCGTGTGCAGATCAACAGCAAGGATGAAATCGGCGACATGGCCTCGGCGGTCAATCGCTTTGTGGATAAGTTGCAGCCGATCGTGCGTGAGGCGGGGGATGTCGCCCGGCGTACCGGCGTGGAGATCGGCGCCATGACCTTGCGCAACGCAGGTGCGGACGCGGCGGCTGGCATGCAGCGCGACGAGGTGGCGGAGAGTTTGCGCGCCTTGTCGCAAATGGCTGATGAGGCGCAGTCGGAAAGCCATGCCATGCAGGCGGCGCTGAAGCAGGTGGTGGACATTCGTCAGGCCACCGATGAAAACACCCGGACCTCGGCGAAAGTCGGCAGCCTGATCGAGGAGCTGGCGGGTCAGGTCAACACTGGCGCGCAAGTGATCGAGCGCCTGGCGCAGCAAAGTGAGCAAATCGAGGTGGTGCTGACGGTGATTCACGGCATCGCCGAACAGACCAACCTGCTGGCGTTGAACGCAGCGATTGAGGCGGCGCGTGCCGGCGAGACCGGGCGCGGGTTTGCCGTGGTGGCCGATGAGGTGCGGGCGCTGGCGAGCAAGACGCAAAGCTCCACCGGCGATATTCAGGCGCACATCGTGGCCTTGCAGCAAGGTGCGCGTGAGGCGGTGGCGGCGATCGGTCAGGCCGGGCGCCAGGCCAGTGAGGGTTTACTGGTGCTGCGTGACAGTGCGCGGTTGCAGCAGTCGGTGCAGGCATCCGTCGAGCAGGTCCATGCGGCGATCGGTTTGGCTACCCAGGCTGCAGCGCATCAGGCGCAGGGCGCGCAGGCAGTGCGGGGGCGGGTGCAGACCATTCATGCTCAGGCCGAGAAAGCGGCGCAAGCTGTCGTGGAGACTACGGCGAGCGGCAAGGTGCTCGATGGTCTGGCGGCGCAGTTGAAGGCGAGCCTGGGGCAGTTCAGGGCTTGATCGGTTGTTAGTGCCGGCCCCTTCGCGAGCAAGCCCGCTCCCACATTGGCTCTTTGTGAACATCATATTTGTGTTCGACAGAGGACCACTGTGGGAGCGGGCTTGCTCGCGAAAGCGGTTTCAGCGGCTCAGATACATCCGGGTCGTCAGCAAATAGACCGGCAACCCCGACACCAATATCAACAACGCCGCATAAGGCGCCGCCGCCGCAAACTCCACATTCGCGGTATGCGCCCAGACTTCCGTCGCCAGCGTATTGAGCCCGGTGGGGCTCAGCAGCAAGGTCGCCGTCAGCTCCTTCATTGCATCCAGGAACACCAGGGCAAAAGCCGCCCCCAGCGCCGGGAAAATAATCGGCAGTGTCACTCGGCAGAAGGCACTGAATGACGAGGCTCCCAGCGTGCGCGCCGCCTCCTCAAGCTGCGGTGCCGCCTTGTTCAGGGCGGTGCGGATCGGCGCCTGGGCCAGCGGCAGAAACAGCAGGGCATAGGCGATCAGCAGCAATGCCGAAGTCTGGTAAAGCATCGGCACGTAGTGCAGGGCGAAATACACCAGGGTCAGGGCAATGACCAGACCCGGCAGCGCATGCAGCAGATAGGGCAGGCGCTCGGCCCAGATCGCCAGTTGGCCTTTGTAGCGCACGACCAGCAGGCCGACCGGCACCGCCAGCACCAGGCACAGAGCAGCGCCACCCAGCGACAGGGCGAGGGACGACAGCAATGCTTCGCCGATTGCCGCTACGGGAAAGGCTGCCGATGTTCCTACCGCCAGCCAGTAGACCAGCATCCCCAGCGGAATCCCGCTGCCAATGATTGCCAGCAACAGGCAATAAAGCTGTCCCGCCACAGCCCAGGGTCCCAGTTGAACCTGTTCCGCGCGTCGCGCCGCACCCTGTCCGGTGCGCACGTGTCGACCCTTGCCGCGCACGCGCAGCTCCAGCCACAGCAGCGCCAGGCACAACATCAGCAGTACGGCGGAGAGCATCGCCGCGTTGGCATTGCTGAACTCCAGCTCGAACTGCTGATAGATCGCCGTGGTGAAGGTTTGCAGGCCGATGATCGACAAGGCGCCGAACTCCACTAGCATGTGCAGGGCAATCAGCAACGAGCCCGCCAGCAACGAAGGCCAGAGCAGGGGCAGGGTGACGCGAAAGAACACGCCCCAGCGATTTTGCCCCAGTGTGCGAGCCGACTCTTCCAGGGATGGATCGAGATTGCGCAAGGTTGCCGCCACGGGCAGAAAGATCAACGGATACTTGGACAGGCTCATCACCAGGATCGCCCCGCCGAGCCCTTCGAAATGAGCGCTGAGGGAAACCCATGTGAAGCTGCTGACAAAGGCCGGTACGGCAAATGGCAGGCAGAGAATCACGCCCCACAATCGTCGGCCCGGCAGATTGCTGCGCTCGAGCAACCAGGCCAGCGAAAGGCCGACTACCCCGCAAACAATGGTGACGCCAATCATCAATGCGAGTGTGTTGCGCAGCAAGCCGAACACATAAGGTCGCCATAGCAAATGCAGTGCTTCTGCCCAGCCTGCTTGCCAGGCTTTGAGTCCGACATAGGCCAGCGGCAGGAAGCTGAGGACGACCAGCAGCAAGACCGGCAACATCAACCCTATCGGTGGACGCTTGCGGCGGGGCGCGTTGTTGCTGCGCAGACTGGTGGCAGATAGCGATGCGCTCATCAGTTCAAGCCAACGTCACGTTCCAGGTCCAGGGCTTCTTCGGCATTGCCGAGGTCGGCTGGCGTGACTTTCGGCGCTTGCAACTCGCTGAATGGCTTGAGTCCGCGATCAGACTCCATGCCTTTGTGCAGCGGGTATTCGGCGGTGGTCTGGGTGATCACGCGCTGGCCTTCCTCGCTGGCCATGTAGGCGAGCAACTGCTGTGCTTCCTTGGGGTGTTTGCTGGATTTGAGCACAGCAGCACTGGAAACCGTGATCAGTCCGCCGACATCGCCACCGCTGAAGTAATGCAGTTTCGAGTCGAGCTGGCCTTTTTCACGCTGCAGGGCGAACCAATAGTAATTGTTGACGAGTACGGTGGCGACTTCGCCATTTTCCACCGCTTTCAATGCAACCATGTTGTTGCTGTAGGTCTTGCCGAATGCACGCAGACCGGTCAGCCACTCTTCGGCTGCGTCCATGCCGTGCACCTTGATGATCGCGACCGCTTGCTCCTGGAAGGCGCCGCTGGTGGGTACGAAGCCGACCTTGCCTTGCCATTTCGGGTCGGAAAATTCCATCACCGAGGTCGGCAGGTCTTTTTCATCGATCAGCTTGGGGTTGAACGCAACGACGCGCACCCGGGCGGTCACGCCAATCCAGGTGCCGTTGCCGGCGACGTATTCCTTGGGCAGAACGGCCAGTGTGGCGTCATCAGTCTTGGCCAGCAGGCCTTGTTCGCCGAGTTTGTTCAGGGGTGGCGATTCTTCGGTGTAGATCACGTCGGCGGGGGAGCGATCGCCTTCTTCGACGATCTGGCTGGCGAGCTGGTTGCTGCTGCCTTTGCGCACATTGACGTGGATCCCGGTCTTGGCTTCGAAGGCCTTGGCGACCGCGTCGCCGACTTCTTTGTGCTGGCCGTTGTAGAGAGTCAGGGCAACCGGATCGGCGGCTTGGGTGAGGGGAGTGGCGAGTGCCAGGCCGAGGAGGGTGGTGATCAGGCCGCGGCGCAGGGTATTTCGAAACATCATTCGCAGGGTTCCTCACTGTCACATTGCAAAAACTTGTAACAATGATAAACGATATTGTTTCTCAAATGCGCCGATAAATCCTGTAGGAGCGAGCTTGCTCGCGATGGGCGTGAACGAAAACGAGGGGTGTCTGGAGAAATGCGTTGCCTGCGCAACCATCGCGAGCAAGCTCGCTCCTACAAGGGAGAGGGGATGTTTTCAAATGCCAGAAACGCAAAAACCCGCTTTCGCGGGTTTTTGTGAAATCCAAGGTCGTAACCTTGAATTTGAATTGGTGCCCAGAAGAAGACTCGAACTTCCACGACCGTAAGGTCACCAGCACCTGAAGCTGGCGTGTCTACCAATTTCACCATCTGGGCATTCATCTTCAGCGTTGCCGCTGTTGATGTGGCGCACTATACGGAGAGCGTTTTGATCTGTAAACCCCTGATTTTAAAATTAATAAATCAGTGGTCAAAAATGCAAAAACCCGCTTTCGCGGGTTTTTGTGTGAGCCTTGAAATTGAACTAATCTCAAGCTCGAAATTGGTGCCCAGAAGAAGACTCGAACTTCCACGACCTTGCGGTCACCAGCACCTGAAGCTGGCGTGTCTACCAATTTCACCATCTGGGCAGTATCGGCAACGTTGTCCGTCGTCGATGGCGCGCACTATACGGAGCGTCTTTTTAACTGTAAACCCCCGGCCACAAAAAAACCTGAAAAAATTCACCAGCGGTCTGCAATTCAGCTTTGATGTGTCGATACAGGGCTTTAGATGGGGCGTCTTAGCCTGAAATTTCCCGTTTCATTACGCCTATGCCAAACTAACCCGCATATAGACAAGGTGAAAACTCTCTAATGGCCGATTGGCAGTCCCTCGATCCCGAGGCCGCTCGTGAAGCGGAAAAATATGAAAACCCTATTCCTAGCCGCGAACTGATCCTTCAGCACCTTGCTGATCGAGGTTCGCCTGCTAACCGCGAGCAACTGGTCGAAGAGTTTGGTCTGACCACAGAAGACCAGATCGAAGCCCTGCGCCGCCGTCTGCGCGCCATGGAGCGCGATGCTCAACTCATCTATACCCGTCGCGGCACTTATGCACCGGTGGACAAGCTTGACCTGATCCTGGGTCGCATCAGCGGTCACCGCGACGGCTTCGGCTTCCTGGTGCCGGACGACGGCAGTGACGACCTGTTCATGAGCCCGGCGCAGATGCGTCTGGTGTTCGATGGTGACCGTGCCCTGGCCCGGGTATCCGGCCTGGACCGTCGTGGTCGCCGCGAAGGCATGATCGTCGAAGTGGTGTCCCGCGCTCACGAAACCATCGTCGGCCGCTACTTCGAAGAGGGCGGCATCGGTTTCGTGGTTGCGGACAATCCGAAGATCCAGCAGGAAGTGCTGGTGACGCCGGGTCGTAACGCCAACGCGCAGATCGGTCAGTTCGTCGAAGTGAAGATCACTCACTGGCCGACGCCACGCTTCCAGCCGCAAGGCGACGTGGTTGAAGTCGTGGGCAACTACATGGCGCCGGGCATGGAAATCGATGTTGCCCTGCGTACCTACGACATTCCTCACGTCTGGCCTGACGCCGTGCTCAAGGAAGCCGGCAAGCTCAAGCCGGAAGTCGAAGAGAAAGACAAAGAGAAGCGCATCGACCTGCGTCATCTGCCGTTCGTCACCATCGACGGCGAAGATGCCCGCGACTTCGACGATGCGGTCTATTGCGAAGCGCGTCCGGGCAAGCTGCGCCTGTTCTCGGGCGGCTGGAAGCTGTACGTGGCGATTGCCGACGTATCCAGCTACGTGAAACTCGGTTCGGCGCTGGATGCCGAAGCGCAGGTTCGCGGCAACTCGGTGTACTTCCCCGAGCGCGTGATTCCGATGCTGCCTGAGCAGCTGTCCAACGGTTTGTGCTCGCTGAACCCGCAAGTCGATCGCCTGGCCATGGTTTGCGAGATGACCATCTCCAAGTCCGGTGAAATGACCGACTACTGCTTCTACGAAGCGGTGATTCACTCCCATGCGCGCCTGACCTACAACAAGGTCAGCGCGATGCTGGAAACGCCGAAAGCCACCGAAGCTCGCAAGCTGCGCGGTGAATACACCGACGTGGTGCCGCACCTCAAGCAGTTGTACTCGCTGTACAAGGTGTTGCTGGCGGCCCGTCACGTCCGTGGCGCGATCGATTTCGAAACCCAGGAAACCCGGATCATCTTCGGTTCCGAGCGCAAGATCGCCGAAATTCGTCCGACCGTGCGCAACGATGCGCACAAGCTGATCGAGGAATGCATGCTGGCGGCCAACGTGGCCACCGCCGAATTCCTGAAGAAGCACGAAATTCCGGCGCTGTATCGCGTTCACGATGGCCCGCCACCGGAGCGCCTGGAAAAGCTGCGCGCGTTCCTCGGCGAGCTCGGCCTGTCCCTGCACAAAGGCAAGGACGGTCCGTCGCCGAAGGATTACCAGGCACTGCTGGCCGGCATCAAGGATCGTCCGGATTTCCACCTGATCCAGACTGTCATGCTGCGTTCGTTGAGCCAGGCGGTGTACAGCGCCGATAACCAGGGCCACTTCGGCCTGAATTACGAGGCGTACACCCACTTCACTTCGCCGATCCGCCGCTACCCGGACTTGCTCACGCACCGGGCGATTCGCAGCGTGATCCATTCGAAGCAGGACACCCCGCACGTTCGCCGTGCCGGTGCGATGACCATTCCGAAAGCGCGCATCTATCCGTACGACGAAGCGGCCCTGGAGCAACTCGGCGAGCAGTGCTCGATGAGCGAGCGTCGTGCCGACGAAGCGACCCGCGACGTAGTGAACTGGCTCAAGTGCGAGTTCATGAAAGATCGCGTTGGCGAGTCGTTCCCGGGTGTGATCACCGCCGTGACCGGTTTTGGCCTGTTCGTCGAACTGACCGATATCTACGTCGAAGGCCTGGTGCACGTCACCGCGCTGCCGGGCGATTACTACCACTTCGATCCTGTGCACCACCGCCTGGCCGGTGAGCGTACCGGTCGCAGCTTCCGCTTGGGCGATACCGTGGAAGTGCGTGTCATGCGCGTCGACCTCGACGAACGCAAGATCGACTTCGAGATGGCCGAGAAAACCATCAGCGCGCCGATCGGCCGCAAGAAGCGTGGTACCGAAAGCACGGCGCCCGCTGCGAAAGTCGAAGCCGAACCGGCCCCGGCGAAAACCGGTCGTCGTCCTGCCAAGGAAAAGGCTGTAGAGGCCTATCGCCCGAGCGATGCAGCGGCGAAAAACGCCGAAGTGCGCAAAAGTCGTGAAATGAAGCAGGCGTTGCTCGCCGGTGCGAAAAGCGGCGGTAAAGCGGCGTCTGGGGGAAAGACCAGTCGGTCGACGCCTGACAAGGCCGTCGGCGGCAAGCCAGCCAAACCGAGCAAACATCGTAAAGGCCCGCCAAAAGCGGGCTCGGCTCCAGCCAAGAGTGGCGGGGCGCGTAAACCTAAGGCCAAGCCATGAGTCAGTTGGAAAAGATCTACGGCGTACATGCTGTAGAAGCGTTGTTGCGTCACCACCCGAAACGCGTGAAGCAGATCTGGTTGGCCGAAGGTCGCAATGACCCTCGGGTCCAGACGCTGATTGAGTTGGCCAACGAAAACCGGGTCCAGGTCGGGCAGGCCGAGCGCCGTGAAATGGACGCCTGGGTTGAAGGCGTGCACCAGGGTGTGGTCGCGGACGTGAGTCCGAGCCAGGTCTGGGGCGAGGCGATGCTCGACGAGCTGCTCGACCGCACCGACGGCGCACCGTTGTTGCTGGTGCTCGACGGCGTGACCGATCCGCACAACCTCGGCGCCTGCCTGCGCTCCGCCGATGCGGCGGGCGCGCTGGCCGTGATCGTGCCGAAGGACAAGTCAGCGACCCTGACTCCGGTTGTACGAAAAATCGCCTGCGGTGCGGCGGAAGTGATTCCGCTGGTTGCCGTGACCAACCTGGCGCGCACCCTGGAAAAGCTCCAGCAGCGCGGCTTGTGGGTTGTCGGCACGGCCGGTGAAGCTGAGGTCAGCCTGTATGACCAGGATCTGACCGGCCCGACCATCCTGATCATGGGTGCCGAAGGCAAGGGCATGCGTCGCCTGACCCGCGAGCATTGCGACTACCTGGTCAACCTGCCGATGGCCGGTAGCGTCAGCAGTCTCAACGTTTCCGTGGCGACGGGTGTCTGCCTGTTCGAAGCGCAGCGTCAGCGCAGCGTCAAAGCCAAGGCTGCTGCCAAGAAGTCCTAAGCTCGACGCAATCAAAATGTGGGGGCGGGCTTGCTCGCGAAAGCGGAGTAACATTCAGCAAAGATGTTGGGTGTAGTGCCGCATTCGCGAGCAAGCCCGCTCCCACATTGGTTATGCGTTATGTTGAAGATTGGTGGTTCGAACGGACTGTTCAAATAATCACCAATTACCTTGCGCCTCCCTCGCCCCTTCTCTACAATTGCGCCCCTTGCTGTGATGGCAGGCACCAACGTGTCTAGCGTCCGCAAGTCCATAAGTGTCATTCACTCCTTGTCTGACCGCTTTTGAGCGGCAGGCTACAACCCGTAAGGAGCATTCATGCGTCATTACGAAATCATCTTTTTGGTCCACCCGGATCAAAGCGAGCAAGTCGGCGGCATGGTTGAGCGTTACACCAAGCTGATCGAAGAAGACGGCGGCAAAATCCACCGTCTGGAAGATTGGGGCCGTCGTCAACTGGCCTACGCAATCAACAATGTTCACAAGGCTCACTACGTGATGCTGAACGTTGAGTGCACCGGCAAGGCCCTGGCCGAGCTGGAAGACAACTTCCGCTACAACGATGCAGTGATCCGTAACCTGGTCATCCGTCGCGACGAAGCCGTTACCGGCCAGTCCGAGATGCTCAAGGCTGAAGAAAACCGCAGTGAGCGCCGTGAGCGTCGCGACCGTCCTGAGCACGAAGGCGCTGAAAGCGCTGATAGTGATGACAGCGACAACAGCGATAACGCTGACGAGTAATCCACGGACCTTTTAAGGAGCCAATTACATGGCACGTTTCTTCCGTCGTCGTAAATTCTGCCGCTTCACCGCTGAAGACGTGAAAGAGATCGATTACAAAGATCTCAACACTCTGAAAGCCTACGTATCCGAGACCGGCAAAATCGTTCCAAGCCGCATCACCGGTACCAAAGCTCGTTATCAGCGTCAGCTGGCCACCGCTATCAAGCGCGCCCGCTTCCTGGCCCTGCTGGCCTACACCGACAGCCACGGCCGCTGAGACCGGGCAGTCGACACGTAGCAAAGGATTGAATGCATGCGGGCCATAGCTGAGTTCATCATGCGCGGCCGTATGCAGGCCACTCTGGTAGTGGCTGGATGCGCGGCATTGCCGTTGTTGTATTGGTTGGGTGCTGCTGCCGGATGCCTTGTGCTCCTGCGGCGCGGATTGAGGGACGCCCTGGGCGTTCTTGCTCTGGGACTGCTGCCGGCATTGGCCTGGTGGCTTTACTCCGACGACCCACGGGCACTTCTGGTGCTGCTGGGGTCTGCGAGCCTTGCGTTGGTTTTGCGCGCAAGCGAGTCCTGGAACCGCGTGCTGCTGGTCAGCATAGCGATGGGAGTGGTGTTTTCAGTGGTGTTGGGGACAGCTTTTGCTCCCCAGATCGAGATGCTGGCGCAGGCTTTGATCAAAGTCATGCCGTCGCTACTCGGTGATGTCTACCAGAAGTTGTCGGTAGACGAACAAGCGCGTTTCGCGTCCCTGATTGCACCGGTCCTGACCGGCCTGATTGCGGCGTTGTTGCAAATCGTCAGCTTGCTGAGCCTGCTTGTCGGGCGTTACTGGCAGGCGTTGTTGTACAACCCGGGCGGTTTTGGTCGCGAGTTTCGCGCCATCCGCATCCCGCTGTTGCCGGCGATGTTGCTGCTGGCGTGCATGCTTCTGGGGCCGAATCTCGGTTCACAGATGGCCATGTTGACGCCGTTGTGCAGCGTACCGCTGGTGTTCGCCGGGCTGGCCCTGATTCACGGGCTGGTGGCGCAGAAGCGACTGGCCAGGTTCTGGCTGGTGGGGTTGTACGTGACGCTGTTGCTGTTCATGCAACTGATCTATCCGTTGCTGGTGGTCCTGGCCATCGTCGACAGCCTGATTGATTTTCGCGGTCGTTCGGCACCGAAAGATGCCGATAACGCGAACGGTGAAGGTTAAAAGTTAAGAGGATTTTCACATGCAACTGATCCTTCTGGAAAAAGTCACCAACCTGGGCAACCTGGGTGACAAAGTGAACGTTAAGGCTGGTTACGGTCGTAACTACCTGCTGCCTTACGGCAAAGCTACCGCTGCGACCCCAGCCAACCTGGCTGCGTTCGAAGAGCGTCGCGCTGAGCTGGAAAAAGCTGCAGCAGATCGCAAAGCATCGGCTGAAAGCCGCGCTGCCCAACTGGCCGAGCTGGAAGTGACCATCACTGCCACCGCTGGCGACGAAGGCAAGCTGTTCGGTTCGATCGGTACTCACGACATCGCTGACGCACTGACCGCCTCCGGCGTTGAAGTGCAGAAGAGCGAAGTTCGTCTGCCGAACGGCACCATCCGCAACGTAGGCGAATTCGACGTAGCCGTGCACCTGCACGCCGAAGTTGAAGCCACCGTACGCGTTGTCGTGGTAGCAGCTTAAGCAGCACTTGTCGGCTGGCACCCTCGGGTGCTTGCCGGTAACATCGGGCACGATCCTGTTTACAGGTCGTGCCCTTTGTCTTTCTGAACCCCCTGCTTTTCATCACCCAAAACACAAGTGGCCATGAACGATATCTCCGCTCCCGAGCAATACGATCTGCAAACCGCCGCCCTGAAGGTGCCGCCGCACTCCATCGAGGCCGAACAGGCCGTGCTCGGTGGTCTGATGCTGGACAACAACGCCTGGGAACGCGTGCTCGATCAAGTCTCCGACGGCGATTTCTATCGACATGACCACCGCCTGATTTTCCGTGCGATCGCCAAGCTGGCCGATCAGAACATGCCGATCGATGTCGTGACCCTGTCCGAGCAACTGGACAAGGAAGGTCAGACTTCGCAAGTCGGTGGCCTCGGTTACCTCGGTGAACTGGCGAAAAACACCCCGTCCGTCGCCAACATCAAGGCCTATGCGCAGATCGTTCGCGAACGGGCGACGTTGCGCCAGCTGATCGGTATCAGTACCGAAATCGCCGACAGCGCGTTCAACCCTGAAGGTCGCACTGCCGCGGAGATTCTCGACGAGGCTGAACGGCAGATCTTCCAGATCGCCGAGGCCCGACCGAAAACCGGTGGCCCGGTGGGCGTCAACGACCTGCTGACCAAAGCCATCGACCGCATCGACACCCTGTTCAACACCGACAACGCCATCACCGGCCTGTCCACCGGCTACACCGACCTCGACGAGAAAACCAGCGGCCTGCAACCGTCCGACCTGATCATCGTCGCTGGCCGTCCATCCATGGGTAAAACCACCTTTGCGATGAACCTGGTGGAAAACGCCGTGTTGCGTAGCGAGAAGGCCGTCCTGGTTTACTCCCTCGAGATGCCAGGTGAATCGCTGATCATGCGTATGTTGTCTTCCCTGGGGCGTATCGACCAGACCAAGGTCCGTTCCGGCCAGCTGGAAGATGACGACTGGCCGCGCCTGACCTCGGCGGTCAACCTGCTCAACGACCGCAAGCTGTTCATCGACGATACCGCCGGCATCAGCCCGTCGGAAATGCGCGCCCGGACCCGCCGTCTGGTGCGTGAACACGGCGATGTCGGCCTGATCATGATCGACTACCTGCAACTGATGCAGATCCCGGGCTCCAGCGGTGACAACCGGACCAACGAGATTTCCGAGATCTCCCGATCCCTGAAAGCCCTGGCCAAGGAATTCAACTGTCCGGTGGTGGCGCTCTCGCAGCTCAATCGTTCCCTGGAGCAACGGCCAAACAAACGCCCGGTGAACTCCGACTTGCGGGAATCCGGAGCGATCGAGCAGGACGCCGACGTGATCATGTTCGTTTACCGCGACGAGGTGTATCACCCGGAGACCGAGCACAAGGGCATCGCCGAAATCATCATCGGCAAGCAGCGTAACGGGCCGATCGGTTTTATCCGCCTGGCGTTCATCGGCAAGTACACCCGTTTCGAGAACCTGGCGCCGGGTAGCTATAACTTCGACGACGACGAATAACCTGTGGGAGCGGGCTTGCTCGCGAAGGCAGTGTGTCAGGCAACATCTATGTCGACTCTGTCTCTTATACCCATCTCCGCGCCCACGAGCC